>NZ_JAPEOB010000001.1:4339338-4709008 GCF_026341775.1 Streptomyces sp. NBC_00654 | reverse complement strand
TTTCACGCCGGTCAATTCCTAGAAAGGGACCAGGGAATGTCTGCTATTCAGCTGCGGGAACATCAGGTGGATGCGAATGCGCGTATCCGGAAGTGGGTGGGGTTCCCTGCAAGAACCGCTGTGCCGGAGAGGGGTGCTCGCGCCACCGTTGTGTCGGCGACCGGGTCCGGCAAGACCATCACGGCTGCCTGGGCCGCGCTGGACAACTTTAGGGACGGGCGGATCCTCGTCATGGTTCCCACGCTGGATCTCCTCGTGCAGACCACTCTGGTGTGGCGCAGGGTCGGCCACAACGAGCCGATGGTGGCGGTGTGCTCGCTGGAGAAGGACGACGTCCTGGAGGCGCTCGGGGTGAACACGACCACGAACCCGATCCAGTTGGCGTTGTGGGCCGGGCGCGGGCCGGTGGTCGTGTTCGCCACGTACGCCTCCCTCGTGGACCGCGAAGACGTCAACGCCCCCTTGGGCGAGGAGAAGGTACGGGGGCCGCTGGAGGCTGCTCTCGCGGGTGGGGAGCGGCTGTACGGGCAGTCCATGAGCGGCTTCGACCTCGCCATCATTGACGAGGCTCACTCCACAGCCGGTGACCTTGGCCGTCCGTGGGCAGCGATCCACGACAACGCCCGCATCCCGGCTGACTTCCGCCTGTATCTGACTGCCACGCCCCGGATCCTTGCCTCGCCTCGGCCGCAGAAGGGCAAGGACGGCAAGGAGCTGGAGATCGCGAGCATGACCTCCGACCCGGCAGGCCCCTACGGCGAATGGGTCTTCGAGCTGGGGCTCTCCGAGAGCATCGAACGGGGCGTCCTCGCGGGCTTCGAGATCGACGTCATCGAGATCCGCGACCCCGAACCAGTCCCGGGCATGTCCGAGGAAGCGCTGCGCGGCCGGCGCCTCGCCCTCCTCCAGACCGCCCTCCTGGAACACGCGGCCGCCCACAACCTGCGCACCGTCCTCACCTTTCACCAGCGGGTCGAGGAGGCGCGTGCGTTCGCGGAGAAGCTTCCCGAGACCGCAGCCGAGCTCTACGCCACCGAGGCATCCGACCGGTTCCTCAAAGACGCCGCCAAACTGCCGGCATCCTCAATCAAGGCCAAGCGCTACGAGCTGGAGCCCTACCGGCACGTCCCACCGGACCGGGTCTGGGCAGACTGGCTGTGCGGCGACCACCTCGTCAGCGAGCGGCGCGAGGTACTCCGCCAGTTCGCCAACGGGACTGATCCGGAGGACCGCCGCGTGCACCGGGCATTCCTCGCCTCCGTACGCATCCTCGGCGAAGGCGTCGACATCGTCGGCGAACGCGGCGTCGAAGCCGTCTGCTTCGCCGACACCCGCGGCTCCCAGGTCGAGATCGTCCAGAACATCGGACGGGCGCTGCGCCCGAACCCGGACGGGACGACGAAGACCGCCCGCATCATCGTGCCGGTCTTGCTGCACCCCGGCGAGGACCCCACCGACATGATCGCCTCAGCCTCGTATGCACCCCTTGTCGCTCTCCTTCAGGGGCTCCGCTCTCATGATGAGCGTCTGGTCGAGCAGCTGGCTTCGCGTGCCCTGACACGGAGCAGCCGGGAGCGGCCGGTGCACGTGACACGGGATGAGGACGGGCGGATCATCCCGGCCGAAGGGGAGGGTGAGGCCGTCGCCCTGGAGGACGGGACGGAGGCCGTGGTGGAGTCCGCGCTGCTGCACTTCTCCACGCCACGCGATCCCGCGACGATCGCGGCGTTCCTCCGGACCCGGGTATTCCGGCCGGAGTCACTGGTCTGGCTCGACGGCTACCAAGCCCTGCGACGCTGGCGTGGTGAGCATGAGATCACCGGACTCTACGCCGTGCCGTACGACACCGAGACCGAAGTCGGCGTCACCCGGTTCCCGCTGGGGCGGTGGGTCCACCAGCAACGGCGGGCGCAGCGGGCCGGTGAGCTCGATGACCATCGCAAAGAACTCCTCGATGAGGAGGGGATGGTGTGGGAACCAGGGGACGAAGCATGGGAGGCGAAGCTTGCCGCGCTGCGGTCCTTCCGCCGGGCCCATGGGCATCTGGCGCCGCGGCAGGACGCCGTGTGGGGTGAGGCGGACGACGACCTGGTGGCAATCGGGCAGCTCATGGCCAACCTGCGCAGGAAGGACGGCCTGAGCAAAGACCCGGAACGGGCCGGGACGCGGGCCGAGCAGCTGGCTACCATTGATGAGGACTGGAACTGTTCGTGGCCGCTGGACTGGCAACGCCACTACCGGGTCCTCGCGGACCTTGCCGACACCGAGGCCAGCGGAAACCTCCCCGACATCCAGCCCGGTGTCCTCTTCGAGGGTGACGACCTGGGGAAATGGCTGGCACAGCAGCGGAAGGCACACACCTGGGCACAGCTGAGCGGTGAGCAGCAAGAGCGGCTGACCGGGCTCGGTGTGACACCCGACGAGCCGGAACCCACCCCGGTGACAACACGCGCGACGAAAGGGGCGGGCGGGTTGTCGGCTCCGTTCCGACGGGGAGTCGCGGCCCTTGCGCAGTACCTTCAGCGCGAAGGACACGAACGGCCGGTACCGAGGAAACACGAAGAACCCGTCGACATCGACGGCCAGAAGCACCTGGTGAAACTCGGCGTATTCATCAGCAACACCAAAACCCGACGCCACCAGCTCACCCCCGAACAACGCGACGCCCTCACCGAACTCGGAATGGAATGGACGTGACACCAGCCGCAGCCCGCCGCTGAACCGGCTGACAGACGTCACGTCATGTCACACAGAGACCCCGGGCGGCCCTTACCGCCCGGGGTCTCGTGCTGTCGGCCGCTGTGATCAGAGCGCGTCGGGGTCGGCGGCCCGGGTACGGTCAGACCGCGCCCACCGGCCTCACTACATAAGAACTCTCGAACCTGAGACAGCGTCACCCACCATGAGATAACGCCTCATGACAGTGAAACCAGACGATCGACACCGCTCTGACCAGCAACAAGAACCCACGACAACAATCCCCGCCACTGACCCTCACCGCCACTGACACCAACCCGAGAGATCGCAGGCACCCACCTGGCCCGCTACAACCTGTGAGGAACTGGACGCCGTCGCGGCCGAGCTGGACAGCCGACCACGCAAAACGCTCAGCTGGGAAACCCCAGCCGAGCGTCTCGCTAAGCTCCTGGCAACAGCCAGTTGATCACTGTGTTGCTACGACCCTGGAATTCGCCACTCTCAGGCGCGCGGGGTGGTCACGGCCGTAGTAGACCGCATGAAGGCAGAGGAGGCCAGGCTGGCAGGCACAATGCAGCTCAATAGGACCACGGGCCACGCCGCCAGGCCCACGAAGAACGAGGTGAGGATACTCGCGCAGAGGGCGGCCATTGCGACCGAGACAACGCGAGCGGAACGTGAGGCGGGATTGGTGCTCATCGCCTTGGCCCAGAGCATCACGACCATGATGGTCCCCAATTCGACGGCCGCTGCGGGAAGGGCAACCTGGAGTGCAACCGCCCACCGACCCCCGCTCTGCACATCCGCTCCGGACTGCGCCTCGAACACGCCGAAAAAGACGTAGTAGAGGACGGACAATGGCGCGACTGCCGACAAAACGATGCATCCGAGCCTGATTAGGGGCCAAATTATCTTCACATTTCACCTTCACTTTTACCTTGGGGCTACCAGAACCGAAATACCAGGCCGACGTGCGGCATCCGTACGTCGGCCCGGCGATCGCTCGGTCGTTCCGGTCGCCCCCAACTATCTGCATACATGGAGTCCTTTTCAACCTGACCGTGGGGCTGTGGTGTTGGTTGGTGCGGGCTGTACGGAACGACGAAGCTCCTGGTAGACGGGTTCTCGACCAAGATCACCCGTGTCCGCCAGGAGCTTCGCGTGCTTGCCTACCCGTCGTCGATCGATCTTTCCAGCAGTACCTTGCAGCACCTGGCCGAGCAGCTTGCAGTCCGGCGACGGGAGATCGGTACCCGGTGGCGACGCCTGCCCGCCGGCCGCCAGGCCCTGCTCGCCCTGGCCCACCTGCGGTGCGGCGACACCTACGCCCAGCTTGCCGCCGGCTTCGGAATCGGCATCGCTACCGTCTACCGGTACATACACGAGGCCATCGAAGTCCTGGCCGTTCGCGCTCCGACCCTGGCCCAGGCGATGGAGACGGCCCGGACGAAAGCGTTCGTGATCCTGGACGGCACTCTGCTGCCGATCGACCGGATCGCCGCCGACACCCCCTACTACTCGGGAAAACACAAGCGGCACGGCATGAACGTCCAGGTCCTCACCGACCCATTCGGCCGACTGCTCTGGGCTTCCCCGGCTCTGCCTGGAGCCACTCACGACCTGACCGCGGCCCGAAGCCATGGCATCGTCGACGCGCTCGCGGCCGCAGGACTGAAGTGCTGGGCGGACAAGGCCTACCAAGGCGCCGGCCGGCACATTCGAGTCCCCTTCCGGGGCCGACGGCTCAAGCGCTGGAAGCGACGGCACAACAGCAGTCACGCCAAGATCCGCTGCGTCGGCGAGCAGGCCATGGCCGTGCTGAAAGGTTGGCGCCTCCTGCGGAAGCTCCGCTGCAGCACCAACCGGATCACCGACATCGTGAAGGCAGTCCTCGTCCTCCACCACGCCTCAACATGAGGTTGGAAAAGGCTCATTGATCAGAAACTCAAAGGGTTCTCGTCCAGGACGTAGCGGACGTGCGGGCCGCCGAAGTAGCCGCGGACGATGTGTGGTTGACGCTGGCGTCTATGGAAGAACCTGCGGGTTTCGGCGGCGAGTTCGGTCTGGTTCCTGGCCCGGTGGGTGTGGGGCAGGCTGCGTTTGAGGTCGGCGTTGACCAGCTCGTCGGGGTTCAGCTCGGGTGAGTACGAAGGCAGGAAGTGCAGCTCGATCTGGTCCTTGTGGCCGGCGAGCCAGGCCCGGACGGTCTTCGAGCGGTGGGCCGAATGCCGGTCGACGATCAGGTGGATCTTCCGGTCGAAGTGCCCGACGAGCCGGGCGAGGAAGCGGCACATGACCTTCGCGTCGAACGACTCGGTGAAGACCATGAAGTGCATCCGGCCGCGGGTGCTGATCGCGGACATGGCGTTCACGGAGAACCGGTTCCCAGTCCGGCGGACGATGGGAGTCGTGCCCTTGGCGCCCCAGGTGCGGCCGGTGACCTGGTCCGAGCGGATCCCGACCTGGTCGCCGAAGAGAACCTCGGCGCTCTCCGCCTTCGCCCTGGCCCGGATCACCGGCCAGGTCTCCTCGTGCCAGAGGCGGACCGCTTCCGGATCCTGCTCGACCGCCCGCTTGTCCGGACGCTGGAAGGTCAGTCCCCACGCTTGAGGTACTTGCCCACCCCGGGCTCGGTGAAGCGGACCCGGTACAGCTTGAAGATCAGCTCGCCTATCTGCCCCCGTGTCCACAGTTGACCCGAAAGCCCCAGGTCGGAGGGGATGTGATCGAGGACAGCCTGCCGCACGGCGGCCTGCTCGGCCTCCGACAGGACCTGATGCTCACCCACGCGACGACCCCGCGCGCGGGAGAACAGTGCGCCCCGCCCGCCGGCCTGCCACTTCGCCCACCAGTTGTCCACGGCCCTGACCGACACCTTGAACAGGGCGGCAACCTCTACCCGGTCCCGGCCCTCCACCAGCGCGGACACTGCCAGCAACCGCACGGCCTCCTGCGCGTCCGGCGACCAGGCCCGCGCATCCCCACCAGATCACTCACACACCGTCAACGAGCCTGAACCCAAAGCGTTTCGGATCAATAGACATGATGGTCGGCAACCAAAAGGGCGCGTTCTTCTTCCTGTGCGGGAATTTATGGCCGAAAATCCTCGGAACATATCGGACAGTTAGGCGTCTAAAAGACCGTACGCCGACACCTATTCTCGAGTAAATACCGTCGGTCGGCCATCTCGACCCTCGACATGATTCCACAGAACCATATTATTCCCCACATCCCCCACAGTCAAAGCAGTATAGCATCCTTCGCCAAAATCCAGGAATACCGTACTGGCGCCCAGACTTTCACGACTACGCCAATCTCCTCCACCAGTTTTCCTCTGTACGCCATTCAGCCCGCCATCGACACAGTCGAAGTATCTACCAATAACGGCGGCAGCCAAAAATTTCCCACCCTGCTGCAAGTTCAATTCCGCTTCACCTGACACCCATTTACCAACAAGAATTTCCGAACTCACCACCTTGCCGTCGGGATATTTCACAGTAGCCTCATTGTCAAGGAATGCACAACCCGACAGCGAAATAACCATCACCGACGTGGTGACTAGAGCACTGCAGAAAGTCAAAATTGATCCCTTTTCGCGCATATCTCGCTCCATTACCAGAGACTACCAACCGGTCTGGGTACCGCAGGAGTCTGGGCATCCAACGCCATGAGCGCCCAGATCACACAGGTCTACGGCATGACAACCCGGAAGACGATCGTCATGTCATGACTCCGACCAACTCCATCGGCCGCAATTATCCCATCATTGTCCAGCCACCGCTGAACAAAACGCTCCGATCCCGTTCCATATCCCGTTGCAATGTGAGCAAACGAGGAAATAGTCATCGAGTTCCTGATGGTTATTCGCGCTTGGATTCCATGCCTATTGGCTCTCAGGATCTTATAGTTCGCCGTGTACGACCCCATTACCGCCGTTGCCACATTCGTGTCACCGGCCACCATCGAAAGAGCATCCTTTGAGAATTGTTCAAACTTGTTCCCTTTTTTTGCTATGGAGTTTGACGACAGCTCTCCGCTAGCCCTTCCCTCTTCCCAGTAGCGCTTCGATATCTCCTTCCTATGCGCTGCAGTGACATCAGACATCATCACCTGTCGAGCAACCACACTATCTTCCCCGTATTCTGCATATCGCTCTAGTGCACCCAAGAACCACTTCTTCCCGATCTCGACGAAACCATCAACTCCGCCTGTCAAAACGGCATCCTCAGGGTTACAGTCAAGATACGTAGGGTTCATGGCACAATCTCTTATCTGCGTATACCCAGGAGCTGCCACCATGGGGGGGACGTAGGGAAGATTCACCGGCACAGGTCCGATAGTCGGACCAAAACCTGGCAGCCCATTTTGTCCCGTATAACTGACCCCCCCGTTGCCGCCCCCGTTGCCGCCGCCACCGCCGCCACCGGCAGTACCACCTGTGCTCGGTGCCGGGTTGGTGTTGATCGGGAAGGCCGGGTCTGGCTTGCCGCTGTTGTTGCCCGGTTGGCAGTGGCCGTTGCCCGGGTCGAGGCAGGTGCCGGTGGGGTCCGAGTTGGTGGCAGGGCTCTGGCCGGCGTAGCTGTATCCGTTGAGTGTCTGGTGTTTTCCGAGTTCGAGGATGGGGTCGACGCTGATGAACTGGCCGATTCCCGGGTCGTATTCACGGGCGCCGATGTGGGTGAGGCCGGTGGTGGCGTCAGCGGGCTTGCCGAGGAATTCTTTGTCGTCGGGCCAGGTGGTGGGATTGGTGAGGTGACCCCTGTGGTGTGGACACACCTGACAATGGATCTTGCTGATCCTGGAAGGTGTAGATCTACGTGGCACGGCCCTCGAAGTACAGTGCGGAGTTCCGGTCCGACGCGATCGCGTTGTGGAGGGCTTCGGCCGGCAGGCGGACGTTCAAGGACGTCGCGGCTGATCTGAACGTCAACCCCGAAACGCTGCGGACCTGGGTGCGTGATGCCGACGGTCGTGCAGTCGCCGCAGGCGCGTCGCAGGACACCGAGGCCGAGTTGGCCCGGCTGCGCGCGGAGAACGCGCGGCTGGCCAAGGCGGAGAAGGAATGGCAGCTGGAACGCGAGATCCTGCGTCGGGCAGCGGCCTATTTCGCCCGGGAGATGAAGTGAAGACCGCCGCTTGGGACTTCGTCTCCACCCACGCCGGAATGTTCGGCATCAAGCGGATATGCCGGGTACTGGAGGTCTCCCGCTCGGGCTACTACCGGTGGATCACCGGCGCCGAGGCGCGGGCGGGGCGGCAGTTCGAGGAGGACGCCCTGGTCGAGGAGATCCGCGAAATCCATGCCGAACACCGCGGGAACTACGGCGCGCTTCGAGTCCATGCCGAACTGCGCGGCTTCGGCCACACGGTCAACCACAAGCGCGTGGCCAGGCTGATGCGCAAGTACGGCATCGTCGGCCGTCACCTGCGGAAGAAGAAGCGCACCACGATCCCGGACCGCCTCGCGCCGCCGGTGGCGGACCTGGTCCAGCGGGACTTCACCGCCGGTACGCTGGACGAGAAGTGGTGCGGCGACATCACATACGTGCAGGTCGGAGCCGCGTGGCTCTACCTCGCTTGCGTCATCGATATCCGGTCGCGCCGAGTGCTCGGCTGGTCGATGGCCCCGCACATGCGGGCCGAGCTCGTCATCGACGCGCTCCAGGCCGCGGTCGCGACCCGCGGCGGCGACGTGGCCGGAGTGATCTTCCACGCGGACCGCGGATCGCAATACACCTCGGCCGCGTTCGCCCAGGTCTGCGACCTGCACGGCATCCGCAGAAGCATGGGCAGGGTCGGCTCCAGCTACGACTGTCAGTCTCTTCGTACCGGATCCCGCGAGGATCGGGTAGTCCCGGCCGTGACGGTCTGACTCTTGCTTACGACCGACCCCACGGGTGTCCTGGCGTTGATCTGTCGACCGTCCGGCCGGGCATGCAACAAGCGCTGCCGCCGGACGGACGTGACCTCATAGCGCCTCTGTGTGTCAAGCGGCCTGAGCGAGGTGGGTCCGTTGGTCGCGTTTCATGATCCGGTAGACCACATTGGACAGACGCCGTTTCAGGGCCCTTCGAGCCTCTGCCGGCGTCTTGCCCTCCGCGATCTTGCGCAGGTAGTAGTCCTGTCCGCGCCCGCCGTCACGGATCTGGCAGACGGCGATCGTGTGCAGGACCGAGTTCAGTGCACGGTTGCCGCCGGTGTTGAGCCGGTGCCGGACGTTGTTGCCGCTGGAGGCGTCCAGAGGCGCGCTTCCGGTGTAGCTGGCGAAGTGGTGCTCGGTGGGGAAGCGGCTGACGTCCCCGATGTGGCCGATGACCTTCGCGGCCAGCACGGTGCCCAGGCCCGGCAGGACGGTCAGCGTGGTGCGGGTGGCCGCGACAGCCTCGCGCATCTCGGCCTCGTTGTCCTTGACCTGCCGGTCCAGACGGCGGAGGTCGGCCAGCAGGTCACGCGCTATGTCCCGGCGGCAGTTGTCGGTGGCCGTAACTGGCCGGATGCCCTTCATCAGAGCGGCGGCCTTGTCGGCCGACAACCCCGTGGGGGCACCGCCCGGCAGCAGATCACGCAGAACGGCATGCATTCGGTTGAGGACGCGGGTGCGCTCGTGGACCAGGTCGTCGCGCCGTTCGGTCAGCAGCCGCAGGATCGTGGTCTGGTCTTCCTGCACCACGGCCCGCAGGTCGTTCCGGAACAGGGCGGCCTGGGCGACGTGGAGGGCGTCCTTGGCGTCGGTCTTGCGGTCTCCGCCGGTGGCCAGAAGCCGGGCCCTGGCCGACAGAGTGGAAGGCACGTCGACCACGTTCTCGCCCGCGGCGGCCAGCTGCTGGGCGAGCGAACGGCCCAGGCCGCCGGCACCTTCGACGGCGAAACGGCGTTCAGGCCACTGCTCGCACCAGCGCATGAGCTGGCGGAACGTGCCCGCGTTGACGACGAACCGGCGCTGGGCCACCTGATGACCTGAAGAGTCAACGGCAACGGCGGTGTGGGACGACTTGTGGGGATCGATACCGATCAGGATCACAGGCTGGCCTCGCACTCGATGAGACAGGAAGGGCAGTGCGGTGGGCACCCTGACTTGAAGTCACTGCGTCACCTTCATGCCTCTGTCGAGCCACACCGCGCGGGTGTCGGCCGGCGGCGGCACGCTATCAGTGAGCCAGCCCGAGGGCGGCAAGGAGCACTGCGGGCCCGTGCCGACCGACACCCTGGACGCTACGGCTGCAGACCGCGCGTCTGGGCGCAATTGAACAAGTCAGGAGCCTGGAGCCAACTCGTCAAAGCGTCCCCGTGACAGTCCTGTCCCTCCGGCCGGCGACAGCGTGCACCCCACGCTACCGACCGAAGGGAACGCGGTGGACAACAACGAGCAGCACAGGTCCGGGCACGTCGTGATCGGCGTCGACACACACAAGCATGTGCACGTCGCTGCAGTGATGGACACGATCGGCGGGATCCTGGCGACCTTGACGATCCCCACCGACACCGGCGGATTTCAGCAACTCCTGGACTGGGCAGGCTCATACGGCAGGATTCTGGCCTTCGGAATCGAGGGTACCGGCTCCTACGGCGCCACCCTGGCCTCGTTCCTTCGACGGGCCGGGCACAAGGTGGTCGAGGCCGGCCGCCCGGACCGGCGGCTGCGACGGATGAACGGCAAGTCCGACACCCTGGACGCCGAGAACGCCGCCCGAGCCGTCCTGGCAGGGTTCGCGACGGCCACGCCCAAGAGCGCCGACGGTGAAGCCGAGATGATCCGGCAGCTCAAGATCGCCCATGACCAGGCCGTCGAACAGCGCTCAGCGGCGATGGTCACCATGAAAGCGATGCTTGTCCACGCTCCTGATCTCTTGCGCAACGAGACCGCGGGCAAAACTCAAATCGCTCTGGCCCGGCGCCTGGCGGGCCTGCGTCCTCGACAGCTGGAGGGCCCCGAGGACGCACTGCGTCACGCCCTTCGAACACTGGCCAAACGGTGGCAGTACCTCGACGCCGAGGCCAGGGAACTGACGAAAATGATCGCTGAGCTGGTCCACCGTGCCGCCCCGCAACTACTCGAACCATTCGGCATCGGTGTGGACACCGCCGCGGAGATCCTCGTCGTGGCCGGCGACAACCCCGAACGCATCAAGTCCGAAGCCGCCCTCGCCAAGCTTGCGGGCATCGCTCCTGTGCCCACCGGCTCCGGCATGACCAGCGGCAGGCACCGCATCAACCACGGCGGCCACCGCCAGCTCAACGCCGCGATCTACCGCACCGTCATCGTCCGCATGCGATTCCACCAACCGACGATCGACTACGTTACCCGCCGCACCGCCGAGGGCAAGACGAAACGCGAGATCATCCGCTGCCTCAAACGCTACGTCATCCGCGAGGTCTACCACCTGATCCGACCCGCACCACGGACCGTCCCCACAGCGAGTTGACAACTATAGGAGCGTCAACGCCCTGGCCGAGAGCTTCTGGCAGGGACTGAAGCGAGAAACGATGCACAGGAGAGTGTTCGTGACGATGTCTCAGGCAAGGCTCGAGATATTCCGGTGGCTCACCTACTACAACGCCCGACGCCGACACAGCGCGCTCTCCTACCTCTCCCCGATGGAGTTCGAACAGCACCACCACAAGACAGCTAAACTCTCACTCGCAGCATGAACCCCTGTGTCCACACTCCGGGGGTCACCTCAGCACGTAGCAATCACACCCAGGGGTGACCGCGGTGGACGCAGGCACAGAGATACTGCTCAACTGATCAGGCAACGGGCTTCCTTGGTCGTGCTGGGTGTCGTAACCGCGTCACTACCAAGGAGCCCGTTCTTTCATGCCCGCGGTCATACCCGTACCTCCGTCCAGATGATCACCGGCCGCGCACCTCGAACAAGATCCGGTTTGCCACAACGCACTCAGGCACAGACCTTCTGGTACGGCGCGTTCGGCACGTTCTGCGCCCACTCCGCCCGGGTCAGGTTCTTCGCCCGGTGCACCCGCCGGCAGATGTCCCCGGCGAGCTTGTCCGGATCGAGGGTCAGTGTGTACGAGCGGACTTTCTCCCCGGCCAGGTGAAGGTTCCCCTTGTCGTCGAACACCACGTCGAGCAACCGGTCCCCGACACCGGGCAGGACGCCGCCCACCGGTTGCCGGGAGGGCACGTCCCAGATCTGGATCCGGTTCTCCCCCACCACGCCGACGAGCGAACGGCCGTCGGGGGAGAACCGCAGGTTCGAAACTCGGCGATCACCGCCGCCCTCCGGGGCGGGCAGTCGTCCCACCCGCTGCGTCCCGTCCGCGTTCCACAGCGCGACCCCCTCTGGTTCACCGACAGCCAGTGTCTTTCCATCAGGACTGAACTCCACATCGCTGAGTTCGACCGTGCCGAGCGCCCCACGGACTTTCTTTCCGCCCGACAGGTCAGCCCGGTCGCCCGACGTGGTCACGAGGACCATGTCGTCCCCGGCCCCGCCCAGGGCGATCCCGTAGCCGCCGACTCCATCCAGTGTGCGGGTTTTCCTGCCTTTCCTGACATCGACGATGTCGACGGACCATGCGTCCTGGTTGACAGCCACCAAACGGCTCACCGCAAGCGTTCGCCCATCGGAGCTGAAGGCCATTGAGGTGACGTAGCCGCGCTCCGGCTCTTCCAGCAGCACGGAATGACGCACTTTTCCCGTGCGTACGTCCTGCAGAACCATATGGAAGGGTTTTCCCTCCTGAGACCCTGCATTATCGGGGTATGCCACAGTGGTCCCGTCCGGGCTGAACACGGCCGGAAGGTCTTCGTCTCCGAGATGCCTGCCCAGACTTGGATAGGAGGAAGTGAGCGTAGCGGGTACGTCGGACGCCATTTCCGGCAGCGCGCGGCTCGTTCGCGTCCCGTCGGGAATCTCCCACGACTGCACCCGTGAGCCCTTGCCCGTGACCACGATCTGCAGACTCCCGGTCTCTGCGTCATAGCGGCCGATTTCGGCAAACTCCGCCTGCCGAGGAAGCTTCAAGGTGTCCAGATCCAGTGTGTGTACCGAGTTGCCGTCCAGGTAAACCAACTCGTGCGCCTCGGAGTTGATAGCCAGCCCCCACCCGACGTTTGCCCCGCCCCCGGCGTCCATTCCACCCTCCTTCTCGCTCCACATCGCCGTCTCCTGTGTCAGTAGGGGGGTTTCCAGGTGCTCGCTGCTGGAGACGACGATGGCGCCTTTCACCTTCCTGGCCACGAGCGTTCCGTCCGGGCTCATGTGTGTGGTCACGCTTGCGGCGTCCTCATCAACGTATCCGTACGACAGGAGCTTTCGGGCGGCCGTGTCCCACGCGTACAGACGTCCGCCTGTGCTAGTCAACAGCCTGGTGCCGTCGGCGCTTGACCACACTGCGGATGTATCGTCGCATTTCGCCTCGGGGTTCGCGTCCTGCAGTTTCGTCGAGCCATCACTCTCGGTGTCGTACAGGACCGGGTAGCCACCCTCGGGGCAGGACGCCAAGTATCGTCCGTCGTCGGAGAGGGCCGGATGCGGATCAGGCACCTGAAGCAGAGTGCGACCCGTTTGCGTGTCAATGACGGAGGAGGGCCCGGTGTCGGCCTTGGTGGTGAGTACCCGCCCACCACCGGACGCCAGAGCTCGGGCGTAATCTTCGGTATCCGGCACCTTCCCGACGGGCTCATCGGTACCGATATCCGACACCACACCGCCGGACAGTGCGAACTTGCCGTCAGGCGCCACGATGTCGAACGTCTTGCCGTCCTTGTCCAGAGCGGCCGGCTTACCGGTACGAATGTCGAAACGGGTTGTTTTTGTGGCCAGCGCTGCTGCGTGTACCTCCGTCGTCAGGTATCGGCCGTCGGCGGACAGAGCGCGAGACATTTCGGCCTCAAAAGCGCCTGGACTCTTCGTCGGGTCGTGGAAGACGGCGATCTCCCGCTGCACGGCAGACTGGGACAGCGCCCCTCTGGCCTCAACTGCGGGCGCTGTCCGCCACGCGGCGATGCTGAGCAGCGCGGCGGTCTCCGGATCGGTCGCGCGCATACCGTTGGCCACCGCCGCCACCGTCCGCGCGGTGGCCAGCGCCTGCTGTTCCGCGTTCGTCCGCCGGAACTGCCAGGCCACCGCGCCCGCCGTCAGCGCCGTCACCAACAGCACCGCGATTCCGCTCCGTAGCCTGCGGCGCTGCCGGTGCCTACGAGAGTCTTCCGCACGTGTGGCCTGCTGGCGTTGTTGGCTGGTGGCGAGGTAGGTGGTGATCTCTGGTGAGAGTGGACGATGGCGGCGGACCCAATCCGTGCCTTCCGCGAGGGCTGTTCCATCCAGCAAGTCGCCGGGCATGCCGGTCTCCGCGTGGCGCCTCTGCTGTTCGTCGATGCGGTGAAGCCAGACCTGGAAGTTGTGGTCCTGTGCCACCCAGTCCCGTAGGGCGCCCCAGTCGCGGATGAGAGCGTCGTGAATGAGTTCCGCGGTCGATTCCCCCATGGCGGCACCCGGCTGTTTCACCGTGCGGGTGGTGATGATGCGGTAGCCGATAAGGGCGTCCAGCACGCTCTTGAAGACACCTGACGCCTCTCCCGCTGCCGTGGAGCCGGTTGTGGAAGCGCGCAGGCGGGAGAGAGGAATCTGTTGGCGTGTGGCCGGGATGGCGTGGGCTTGGTCGGCGGGCCGGACCAGGGAGGTGAGGATATGTTTGGCGGTCGATTCGTGTTCGGCGGGCAGCCGGCGGATGGCGGAGTCGCACCAGGTGGCCAGGCTGCCGGTGACGCCTCCAATCTGCTCGTAAGCCCGGTGGGTGAGCCGCCCGTTCTCACGACGCTCCCACAGCTGGCTCAGTGCCAGCTCCAGGGGCGGAAGTAGGGTAACGGGTGCACGGTTGCCGGGGTCGGTGGCACGGATATCGGTGGTGATCCGTGCCGTCAGTCCGTCCTCGATTCCCAGGCCGACTGCCTGGGCGGGCAGGGTGATGATGGCTTCGAGTTCACGGTCGTTGAGGGTGGCAGGAACGTTGAGGGTGGCGGGTGCTGCGGCTTCCAGCAGTCCCGGGGCCAGGGCCGCGAGTTGTGGATAGAAGTCATCGCGCATGATCAGGATCACGCTCGCAGCGGCCGGTGAATCGATCAACGCCAGCAGTTCGGCCACGGCAGCCGCACGACGGTCGGGTGTTCCGTGTTCCGTGGGGGCCAGCTGCGTGAGGAGTTCCTCGAACTGGTCGATCACCAGGAGCAGGCGGTCCTGGCCGGGTTCGTTGTCCAGGCGGCGTTGTACCGCGGGCAGGAGGCCGTCGGATGTGGCGCCGGGCAGTCCCGCCTGTTCCAGTTCGGTGAACAGGTCCTGGCCGGGGCGGGTGACCAGAGACAGCCAGCGGTCGCTGCCCGGCAGGTCACCGTCGGTGAGGGCGGGCAGGACACCGGCCTGGATGAGGGATGACTTGCCGGCGCCGGAGGGGCCCAGCAGTAACAGCATCCGCCGTTGCCCGCCGAGTGCGTCCAGCACGCTTTCCACGGCGGTTTCCCGGCCGTGGAACCACTGCGTGTGTTCCGCGGTGAACGGTTCCAGCCCCCGGTAGGGGCATACCTGGTGCTCGGCCAGGTCCGGCCGGACCTTACGCAGGACCTCGGCGGGGGTGCAGTAGGCGATCCCCAGACCCCTGAGGTGGGCATCGGGGGAGGCGATCGATGTGACCATGCCGATCACCAGCCCGCTCACCCCGTCCACGACCGGGCCGCCGCTGAAACCGGTCGTCAGCTCGTTGGCCCCGGACAACTGCAACAGCACACCTGTACCCGTGCTGTCGGGCAACAGGTCACCGACCGTGCCCCATCCGAAGTGGCCACCGGGCGGTGCCTGGGTGGGAAACCCGAACGAGGACACCCCGTGCCCCTGACACCCCGCCCCTGACCCCAACGGCAACGCCCGTACGCCTGGTGGAACACTGTCCAGCTCTACGAATGCGATGTCTTCGGCCTTCGGCTCCCGCCACTGCTCCGCCAGCACCGCTCCCCACACCCGCGGCGCACCCGGCAGGTGCGGGAAAGCGAGCTCCACCTGGCTGCCCGGCTCCCGCCCGGCTGCGCGCACCACATGCGCACAGGTGACGACGACACCCTCGCCGACCAGAAACCCGGCCCCGGCCACCCCACCGTCCAGCGCCAGGACCTGAACCACCGAACCCGGCACGGAACCACGTCCCGCACCGGAGGCCGCCCGATCGGGGTCGGCCCCCACGAGTCCGTTGATGCCGTGGCCCGTAGGCAGACCGTCCCTGATACTCATGCTCCGGCGTCCCCCGCGGCGGGGACGGGCTCATCGTTCTTCCAGAGCAACCGGACCTTCAGATGAACGGCCACGTCGCTCTTGATGATGACGGCACCGGCCTGAGACGAGAGATCGACCCCGAACTCCACCTCGACCTCGTCCGGCCCGGCCTCCTTCAACTGCTCCAGCACCGCCCGCGCCGTTTCCCGGACCGGCACCAGAGCGGACTGCAGCGTCTGAGGCAGCTCACGAATCGTATCCCCGACCCGCCCCGCCTTCACCGGCCCGCCCAGCTCCAGCTCCGGCCCGGCCTCGAACAGAATCGCCCCGCCGCCCTCCAGCGGCACCCGCGTCAAGCCCTGCATCAACTACCCCTCCAACAGAACAGAACATCCCACCAAGCACCCAAAATGACAGCCCATCACATCGTCACCGCGAGAGAGGCCGAACGGAGAAACTCACCCCCCTGCCCCAGCCGCACACATCCGCCCCCGTCGCCGCACGCCCCTCCCCAGGAGCTACAGCGTCGATGTCAGTGCACTCCACCTCAGGGCCCCGGGCGCGGCGGCCGCGGTCGGTGAAGTACTGGCCTGGAGCCCCTCGGCGACGACGGCCTGGAGCTCCGCGTCGGTGGCGCCGGCGGCCTGGGCGTCGAAGAGGCGGGCGGCGTACACGGGTGGGAGGTGCTGGGTGATCAGTCGAACCCGGCCGCCAGCTCGGGGCGCGGCCGGCGGATCTGGTCGCGGAGGCCAGGTGATCCACTGTCCCGGCCGGCACCCGGACGCGAACCGGCGCCGTCACCTCGTCTGTCGGGGCCTGGCCCGCTGCCTGTACCGCCAGCCCGGCCACCGCACCGGCCGCATCGACTACTCCACCCGCACCGAGCAGGAGATCGAGCACACCGCTCTCCTCGTCGGACGCTACGTCGACGGCGCCCAGTAGGGCCCGCCTCGCCGCCCCGCACGCCGCAGGTGGTGGCCGTTCCGCCGTCGTCGCTAGACCATGCGCATCCGGATAGGCGCCCGTGGATCAGCCCCACAGCTTGCGGGTGAACTCCTGCGCCCACTCCACCCGTTCGTGGTGCGGGCCGTGGGGTGTACAGGGGGTTGCGGGCGGGGCCTGGCACTTCGGGCACCTGACTTCCCGCGCGTGCCAGGTCCGGGCCGCCGTACCGCCGGTCTGTTGTTCTGCTCGCTTCTCCCGGCGCGGCTGTGGAGGCAGGTGTCGGGTGTCGCTGTGGTGCAGGACTCTGCGCAGGCGTTCGTCGTGCGGGATCTGCCGCGTCGGGCCGGGTCCGACGCGGTCGTCGTTGCCGCACGGCTTCCCGGGCCCGGCGTAGCACCGCGGGCAGGTCTCGCTGTACCAGTCCCCGCGTGCCACCTGGTGGTGCAGCCGGGGCTCGCCCTTCTTCTGCTGCGTGCGTCCGTCCCGGTTGGTTTTCGGCGGCCGTACCGGGTCGTGCTTCTTCTGCGCTGGAAGCGCACGTTCAGGTGCTGCCGCTTCTCGCTCGCGTTGCACGCGGGCCTTCCATGCCTCGATCTGGTTGGTCTCGCTGCGCGTGAGTTGATCACCAGCCGTGGGGGCCAGGTCGGTGAGCATCGTGACCCGGCGCCGCTTTTCCGTCTCCGGCATGGAACGGCCGTGACTGCGCAGGGTGCGCAAGGTCGTCCGTACCCGCTGAACCGCCTCCGTCTTCTGCCGGGCCTTCCTCCGGCGGGCCTCTTCCTTGGCCTCGGCTGCGGCGTGCAGCTTCCGGGCTGCTTCTTCCTGCTTCCTGAGCATCCCGGCGAGGAAACCGGCGGCCGCGCCGACCGTCTGGTTCTCGGTGTCGGTGCGGTCGTGGGCGGCGATCGCATTGACCCGGGTCAGAAGACTGCGGGCCTCCTGGACGTTCTCCTCGGCCACGGCTTCGCTGAGCCGGGAGAACATCTCCTGGCGGGCCACGGCCTGCTCCTGGAGCCAGACCTTGGCGTCCTGAAGGACGGTGTCGATCTGTGCGCGCGTCTCCTGGTCCACCCCGTCCAGGGTGGCCAGGGTGTGGCTCACCCTGGCCACCACGACCACGGCCCCCACGGCGCGGGCCTCCTCGATGCGACGGAAGAGGACCTGGACCCGGGTCCGCACGTCCGGCGCCTTCCTGTCCTTTCCTAAGGCCCGGCGGACCGGCGGAGGTGTGCTGCGGGAACGGACGATCCGCTCGACCGCCGGGGTCGACAGGCCCCGCTCCGTCATCGCGCACTCGTCCAACGAGAACCACTCGGTGGGCCGGGCGAAGGCCTCGGTGCCGATCCGGACCCGGCGTGCGGTGCCCTCGCTGTCGAGACGGATGCGGTGGACGTACCAGCGGCGGATCAGCGTGTCCTGGTCCACCGGTACTGATACCCCGAGCACCGGTTCGTGGCCTTCCGCGTCCCAGACGGGCGTCACCGCCTGGTCCAGGTGCACACGCAGCCCGCGGTGCTGGAACCGGATGTCGACGACCGAGCCGATCTCCGCGCCGTCCGGCCGGGCGAAGCCGAAGTCGGCCCGGTCGTCGCGGGCACGGAGCCAGGCGGCGGCCGCGGACTTCACATACAAGTGGTCCGCGCTGTTCACTCCCCGGGCATGGCGGCCGCAGAGGTGGGGCAGCCCGTCCGGGCCCGGGTGGTGTGCGAAGTGGCAGACACGGTCGGTGTACAGCTTCGTCGTCAGCCGGCCACCACAGCCACCGAGGAGCAGCCCGCACCAGAACGTGTCGTGCTCGTGCCGGCGGCGGAAGGCGTCCAGCTCGATCGCCTCCAGCGGCAGCATCAACGGCTCCTCCGAGTCGTCACCGCCCAGGACCGCCGTCTGAATCTGCCGCCTGTCACCCCGCACGAACCCCCACCTTTCGACCCAACTCATCCTGCCATCCGTGTTGTTGGCTCCGAAGGTCAATCACAGATTCGTGTTGAGGTCAGGGGTTCTTGGCAGGCGGCTGCCGGGGGATGCCTGGAGGAAGGTCGGCGATCGACGGCGGAGGAGGCATCTGGCCGGTGCTGGGCCTGGCGCTCACCGACTTGGCTGCTGGAGCCGCTGGAAGCTGCGTACTGCCGACGAGAGGCGGCCGTGCTGTCTTACGCAGCTTCGCCTCGTCCTTGGCCCGCTGTTCGTCCGTGTGGCCTTTGAGCTGCTCGTCGTACCCAGCCAGGCACATCGCGAATGAGAAGAGGGCGAGAGCCCAGGCGCTCGTCACGGCGGGCTGGGTGAAGTAGGTGCGGGCGAAGGTCTCGATGTCCTCCAGCGGGAGCCGGGCGAGGACCAAGTCCCGGATTACCTTGTCGAACCCGAAGAGGTCCCACAGTATGAATGCCAGCCCGGCGAGAAGGGGGAGTTTCCGCACGGGCCAGATGTCCCGCGTGATCACTCGCAGTATGAGGAACGCGGTGACCGGCATCGCGACGACCGCCAGCACAGCGAAGCCGACGAGGCTGGGCCAGCCGCCGAGGGCAGCCAACCCCCTTTTCCCTGCGGCAGTGCGCAACGCGTGCTGAGCGGCGAGGGGCCCGAACAGGAACGCCATCAGACGGTTCAGATCACCGTCGACGCGCTTCCTCCTGACCGGCACCCTCTCTTGGTCGTCGTCCTTCACCGGCTCAGGTTCTGGGCGGACGACGGCCCGTACGACGTCCGGGACGACGCTCAGTACGCCCTCCCGGACGATGCCGGCCAGTCGTTCCGGCGTAATCTGCTCACCGCGCCCGGTGCGTGCGCCAGAACCCCTGGGTGCGGTGCGCGCGGTCGGCCGGCCAGCGCGCGGGGTGATCCCGGCGTGCTGGTGAACGGCGGCGGGAATCGCGCCGACCGGTTGCACGTCGCCGAAGTCGAACCACTCGCCCTCAACACGCTGGTCGGCAAACGCCTGGTGCAGTTGGGCCTCCAGTTCACGGCCACCGGGCGTGTACCAGAGCACATCGAGACGGTCGGGGTTGCCGGTCTGTAATTCTTTCAGCCGCTTCTCAGGACAGACGCTGGTGCCGATCTTGACGCGGCTCGATCCGGCAGAGCCGATCACGTACACATAGGAATCGCCGCCCGGCGTGGAAGTGGTCACGGCCGCGACTGTAGGGGAGACCGCTGACATCCCGTGGGCTCTTACGGGACTGCCCGGATGCCACTTCCGTTGGGCCGAAGCGCGAAAGCTGTCACCAGGATCGGTACTGACCTGGAGTTTCACTTGGCCGAGGCAAGGAAGTGGTCACCGAGTCAGCGCGCCGCCTCGTCACCCCGTCCACAACAGCACGCCTGTTTTTTGAGGCCCGGCTGACACTGAGGACTCAGCTATCCGCCGTCGCGAGGAGCAGCGCTCGGAGTCGCGGGCAGCCCGCGCGCCAACGCCTTGCGGGCGGCAAGGCCGTCTCTCACTTCCAGGACAGTGAAACCGCGTCCCGGAACCGCTGCTGACCAGTGACAACCAGGGAATGACGACTGTCTCTCACCACCACTGTCCCGAAACCGAGAGATCGTAACCAGGACCACGGCCACGGGAGGGGCTGACAGCAACGGTGTTGGCGAACTCCACACTCGGGCCGTGGGCGAATGGCGATACTCGGAGTATGGGGCAGCCGGGTGGTCGCAGACTGACGGACGACGAGAAGACCGAGGTCCTCCGCCTCCTCGCGGCCGGGCACCATACCGTCGAGGTGCTCCGGCGCAGTGGCGTCCATGGGTGGCTGTACTACGACGAACGCCGCCAGGACCTGGCGTTCGAGGCCGCGGTCATGGACGCGGCACGCCGTGGCGGGCTGACGGGCACACAGGGCCAGGGGTCGCCGGTGGTACCGATCGGCACCGCAACCAACACGGGCGGGAACGACCGTGAGGCGAAGCAGGCCGTCCTGGACGTACTCGGAGACGGTGGCCCACTGGTGCAGGCGTACGAGCGGGCCCGGATCACCTACCGGACGCTCCGCCGGATACGGCTGGAGGACCCCGCGTTCGACGCCGCGGTGAAAGCCGCGATGGAGACGGCGACCCGGGAGCGTGAACCGTCTCGCTGCACCGTGCCTGAATGCGGCCGGGCCCACATGTCGCGCGGGTACTGCGGCTCGCACTACATGCGGTATCTGCAGGCGCGGAAGCGCGACCAGGAGGCGACTGCTGAGCAGATCCACGCCGAAGTGGTCGGCGACGGCAGCCCTGTCGTGAAGCACTCGCGTCCTGTGTGCAGCAAGGACGGCTGTGACCAGCCGCACCACGCTCGCGGACACTGCAAGACCCACTATGCGGGGCAGCTCAGCAGGAAGAAAGGGGTGCGGGGCGGGTGAAACCCCACCCAGATAGGCGGTTAACATCTTGACCGGTCAAAGTGTTGACCGCTATGGTGGTGGTATCGCAGCAACGGGAGGACCCCACTCATGCAGCTCCTGCACACGATCGAAGCCGCCGCCTCCGGCGAGCAGCCCGAATGGTTCACCGTCATCACCGGCGACGCCCCGGAGGAGCATGAGGGCACCACCGGCGACTACGGCCGGACCGTGCTCCGCAACTGGATCAGTGACGAGGACCTCTCCGGCGACGAACTCACCGACGAGTACGGAAACCCCAAGCTCCGCGTCACCGTCGCCTTCGCCGACGCACCCGACGGCTACGGCGAACCGTTCACCACAGTGCACTGCACCGAGCTGGAGGACCCGGCCGTCGAACTCGACGCCGTGGACGCCGCACGCGACCGCATGCGATGGCTGGCCGCCCAGACCAGCGCTGCCGAAGACCAGCTCGCCGAAGCCCTGCGCACCGCCCGGTCCCGGGGGCACGGCGCCAACGAGCTCGCCCGCCGCGCCGCCCCGGCCGTGTCACGCCCCATCGCCCTGCGCATGATGAGGAACTGACCCCACCCGTGTTGCCGGCCGCCGGCTCCTTACGGTGTCCGAGCGCACAGGCCCCACCGTGGAGCAGGCCCTCCCCCAGCTCGCGCAGCACGGCGCGGTCGGCTCAGCGGGCGTCCTCGCCGTTCCGCCGTTCGCGCCGCACAACTTCTAGAAAGGGACGTCAAGGAATGGCCGCTATTCAGCTTCGGGAACACCAGGTGGATGCGAACGCGCGCATCCGCAAGTGGGTGGGGTTCCCTGCAAGAACGGCCGTCTCGGAGAGCGGTGCCCGCGCCACGGTCGTGTCGGCCACCGGGTCCGGCAAGACCATCACCGCCGCGTGGGCCGCCCTGGACAACTTCCGGGACGGCCGGATCCTCGTCATGATCCCCACCCTGGACCTCCTCGTGCAGACCGCCCTCGTCTGGCGCAGGGTCGGCCACAACGGGCCGATGGTCGCGGTGTGTTCGCTGGAGAAGGACGACGTCCTGGAGGCGCTCGGGGTGAACACGACCACGAACCCGATCCAGTTGGCGTTGTGGGCCGGGCGCGGGCCGGTGGTGGTGTTCGCCACGTACGCCTCCCTCGTGGACCGGGAGGATGTCGATGCCCCGGTGGGTCAGGAGAGGGTGCGGGGGCCGCTGGAGGCCGCTCTCGCGGGTGGTGAGCGGCTGTACGGGCAGTCCATGAGCGGCTTCGACCTTGCCATCATCGACGAAGCGCACTCCACAGCCGGTGACCTTGGCCGTCCGTGGGCAGCGATCCACGACAACGCCCGCATCCCGGCTGACTTCCGCCTGTACCTCACCGCCACCCCGCGGATCCTGGCCTCGCCGCGGCCGCAGAAGGGCAAGGACGGTAAGGAACTGGAGATCGCGAGCATGAGCAGCGATCCGGTTGGCCCTTACGGCGAGTGGATTTTCGAGCTGGGGCTCTCGGAGAGCGTCGAACGGGGCGTACTCGCGGGCTTTGAGATCGACGTGATCGAGATCCGCGACCCCGAACCAGTCCTCGGCCTGTCCGAGGAAGCGCTGCGCGGCCGGCGCCTCGCCCTTTTGCAGACCGCGCTCCTGGAGCACGCGGCCGCCCACAATCTGCGCACCGTGCTGACGTTCCACCAGCGGGTCGAGGAGGCCCGAGTCTTCGCGGAGAAGCTGCCCGAGACCGCCGCCGAGCTCTACGCGACCGAGGCGTCCGACCGGTTCCTCAAGGACGCCGCCAAGCTGCCGACGTCCTCGATCAAGGCGGAGCTCTACGACCTGGAACCGTACCGGCATGTCCCGCCGGACCGGGTCTGGGCGAACTGGCTGTGCGGCGACCACCTCGTGAGCGAGCGGCGCGAAGTCCTCCGCCAGTTCGCCAACGGGATCGATGCGGAGGACCGCCGCGTGCACCGGGCATTCCTCGCCTCCGTACGCATCCTCGGGGAAGGCGTCGACATCGTCGGCGAACGCGGCGTCGAAGCCGTCTGCTTCGCGGACACCCGCGGGTCGCAGGTCGAGATCGTCCAGAACATCGGACGTGCGCTGCGCCCGAACCCGGACGGGACGACGAAGGTCGCCAGGATCATCGTCCCAGTGTTCCTGCAGCCTGGTGAGGACCCCACCGACATGGTCGCCTCCGCCTCATTTGCACCCCTTGTAGCCCTCCTTCAGGGCCTCCGCTCTCATGATGAGCGCCTGGTCGAGCAACTCGCCTCCCGTGCCCTGACACGGAGCAGCCGGGAACGGCCGGTGCACATTCAGCGGGACGAGGACGGGCGGATCATCCCGGCCGAGGGCGAGGGTGAGGCCGTCGCCCTGGAGGACGGCACGGAGGCCGTGGTCGAGTCGGCGCTGCTGCACTTCTCGACGCCGCGTGACCCGGCGACGATCGCGGCGTTTCTCCGGACCCGGGTGTTCCGGCCGGAGTCACTGGTGTGGCTCGACGGATACCAGGCACTGCGACGGTGGAGGGAAGAGCACGAGATTGCGGGGCTGTACGCGGTGCCGTACGACACCGAGACCGAAGTCGGCGTCACCCGGTTCCCCCTCGGCCGGTGGGTCCACCAGCAGCGGCGTGCGCTGCGCGCCGGTGAGCTCGACGACCACCGCAAGGAACTCCTCGACCAGGAGAGCATGGTCTGGGAGCCCGGCGACGAGGCGTGGGAAGCGAAGCTCGCCGCGCTGCGGTCTTTCCACCGGGCCCACGGGCATCTGGCGCCGCGGCAGGACGCCGTGTGGGGCGAGGCGGACGACGAACTGGTAGCGATCGGGCAGCTCATGGCCAACCTGCGGAGGAAGGACGGCCTGGGCAAAGACCCGGAACGGGCCGGGACACGCGCCATGCAGCTGGCCGCCATCGATGAAGACTGGAACTGTTTGTGGCCACTCGACTGGCAACGGCACCACCGGGTCCTCGCTGATCTTGCCGACACCGAGGCCAGCGGAAACCTCCCCGACATCCAGCCCGGTGTCCTCTTCGAAGGCGACGACCTGGGGAAATGGCTGGCGCAGCAGCGGAAGGCGCACACCTGGGCGCAGCTGAGCGATGAGCAGCAGGAACGCCTCGGCAGGCTCGGCGTGACACCGGACGAGCCGGAACCCGCCCCGGTGACAACACGCGTGGCGAAGGGGGCGGGCGGTTTGTCGGCGCCGTTCCGGCGGGGAGTCGCGGCCCTTGCGCAGTACCTCCAGCGCGAAGGACACGAACGGCCCGTCCCGAGGAAACACGAAGAACCCGTCGAGGTCGACGGCCAGAAGCACGTCGTGAAACTCGGCGTATTCATCAGCAACACCAAAACCCGACGCCACCAGCTCACCCCCGAACAACGCCAGGCCCTCGCCGAGCTCGGGATGGAATGGGCGTGACACCAGCTGCGGCCGGTCGTTGAACCGGACGAACGGCACTGCACAGAGAGACCCCGGGCATCATCCCCCGGGGTCTCGTGCTGTCGGCACCGTGTCCGGCAGAGGGCATGACGCATGGTCATAAGCGGTCGGGAAAACGACGTAACCCGGCATTCCTGATCACGGGCAATGGCGGGTCGAAGTCCGTGGTTACAGTCAGACCAACCGGTCGGACCTCGGCCGCCTTCGGCCCGCGCCGTCGCCCGCTGGATCCTCACCCACCCCGACGCCCTGGCCGAGGGCGACCGGCTCCAGCTCAAGGCCGTCCTGGCCAACTGCCCTGAGGTGGCAGCACTCGCTGAGCATGTCCGCTCCTTCGCCCACATGCTCACCCACCTGCAAGGCGACCAGCTGCCGACATGGATCGAAGCGGCCACCAGCACCGAGCTGCCCAGTCTCCGCCGGTTCGCTCAGCACCTCGAACGCGACCTCGACGCCGTCACCGCCGGCCTCACACAACCGTGGAACTCGGGTGTCGTTGAGGGCCATGTCAACCGGATCAAGATGCTCAAGCGTCAGATTTTCGGCCGCGCAGGATTCGCCCTGTTGAGGAAGAGAGTCCTGCTCTCGTGACTCATGCGGAGGATCAACGAGAGGGCAGACTGGCTGGGCGATCCAGGGCATACACCGTGACTGGGCTGCCCTGCAGCTGGTCCTCGCGACGCGGCGAGAACCCCAGACGCTCGGCCACCTTCACCGATGCCTCGTTGCCCGGCCGCATGAGAGCCGTGAAGTAGTCGTTTTCAAGCGTGGCAAAACCCCAGTCCAGGCACGATTGAGCGGCCTCGGTCGCATACCCGTGCCCCCAGTGATCCGCTCGGAGGGTCCAACCCAGTTCCACTTCATCGAACTGTTCCCAGTACTGCAGACCGCTTCGACCGACGAATGCGCCGCTCGACTTGAGCTCAATGGCGCACAGACCATGACCTCGTTCATCCCACTGCCGCTCGATCCCAGTGAGCCGTTCCAGCGCCTGTTGACGCGAGAAGGCTCCGACGAAGCGGTTGACCAGCGGGTCAGCATGAAGCTCGACGAAAACGTCGAGGTCAGACACACGAAGAGGTCGCAGGAGCAACCGCTCAGTCTCGATCATGTGTCCGAGCATAGATCTCAGCGTCAACCGAACCGACGCAGTCTCAGCCACATCACCGAGCGTGAACGCACCACAAGAAGTGGACCAGAGCCAGTTCTCACCTACGCAGCCAGGTCAGCCGACGTCGAACGGGTCTTCCGCTGACCCGGGCCAGCGGTACCGCGTCCCAGGGCCTACACGCACTCCAGTTTGATGTCGTGGGCCTGGACGCCGTGGCATCGCACTGGAGTGCGTTGTAGATCCTGGGCTGCTCCCCTGCGGGCTACGTGGCGGTGGGAAGGGCTCCGTGAAGCGGTCCAGCCGCGTGCAGGGTGCCCGCACGAGATGGGCACGGTTCTGGACGCAGCGGGCAGTGCGCTCCAGCGCTGCGGGTAGGCGTCCATCGCGGGGCCATAGCGCGGTAGCGTCGGCAGGTTGAGTAGCTGCGGCCAGGGGCGTGGGTGGCGTTCACGAAGCGAGCCGAACGGGTCACGATGTGCCCAGCGAGGCGGCATGATCGGGGGATGCTCGTATTAGGGGAGCGCCGTGATCGGCGTAAGTGGCAGGCTGTGCGCGCTGTTTGTGCGGTGATGGTCGTGGCGAGTGTGGCTTTCGCCGTATGGGCCATCATCGCCGACGAAAAGCACGAGCCTCCCGATACTGCGACCCTCCTCGGTGTTCCGATCGGTGTGATCGGTCTGGTGATCGCTGTCGTGGCGCTGCGTAAGTCGGCCGAGGACAATGGTGTTGAGCTCGCGCGTAGCCGTGCCGGAAAGCTCGCCCGGCAGGTCCGGGAGAGCGAGAGCCGGGTACGGTCGCAGTTGCTCGGTGCCGACACCCGGCGCATCAATCTCACCTATGTTCTGCATTCCGCGACCGCACGGGTCGCGACAGCTCCGCCGGCCGGGCGTACATTCGATGACGGGCCCGCTACCCTGCCCGATGTCCTGGAGTACTACCGCTCCACCCAGCCCCGGCGTCTGGTCGTCACCGGTGCTCCCGGGGCAGGCAAGACTGTCCTGGCCCTGGAACTCATGCTCGCCCTCATCAAACACCGCGGCGAGGGCGATCCCGTCCCAGTCCGGATCCCGCTGGCCCAGTGGGACACTACCCAGCCCCTGACCACCCTGCTGGTGCAGCGTCTGGTCGAGGCCTATAAATGGCCCACCGGGATGGCTGCCGGACTGGTCGCTCACGGGATGGTGCTGCCGGTCCTGGACGGGCTGGACGAGATGGACCCCCTGCGTACGGACGGCACCCCCGACCCCGAGGCGCCCCGCGCCCGCGCGGCTCTGGAGGCGCTCAATGCCTACCAGGACGGTCTGGAGGCAGGGCCTCTCGTCCTGACTTGCCGCACCGGGCACTACGACGCATTCGCCCCCGTGTCCCGGCTGATCGACGCCGCCCGCATCGCCATCGCCCCCATCGACACCCGTCATGCTGTCGCCTACCTCCGTGACCGGGCCCGTGACGCACCCCGCTGGCAGCCCCTGATCGACCACCTCGACACCCAGCCCGCCGGCCCACTCGCCACCACCCTGTCCACGCCCTGGCGGCTGTGTCTGACCGCCACCGTCTACCACCGCGACGGCAACCCCTCAGAACTCCTCCACCACCCCGACGGGCACGACCTCGACCAGCACCTCCTGGCCCGCTACCTCCCCTCCGCTGTTGCCAACACCCCCAACCCCCACCACTACCAGCCCGACGACGTCCACCGCTGGCTCCACCACCTCACCGGCCACCTCACCGGCACCACTACAAACGCCCCGGCCACCGACATCACCCTCCACCACCTCTGGACCCTCGCCGGCACCACCCGCGTCCGTATCGCCGACCTCCTCCTCACCACCCTCACCCTCGCTCCCGCCTGCTACCTCGCCACCGTCTTCGCCTCCGACTCTGCCTACGCCTTTTCCTTCGCCCTCGCCGAGACCGGCTTTGTTTGGTTTTTCGCTAGCCCGGTTCTTGGGAACTACAAATTTCCGGTCATCCTCTTCGTCGCGTTCACTGCGTTCACCGGCATCATCGCATTCCGCCCGACACTCCGGCCCAACCGATTCCGCATTACCCGGGGAACACTCCAGGGCGGGTTCACAGCCAGGTTCTGGGCCGGATTCAAGACCTGGTTCACCGTCGGCTTCACGATTGCCATCACGGACGTCATCACGAACAGCATCGGCATCCCAGACAGCATCGGCATCGCGGACGCCATCACGGACGCCATCACGGACGCGGCCGTAATGGCGCTAAGCATCGAGACCGGTCTTATCGGCGGATTCATGGGCGGGCTGGCAGGTGGGTTCGCAGACGGATTCAAGGCCTGGTTCAGGGGCTGGTTCACGGTTGGGCTTGTGGTCAACCTCGGGCTCGGGGTCTGGCTCGGGGTCTGGTTCGGGCTCTGGCTCGCGCTCGCGCTCGCGCTTGTCGGCGGGCTCGCGGGTGGATTCATGCGCGGGCTCAAAGGGGAGCCAACCACCGTGGCCAACCCTCGGGAAATTATCCGCGACGACATGGTCTACGGACTTCTGGTCGGGCCCCTGGCCGGACTCACGGCCGGACTCCTAGTCGGGCTCACGGCCGGACTCCTGATCGGACGCACGGCCGGACTCCCAGCCGGACTCACGGCCGGACTCCTAGCCGGATTCACGGCCGCGTGCATGGTTGGACTTGTGGTCGGGCTCGCGAGCGGGTTCGCTGGCGCGGCGCGGAGGTACGGGGTGTTCCTGCTGTGCTCACGCGGCAAGCTGCCCTTCCGCCTCGGCATCTTCCTCGACTGGACCGTCACCGCCGGTCTCCTTCGCTACAGCGGGCCCGGCTACCAGTTCCGCCACCGCGAACTTCAACAATGGCTTGCCGACCACCCCCACCCCTGAACTCCGGCACCAGGTTTGATGTTCCGCCCCGGGCGGCTTCGTTCCCTGCTAGGGCCTGTTCTGAGTCGGGATCATGGGGTCGCCGGGAGGCTGCGGAGCCAGATGATTGCGCCGCGTAGGTGCAGTCCGGCTTCGTAGCTTTCGGGTGTCGTGTCGTAACGGGTAGCCAGCCCCCGCCACTCCTGAACCTGTTGATGGCGCGCTCCACGGTGTTGCAGTCTTTGTAGAGCGTGGCGTCGTGGCCGACCGGGCAGCCTCCGGCCGATCCCTTTTTCTGGCGGTTGGCCGCCTGGTCGGCCTTCTCCGGGATCACCGCCTTGATCTTCCGTTTGCGCAGGTGAGCGCGGTTGGCTCGGGAGGAGTACGCCTTGTCCCCGGCGACAGCGTCGGGCCGAGAGCGGGGCCGGCCGACCGGACCACGCACCCTGATCTTGCGCAGGACCGGAATGAACTGCGGGCTGTCCGGGGGTGAGGTGATCGACAGCGGTCGGCAGCGACGCTCGACCGCAAGATGGATCTTGGACGTCAGCCCGCCCCGGGAACGCCCCAGCTTCGCGGCCTTCAGTCGGGCCTTGCCGCCGACAGGCACTCCCCGCCCCGCACGAACCGCTTACGGACCGAGTGCCCACAGCCTTCGGGCGTTTCCCCTTGCTCGTGGACACTCTGATCATTGAGCGGCAGACCCGTTCGATGCGCGCGCTCACTGCCAAGGCGTTCCCCGCTCCGGAGACGGTGCTGGACGATGCGCCGTCCCCGATCGAGGCGGTCCGCGCCCAGCGCCGTCGTCAGGCTGCGGCCACCGAGGCCGCTGCCCTACGACGTGCACGAGCCGAGCGGAACGGGACGGCTCACAGCGTGCCGCAGCTGGGGCGGACCACGTGACGCAGAGCCATCAGGACTCGGGGACGTCACTGCTGGTTCGCCGGTTCAGCAAGCGGATCAGCAACTCAGCCCGGATCAGCCCGGCGATGAAGCCGACGGTGCCGATGAGCATGACCGACGAGCCGATGGCCTGCCACGTGGATTCGGTACGGAACACATACGGCGTGAACGCCGATCGTCAGCTGTTTACCGGTACCAGTACCGCACGCCCTCGTGACGGCTGCACGTGCCGCGGAAGCTTTTGCTGTAGCTGTAGGTGCCGTCCTTGCACAGCGCGGTAGCCCCAGCCGGGTGCGGGTTGTTAGCCCCGCATACACCAGTGGTGTGGGGCGCACAGGAAGCAGCGACCGCATCGGGCGCGGCGCCCACTGGCACCAGCAAAGCTCCCGCAACCACGAGCCCGGCAAGGCCAGCACGCACTCTGGTCAGCATCTGCTGTTTCTCCTCTTTTGTCGGGGTGAAGACAGCAGGATCCCCGCCCTGGCCGTCCCCTGCTGCCCTTCCGCGCACCGTGCCCCTTTCGCGTCTCACCCCCATTCGAAAGATCCACACCATGTACGAGGAGAAGGACACCGGTGCGACACGGCTCGCGAAGCCGGGTGTGAGTGGGTGTGACATCGCCGCTGACGGGTCGTTGTCACGTTCCGTGGTGATCACTTGATCGCGTCCCACCCCCATGGCAGTGCTCGCCGGTGTCATCGCTGCTGGGGGCTGCACGGTAGGGCTGCATAGCCTGATCGACTGACCTGCGGGATCGGGCAGGACCTTCCTGTCCGACCTCGTGTCGCGGACGTCAAGTGGCCCTGAACTGGTGGGCGGGGCCGCCGCGCCACTCCACCCAATGCGGGTCGTCCAGGATGGCCTCGGGTTCGGCGACGCCGGCGCCCTCGAGGAACACGACCAGGTCGTGGTCGCTGTAGGCGGTACCGAGGACCTCGTCGAGGCCGTGGCTGTGCACGGTGACTCTCCGACCGCCCGCACGGGAGGGCCGGTGCACGACGATCGGTGCGCTGGTCACGCCTCCCAGCGTGCCCCGCACCGGTTCGGTGGGCGAGTCGGCCCGGGGCCGTTCAGGGGTGTGCCGCTGGCCCAGCCGGAGCGGTCCCGCTCGCCCCCGCGTGTGCCGTGCTGCCTGCGGGGGCGGAGCTGGCGGGCCCGGTCATCCGCGCGGTACCGGGCCGGATCTCGCACCGCGCGAATGGGTTCAGCGCTTCGCGGTTTCTCCCAGCTGGGGTGAGCGGTCTGTCCGTGCCGTACGGACGGTGTCGGTGTCGCGGCGCCTGAGGGAGGCTCCGTCAGTTCGGGCCGGGGACTGGCCTGATGTGTCGGGGCGGTCCGCGACCGCGACGAGGAGTTCCCGGACGGTGGTGGCGAAGCCGGGTCCGGGCAGGGGCAGTTCCATGTCCGGCTCGCGGAGGTATCCGACCGCGACCGCGGTGGGCATGTACGTCATGAGCTCGGTGACGACGGCCGGGCGCGGACGGCGGGCAGTGTTCTTGGCGAGACGGCGAAGGATCCGCAGCATCGTCGTGGTCGACGCGGTGTCGAGCCGGTCCGGACGGGCGGGGGTGCGGTTGCCGGAGGGCGGTTCAACGTCATCGGCCTGGTCGTGCCACCACCGGGCCGCTTCCTCCTCCCCCAGGGCAAGGTGGTGGAGGTAGAGGCAGTACGCGGCCGCCGGCTGCCCGGCGCCGGCGGCGTACTGCCACCAGAATCGGGCCCCGTCACCGGTATCGGTCAGCTGCAGGACACAGGCCAGAACCAGCGCGCTGCGCGGTTCGGGCACCTGGTCGGTGACGAAGTCCGCCATGGCTTCGGCGGGGGTGTGGACGACGAGTGTCTCGCACAGCGCGCGCAGGTCCTCGGCCGCCGCGTTCGACGGCGTGACGACTCCGTGGCCCGCGGCTTCGGGACGAGGTGCGCGGCGCTGCGCCTCTCTGCTCGGAACGACGTCGCGGGGCACGGCACGCTCCCGTACCAGCAGCGCCCGGGACAGGATCTCTTCGAGCGGTGTCATGCGGTGGGTCCTTCGGTCTCGGGCGGCAGACTGACGACGCTCTCCAGATACCGTCCGGCCCGACGCTCGTCGGCCCGGACAGTGGCCAGCGGAACACCGAGAAGACCGGACGCCTTCTCGGCGGTGAAGCCGCACAGATGGAGCAGCACCATGACGTCGAGCTGTGCTGCGGGGAGCCGGCTGATCGCCTTGAACAGTTCCAGGCTTTCGGCCAGCTGTGCCGCGCCGTCGGCCGGGGAGGTGTGGTTGCGCAGTGCGACGGTGTCGAACACGGCGGTCTCCAGCTCGGGGCGGCCGTCGCGGTAGGTGGCCCGGGCCATGACGGTGGTGCGCAGGATGGACCAGGCGAAGAAGCGGATGTCCGGGCTGCACAGGGCGGTGTTCCAGTGGAGCCAGAGGATGGCGAAGGTGTCCTTCACGGCGGCGTCGCGGGACTTATCGGAGAGGAAGACCTGGGCGTAGAAGCGGTAGTCGTCCTCGACCATCTCGCGCAGGGCGCCGTGTTCCAGGGGCGGCCGGTACCGGTCGGTTGCGGGGCCGGGGGCGGAATTCTCCGTGGACCGTTCGATCCATTCCCGGGGCTTGCCCGCGTCCAGAACGGCCTGTTTCCACAAGCGGTACAGGGGCCAGTTGGGCATGTCCAGCTCGGCGGAGAGGCGGTGGACGACTTCCCACCGGGGATAGAGCCCGACGCCGCGCAGCAGTTCGGAGAGTTTGGACTTGGCGAGCAGTACCCGGTAGCTGAGGTCGGCGAGGGTCTGTCCGCTGTCGAGGTACGTGTCGCGGACCGGCTCCAGCCAGGCCCGGTGCGAGCTGCTCACACCGCGGACGACCGGGCCGAGCTTGCGGCCGGGGCGGACCGGTGCCGCTCTGGGGGCGGGTACCGGTCCGAAGGCTGATGCCCGCTCGGAGGGTTTCGTCACAGGGCACCGTCCTTGGTGTCGGGCACCGGGGCCGCGCGGTGTCCCGAGGCCGGTGCGGCCGGCGTGCGGAACGCGCGGGCGACCTGCTGGACCGTCAGTCCCAGGACGGGGGCCAGCGAGGCGAGCACCGCCGTATGGCCCGTCACCGCCATCACCGTGCTCCAGCCGAACACCACCGCCGTGACCAGCATTGCCGTGATCACTGTCCTCCTGGTGTCCATCACACTCCTTTCGGTCGTGCCGCAGCCATCCGGAAGACCACGTCGGAAAAGGGGATGCTTCAACGAGCGGGTGCCACGCCGCTGTTGAAGGTGAGGACAGGATGGACCGACACCGCACGGCTACGCCACGTGATCAAGGAATCACGGAACATTAGGCTTCATGGAGCGTCAGCCGATGCGCGGGGACGACCGCTCCGGCGCACCTGTACGGCATGCCGTCAGCGCGAGGGGTGAAGTTCCGGGTTTTCCTTGCAATCCCCCCGGCGACCCCCGCCAATGGAAGCAGGACACCTTGGTGTCGGCCTTCCATCCGGAAGAGCCCGCTCCCGTGCCAGAACAACCGGGGAGCGGGCAACCCGTTCCTGCCCGGCCCCTCTTGGAGGCCGGGCGGGAACGCGCGTCTCTCGGAGCGGGACGCAACGACCGTAACGCAGGACACTGACACGCCCCCGCCCCCTTCCGCACCGAGTCACCCGGCGGCCGACAGCGGCGATGAACTCCCGGAACCCGAGACGGGCGTGACTCATGTGAACAGGACAGGCAACAGGCCCTCCGCCTTCCCCGTCCGGGCAGGACCGCGCACTCCCCCGAACCGCCCCAGCAGACAGGAGCGTCGGTGACAACATGCACCCGATCCACGAACGGCACCTATCCGAACCCGGCCTCGTCGTCCTGGACATCACCGCACCCGACGAAACCACCCCGAACACGGTGATGACCGCCCTTCAGGAACAGTGGGCGACATCCGGCGTCCCCACCGGGCAGCGGACTCCCGGACAGCCCGGCATCCGGGCACGCGTCCACGCCGACACCAACGACCTCGCTCCGGCCAGCACCCAGGGTGCAGCCACCGCGGTGAGTGACCGCTGCGCACCGGCGGAGCAGGGCAGGAACGTGCGGCGTTACGGATCCGTGTGAGGAATCAGCCGAGGCGGTACTCGTCCCTGAACCCGGATCTGGCAGGGTGACTCACCTATCGGGTTGAGTCTTCTGTCCCGTGGCAGCGTCGATGAAGGCGTCGCCTCCGTTCACGCCGACCAGCCAGACCGGCCGCCACTTCCCTCCTACTTGCTGAGCGAGTAGCTTCGTGCTTGTTGGCTTCGCGCCGACTTCTTCTTCCACGAGTCTCATGGCGTCTTTTTCGGTGATTGCTGTCGGTGGCAGTACGGGGTCCTTGACGGGCTTGGAGGTGAAGCCCATGATGCGGCCCGTTTTGGTGACGGTGATGTCGAGGCGCATCGGCATCATCACGTCGTGGACGTAGCGCCGGTAGGTCACGGCATAGACGGCCTGTGCGTGGTCCTCACCGACCTGCCGAGTCTTCTTCGTGCTGTCCTTGACGCTGTCGGGAAACCATTTGTGGGCATAGGAGTGGGCGACTTCCCCGGCTTGGGCCTCGGAGAGTTTTCCTTCGTCGCCCTGGTTGTCCGTCGCCCATGCCTGGACCAGCGTCCGGTCGGGCCACCACCCGGAGATGGGGCCCCGGTTGGTCACGGCGGTGATCAGGGAATGCTGTCCACTCTTCTCGGCGGAAGTCTCCGTGACCTGCGTCCCCTTGCCGAAAACGCCGACCGCCGCGTCGAGGATCCACTCATCCGAACCGTCGAGGCCGTCGCCGTACGCTCTGTTCCTGTCCTCGATCGCCACGGCGTCGACCGCCCGAACCTGCGTCTGGAACGACCCCGCGAGGATCGCCGCGGAAACCGCGGCGATGCTGACGCCCCAGACCGCATCACGTTTGAGCCGCTGGATGGGCCGCTTGCCCAGCTTCATGCCGAGGACGCCGAGGGCGGTGCCGATCAGGGAGCCCATCGAGTTGGCTGTCATGTCGGTGACACTGCAGGCGCGGCCGAGAGGAAGCACCGACTGCAGGAACTCGATGCAGGCGCTGAACGCCACGAACGCCGTGGCGATGGTCACCGGCCGCCGGGAGGCCATAGCGGCAAGAGCCGTAGCCGGAACGAACAAGGCGATGTTGAGCAGGGCGCTGGATGAGGTGAGCACGTGCTGCGGCATGCCAGCGTCGCACTGCCCGCTCGAAATGCCGGCGCTGCTGGGAAGCAGGGTGACCGTCACGATTCCCGCGGTCGCCACCACGGCCAGAGCCGGCAGGAGAGCCGGTCTGCCGCGGGCCCTGCAGATGAGGGCTGCGGGGATCGCGGTGATCGCAGCCAGAACAAGGAAAGAGATAATCAGGCCGGGGACGGCGCCGATGGAGGCTTCAATCACAGCGTGACCTCAAGAACGGCCCGGGGCCGGGCAATGGAATTGCCCAGCCCCGGATCAGCGGAACTAGCAGACGTCGACGGGAGGGGTGTAGTAACTGCCGGTGGACGCCACCATGTAACCGGTGATGTCACAGTCCGAGACCTGGGACTTCGCCTTCCCGCCCCAGCTATGCGTCTTGGTCTGTCCAGACGAAATGTTCACAGCGGCAGCCTTGTAGAGGGCATCCGATGTGTTCATTGCGAGCTCGATGGAAACGGTACCGCCACCAGTCTTCTTGTACGTGGTCGCGGAGTAGTACAGCGTGCAGTTTCCGCTGACGGAGCAGCCGTCGTCCGCCGTGATGGTCAGCACGCCGTTGGATAGCGTGGTGCTCTTGGAGCCGAAGGCAGCAGCCGTTCCAGCGCTGAGAGCCAAGATGCTGGCGAGCGACACGGCCACAGCCGCAGTCTTCTTAAGCATGGTGTTCCCTCCCCTTTAGCTGCTCCACTTCGCGTTCTTCACGGAAGATCGGCAGCAGCACGAATCCTCTGCCCCCATTGATCAGCTGACCACCGGTTTAGCAGCGAATGTCTCGAAAGCGCTATCAACTGGCTCCACTGGCACGGGCGCAACTTGCCTGACTGGCCCTGCCGTTCGGACAACGCGTCATGAGGTCTGGCAACAGTCACGCACCTCCCATCTAGCCTCGCCGTTTCGGTTGGGGTGATGAGTCGTCGCTGATCGTTAGCCGCCGGGTGGGCGAGGTGATTTGGCTGTGTAGGCATGGCGGAGGCCCGGCGCGGTGGTCGGGTTCTCCAGGGTCCTTCGGGTCGTGGGCGGGCAGGGGTTGTCGGTCAGCCGGCTGGTCGGGGCAGTGCGGCAAGGCGATGGAAAGCGTCGGCGAGTTCGTTTCTCCAGGGCCAGGTCGCCGATATCCGCAGGCGGAGGCGTCGGCCGCCGCGGGTGAGGCGGGCGGCGACGTGCAGCAGTCGGTAGCGGAGCTTTTTCGGTTCGGCAGTGGCCAGTTCGCCGTTCAGCAGCAGGACGCGGGTCCAGGCCAGCAGGTCGATCGCCGCGAGGCTGAGTTCGAGCCAGACGGCGTTGATGGCGAAGTCCCGGGAGGGGAAGCGGCCGAAGCCGGTGGTCTTGCCGCATCGGATGTGGTCCTCGACGGTGGCATGCCCGCGGTGACGGGCCTCCAGGAACTGGGCGGGACCGCCACCGCAGGACGGGGTGTCGGTGAGGAAGACCTGATGGCGCAGGCCCTCGTCCTGATCGAACAGGGAGAGCTGGGCTCCGGGGTGCGGGCGCTCTCGGCGCACGATGATGCGGGTGTCGGCCGGGTAGCCGGTCAGGTCGACCATGCCGGTGAGCTCGGCGACCTCGGCGCCGTCACGCAGAGTTCCGTTCTGGTCCAGGGCGGGGTGCCAGCAAGCGTCGGGTATGGCTCGGACTGAGGTGACCCCCGGAGTGTGGACACAGGGGTTCATGCTGCGAGTGAGAGTTTAGCTGTCTTGTGGTGGTGCTGTTCGAACTCCATCGGGGAGAGGTAGGAGAGCGCGCTGTGTCGGCGTCGGGCGTTGTAGTAGGTGAGCCACCGGAATATCTCGAGCCTTGCCTGAGACATCGTCACGAACACTCTCCTGTGCATCGTTTCTCGCTTCAGTCCCTGCCAGAAGCTCTCGGCCAGGGCGTTGTCGTAGCTGGAGCCGACCCTGCCCATGCTTCTGCGGATGCCGTGCAGGTCGCAGACCTGGGCGAACGCGGCCGAGGTGTATTGCGATCCGCGGTCCGCGTGGAAGATCACTCCGGCCACGTCGCCGCCGCGGGTCGCGACCGCGGCCTGGAGTGCGTCGATGACGAGCTCGGCCCGCATGTGCGGGGCCATCGACCAGCCGAGCACTCGGCGCGACCGGATATCGATGACGCAAGCGAGGTAGAGCCACGCGGCTCCGACCTGCACGTATGTGATGTCGCCGCGCCACTTCTCGTCCAGCGTACTGGCGGTGAAGTCCCGCTGGACCAGGTCCGCCACTGGCGGCGCGAGGCGGTCCGGGATCGTGGTGCGCTTCTTCTTCCGCAGGTGACGGCCGACGATGCCGTGCTTGCGCATCAGCCTGGCCACGCGCTTGTGGTTGACCGTGTGGCCGAAGCCGCGCAGTTCGGCATGGACTCGAAGCGCGCCGTAGTTCCCGCGGTGTTCGGCATGGATTTCGCGGATCTCCTCGACCAGGGCGTCCTCCTCGAACTGCCGTCCCGCCCGCGCCTCGGCGCCGGTGATCCACCGGTAGTAGCCCGAGCGGGAGACCTCCAGTACCCGGCATATCCGCTTGATGCCGAACATCTCGGCGTGGGTGGAGACGAAGTCCCAAGCGGCGGTCTTCACTTCATCTCCCGGGCGAAATAGGCGGCTGCCCGTCGCAGGATCTCGCGTTCCAGCTGCCATTCCTTCTCCGCCTTGGCCAGCCGCGCGTTCTCCGCGCGCAGCCGGGCCAACTCGGCCTCGGTGTCCTGCGACGCGCCTGCGGCGACTGGACGACCGTCGGCATCACGCACCCAGGTCCGCAGCGTTTCGGGGTTGACGTTCAGATCAGCCGCGACGTCCTTGAACGTCCGCCTGCCGGCCGAAGCCCGCCACAACGCGATCGCGTCGGACCGGAACTCCGCACTGTACTTCGAGGGCCGTGCCACGTAGATCTACACCTTCCAGGATCAGCAAGATCCATTGTCAGGTGTGTCCACACCACAGGGGTCACCTCAGATCCCGCAGGCCCCTTCCCACAGGATCCTCAACTCTGTGGGCTCACCACCGAAGGCGGCGTCGAGCGGTGCCAGGAGGTGGCCCGCCTCGGCGGCCCATCCGCGCGCGGCGTTCAGGCATTCCTCCCACGCGACGTCGAAGTGGGACCAGATCATGCCCAACTTCTCCAGCTGGGCGATACGGTCCCCGTCCATCTTGCCGCGGGCGTAGAACCGCCGAGCCTCGGCGATCCATTGCCCCAGTGGGAACTCGGCGAGCGAGGCTGGCCACCCGTCGCCTCCTCTTCCTCCCCCTTCTGGTCGTCGACGGCAGGCACGCGGAAGGTGAACGGGACGCGCAGGTCGGGCATGGAGCCGCGGACGTCCGCCCAGTACACGGAGTCGCAGGTTCGGGTGTCGACGCCCTCGCCCGCATGTTGCGGCCGAGAACGGACCCGATGCCCCCTGCCCCGGCGAACTCCGACAGAACCTGCCTGGCCTCCGCGCGTGGGTTCTCCACTCGGCAGATGGGCCTCGGGCAGTGTTACCGGGTGACGCCCGCGGTGTTGTCTTCCGGCGCTGCGAGGCGGTCAGGGCTTCGTGTCGTGACCAGGTGTTCGTAGAGTGCGGTCGTCTCGGCGGCCATCTTTCCCACATCGTGGTGTTCGAGGACCGAGCGCCGGGCCGCGGCACCGAGCCGGGCGCAGCGTTCCGGGTCCGTGGCCAGCCGGACGAGAGCCTCAGCGAGCGACTGAGGGTCACCCGCGGTCACCACTTCTCCGTTGACGCCGTGCGTGACGAGGTCGGCCAGCCCGCCGACGGCTGTGGCGACCACCGGTTTGCCGAGCCCCATGCCTTCGGCCACCGCCAGGCCAAATCCCTCCGCCAGGCTGGGAGCGACGATTGCGTCGGCCTGCGACAGCACCCCGGGCATCTCCTCCGGCAGGCGGGGACCGGCGAAACGGACGACGTCGTCGAGGCCCAGGCGCCGCGCCTCGTCCCTTGCCGCGCGCGCGTACGCGGACGGACCGTCCGGACCCACGATCATCACGCGCAGCCGCGGCACATGGCGTCGCGCGATCGCCGCAGCCCGGATCAGCTCCAGTGTTCCCTTGGGCCGGTAGATGCGCCCCACGCACAGGGCGATCCAGGTGTCCTCGGGCAGTCCCCACGCAGGCCCGTATCCGGCGGCCGGCCGGGCGGGAACCACCGCCGGCACTTCGACACCGTGGGGTATGAGGTGGATACGCTCGGACGGGACACCCTCCGCGCGTGCCCGGTCGTAGTAGAACGAGCTGGGGGCGACGACCGCGTCGGGGGCCAGCCTGCGGAAGACGAGCTGGAGGCGGCCCCGGCCGAACGTCTCATTCTGCGGGGCGTGTTCATGAATGGTGACGACCAGCGGGACGCCATGGTGGTCTGCGACGATCCGGCCGAGGACCGCGGTCTCGATGCTGTTCGCGTGAACGAGATCGACAGCGCCGAGATCATCCAGCACGTTCCGCAGATCGTCGAGCACCGCGAACTGCATCGAGCGCCAGGCCACGCGGCGACTGTCCGCGAGCTGCTCGGTGTAGCGGGTCAATCGGTGTACTCCCGCTTCGTACTCAGGCACGGTTTCGCGCAGCGACCCGGTATGACCGTCGGTGGCCACAGAGACGGTCCATCCGCTCTGCGGCGCATGCGTGAACAGGCGATGGGCGTACCTCTCCGCGCCCCCTGGGGACGGCGGGAACCACGGGGCCAGCAGCAGCGCGTGCGGCACGGCTATCCCACCTCGAAGGCGGCGCGCAAGGTGTCGCGTTGGGCGCGCACGTAGCGAATGTCCGCCTCGTACAGGTCGGTGTGGCCCTCCTCGATGTGCTGCTGGAACGCCTCGTTGCCCTGAGCGGCCTGGTCGCGCATGAAGCCGATGAGGGCCTGTAGCCGGTCGGGGACGACATCCACGACCTCGGCGCCCACGCCTGGCCCGTACGCCCGGCAGAAAGCGGCGACCCGGCGCCCCTGCTCCTCCGGTGTGCCGAAGCTCTCCGGATTGTCCGGCCCCTGCAACGGCGCGAACCGGTACACGGAGTAGGCGACGTCCCAGACTCGGGGCCCGGGGTGTGCCGCGTCGAAGTCGATGAAACCGACCGCCACTCCGTCCTTCACGACGCAGTTGTACTGCGCCGCGTCACCGTGGCACATGACCTCGGCCGGATGCCGGACCGGGAGCAGCCAGCGGTCGTCGGAACGCGGCCGGAAGGTGGCGCTCGCGTCGTGAAGGCCTCGTAGCAGGGTGGCCGCGGAGTGAAGAAGTTCGGGCGTACGCAGCTCCGGCGTGAGCGCGTCGTGGACCTCGCCGTCAAGGAAGGTGAGCAACTCGTTGCCCTCGCTGTCGAAGCCCCGTGGCTCCGGCACGCCGTGAAAACCCTGCTCATGGATGTGCCGCAGCAGCCGGTGGATCGCCGGTGTCGCCGCGGACGCAGGCCGGTGGATGACGTCACCGTGGCGGCGCACGATGTTCACGCCGCCGCGGAATTCCTGCCATTCAGTCATTCGTGACTCGCTTCCAGAAGGCTCGGGGCCGGGCTTGTGCCGACCGTACGTCGGCCGGGGCGCAGCCCGCGCCAGGAAGATCCCGCGCCGTGAGATCGGGTGGCAGTGCGCCGCAGAAGGCGGCGGCCGTGGCCAGGTCGGCGGGCGGGCCGTGCGGGCCCGCGGACCGCAACAGCTCGGCGCGTTCGTCCCGCAGCGAGTCCGGGGCACGCAGCTCCCGCACCCCCGCGACCGTCTGCCGCATCTGTTCCTTACTGAGGAATCCGGTGGTGACCAGGTGCCGGAACCGTGGGGCGTCCTTCAACTTCCACCGGAGTCGGTCCCGATGATCGGCCGGGGCGACCATGTCGAGCTCAAGATCGAGGGTGTCGATGCCCCAGGGCCGGTAGACGGGGGCGTCCTGGAAGTTGAGGTACCAACCCACCGGCTCCGGAGTACCCGGGCGAAGCAGCAGGCCGAGCGCGAACCACCGGTCGCGGGGCAGGAGATAGTGCACGTCGTGGGTGGTCCACAGCCGTGGCACCGGCGTCCACCGGTCAGGCCCCAGCCGGAGTAGCCGGCCGTTGTCATCGTGCGGCGCCAGGTACAGAGATCCCGCGCTGATCCGCAGCAGCGTCGCCTCTGCCGTGTTATGTACCACGGTGACCGGGACCAGCGCCCATGTACGGTCCGCGACCGCGTGACGCAACATGATCTGAGCGCCGGCCGGCCATGGCCCGCTCACTGTCACCTGTTCCACCGCACGTACGCGATGGGCGCCTCGCGCCCCTGGATGTCGAGCATGCGCAGTTCCATCCCCTCGTCGCCGAGGGTCTCGCGAAGGGCGGCTGTCTCGCCGGGCCACTTCGGGTGGGCGATCTCGTCGAACGCCAGGATGCTTCCGTTCGTCAGGTACGGCCTGATCGCGTCGAGGGCCGCGCGGGTCGGCTCGTAGATGTCGAGATCGAAGTAGGCGAGCGCGACGACTGTCTGCGGATTCTCGCTCAGATACGTGGGAAGGGTCTCCCGCACGTCGCCCTCGACGACCATGGTCCGCTGGATGTGCGCGAGCGGGTCCAGGGATTCGTGGGCGTCCAGGACGTCACGCAGGTGGTCGGCGTACCCGGACGGTGTGGCGAACCGGCCGAGGCTGGCGCTTGGACTGACCCGGTCCAGGTCGGCGAGGTCGGGGAATCCGGTGAAGGTATCGAACCCGATGATCCGGCGGGTCGAGTTGTAGGGCTCGTAAATGTTGCGCAGCGCGGTGAACGTGGCCAGGTGGCGGCCATGGAAGACGCCGAACTCCATGACGACACCGGGCACCTTCATGCTCATGCGGTAGAGCGCGTCCATCGACAGCATGTCGACCAGCTGATGGCGGCGCATGTAGAGGCTGAGGCTGTCGAGGAGGTAGTCGGAGGGGATCGGCGAGCCGAGCATCAACTCCGTCAAGCTGACCCGGGCGGTCCGCTCCTGGTCGGACTCGTGGGGAAGGGTGCGTGGATTCTTGAACTGACCTTCGGTCATCCGGGTGTTGCCTCTCTGCGATGCGCTGTCCGGGCGGACAGCAGTTCGGTGGCCGTGGGCCACCGGCGGGCGACGCCGGCGTCCGCGCCCTGGGCCAGCCCATGCAGGACGATTTCGGTGAGCAGGCCCGCCGCGGCCGCCAGGCGCGGCATGGAAACGCTCAGGCTGAGGCCGCCAGGGGCCAGCGACGCCGCGGCCGCCCGCCCGGGCGGCGTAGCGGCGTGCTGTCGTACCTCCTCGGGTGTGGCGTGCCCGCCACCGGTGAGCAGCAAGCCGCTCGCGAAGGCGGTGAGCCACAGTTCGTACACCGGTGTGCCGGGACCCACGGGAGGCAGGTCCGCCCCCACGCTGCGCCGTGCAAGATCGTCCGGGAACGGCGGGACGGCCAGCAGCTCGGCGGTGCGCTCCCGGAACGGCCGGGCAGCTCCGGGCGTACTGGTGAGAATCGAACGCGTGGTGCTCTCCGACAGGTACGGGAAGACCTCGGGAAGTTCGAACTGCTGTCGTGTGCCGGCGCCGCTGCGGTGGCCGAAGTAGCAGGCCGAGCCGCGCCGACCGTGGCCGTCGTTCCCGATGATTCGCCGGGCTCGGGGTGGAGTGGGCGTGACACCAGCCGTGGCAGGTCGTTGAACCGGCTGGACAGACGTCACGTCATGTCACACAGAGACCCCGGGTATTCGCCCGGGGTCTCGTGCTGTGGCCGCGCGTTGGCCGATGCTCTGACTGGTCTGGGGCGCAACGCGGACTCTGTTGCACCCCGAGCGTGATGCTGCACGAGGTGCGGTGGGCCGCTGCGCTGTCCGGGTGGGTGTGGCAGTCGTCAAGCCGGGGTGGGACGCGAGCTGCCCCAGCGCAGTGCGTGGCGCATGGTCGCGGTCATCCACTCCATCGCTTGCTCGTCGGTGGGTTCGGTCATGCGGAACGTGGCGCTGATCGGGCGCATGCCGCCGTTGTGGTGGGAAGTCCCGGTCATGACAGGTTGACGAGCAGCCCGGCCGTCACCAGCTCCACCAGGACGGCCACGCTCACCGTGGCGGGGCCGCCGGGTGGGGCCGGTGTGCCCAGGGCCTCGGCCAGCCGGTCGGCAGCCTGCCAGCCGTCCAGCGGCCCGTCTCCCATCGCGGTGCGGATCGCCTCCGCGACCATCGACTGTCCTCGGCCATGATGTGCCTTCCTGTCGAGGGAGCGGTGGGCTAGGCCGTTTCCTCCGGATCACTCACGCAGGAGCTGGTTGTCAGTGCGGGGTGGGAGAGTCCTGGGCATGACGTTGCCGGAGAACCTTGAGCGAGTGCTGCCTGAGATCGGACGCGACTTGTTCGACGTTCTCGTCATCAGGACCGACTTCAGCGACGACGATTCGTGGAACGCGGTGGTTGGGGAGTTGCACCGGCCGTGGGGGCCGGGCGGTGAGTTTGCCGCAGCAGTGCAGCTGGTCGATGCGCCTGCTTGGTCAGGAGCAACGGCCGATGAGGTTCTTGCTGCCGTGGTGGATGAGGACCTGATGGTCGTCTTCCTCGCTGACCGCGACACGATGAAGTCGCCGGCGCGGGCGTTGCTGGCTTTGTCGACCGTCCGGGAGGACGTGAGTGGCCTTGACCCCGTCTATTACCAGGAACTCATCGAGTCGCCGGATCCCAGGGAGTTTCGAGCCCTGCCCGCCGCGGTGCACGGCGTCCAGGTGGACCTGGCGCTCGGCAACGTGGACTTCGCAGAGTACGTCGGGGCTGCTTCCGCAGAGCCTGATCAGGTACTGCGGCCCATCTGACCGGTACGGCGGGCGGCCGTTGCCTCGGCAGATGCGAGTCGTTCGTTGGGGCATGTCGTTGAGTGATGCGCAGTGGGCGCGGATCGAGCCGTTGCTGCCGGATCGGACGCCGAGGCGGGGCGGCGGTGGCGGGATCACCGGCAGGTGATCGACGCGATCGCGTTCAAGTACCGCACCGGGATTCCGTGGGTGGACCTACCCGAGCACTTCGGTTCGTGGAAGGGCGTCCACAACAGGCTGCGGAAGTGGGCAGCTGACGGCACCTGGAGAAGGGTCTTCACGAACCTCCTCGCCCAGGCTGATGCCGAGGGCGATCTGGACTGGGCCGTCGCGGTGGACTCCACGGTCGTTCGTGCTCACCAGCACGCGGCCGGAGCCCGTAGAAAGGGGCCCTGGTCGAGGAACCGGACCATCATGCACTGGGGCGGTCTCGTGGTGGGCTGACAACGAAGATCCACCTGGCGGCCGACAGCCGCTGCCGCCCGCTGGCCTTCGTAATTACCCCCGGCCAGGCAGGTGACGCCCCGGCATTCCCGGACGTGATGACGGGGATCCGGGTGCCTCGGCCGGTCGGCAGACCCTGAACGACGCCCACCGCGGTCCTCGCGGACAAAGCGTATTCGTCTCGCGCGATCCGCACCTACCTGCGACATCGCGGGATCCGGGCGGTGATTCCCCAACCCGGTGACCAGGCAGCGAATCGCAAGCGGCTTGGCAGCCGCGGTGGGCGCCCTCCGGCGTTCGCGCGCGAAGCGTACAAACAGCGGAACACGGTCGAGCGGTGCATCAACAAGATCAAGGTGCGACACGAAGTCGCACACGTTAAGACCGTGTCCTATGTGGTGAGACGGGCGAGTCGTTTGTAGCAGCAGAGTGTGGCGGCGAGTCCGAGGAAGGCCAGGTAGTTACGGGGGTGGCGTTCGTATCGGTGGTTGAGGCGGCGGTAGCCGGTCAGCCACGACATGGTGCGTTCGATGACCCAACGTCGGCGCCCTAACCGTTCGCTGGACTCGACTCCCTTACGGGCGATGCGGACGCCGATGTGCTTGCCCCATAGCCATTTACGCAGGTGAGGGACGTCGTACGCCTTGTCCGCGTGGAGACGCTGGGGCTTGAAGTAGCGGCCTCGGTGAGGGTCGTGTCTCGTTTGGTGACCCGCGATCATGGGCTTCAGCGCGAGGCTGTCGTGAGTGTTCGCCGCGGAGACGCCGACGAGGAGGGGCAGTCCGTTCGCGTCCGACAGGACGTGCATCTTGGAACCCGGCTTGCCCCGGTCCACGGGGCTCGGACCTGTGAGTTCGCCCCTTTTTTAGCCCTCACGTGCGCGGAATCGAGCACGGCCCGGGACAGGTCGAGCAGGCCGGCGTCGTCCAGGCGGTGCAGGATCTCCTCGTGCAGCCGGCCCCAGACACCGGCTCTCGACCAGATCAGGAACCTGCGGTGGGCCGTCGACTTCGATATCCCAAAGCAGGGCGGCAAGGCCCGCCAGGCACAGCCGCTGACCAGGACATAGATGATCGCGGCGAACAGCGTCTCATCAGGCGTGTCCTGGGTCCCGCCGCCCTGCGGTCGCACCTTCGACGGCGGGATCAGCGGCTCCGCGATCTCCCACAGCCCATCCGGAACAATCCAACTCCACGTACCCCGCCCCATGAACGACCCAACGAGCCGAGCCCACATAAAACACGGTCTAAGACGTCATCTCATTTGGCAGTACTGACCTGGAGCTCAGGTTGCTGAGGCATGCATCTGACCTGCAGGGTGCGTAATACCCCACGAGTGACTATGCCGATCGGCCCTGTGATCCTCTTCGATGACGATCACTACATGTATGTCCTCCGAGACCGAGCCTTCGCCGAGGCATGGTGGGAGATGCCCGATGAGTACGTCTGCGGGTTCGATGCTCTGGCCAGACCGTTGCGCATGACGGGTGAGCCACATCAGGTCGCCCTTGCGCTCACGGGTGATGAACCGGCCGAGGCAGACCTGCGCCGTCTCGTCGCTGACCACTACCAGCGGTTTCTGCATGGGCAGGCGCCGCCCCAAGCGTCCGATCTTGCAGTGTTTGTGGCAGGGCTGCCGGTCGAGGGTTCGTAACGCGAATCATCTCGTCCGGTGCCATGCCTGTGTATCAGGAAGCGAGTCTGCGGTAGCAGATGAGGGTGCATGCGATGCCGGCGAAGGCGAGGAAGTGCTCGGCTTTGCGTTCGTAGCGGCGGTGGAGTCGTCGGCAGCCGGCGAGCCAGGCCATGGTCCGTTCGATGGTCCAACGATGTCGGCCGAGTCGCTGCGACGTCTCGATGCCCGGCCGCCTTCTTCGCCGCCTGCTCCTGGGCCGCCCGCCGCACCCATGCCCTGCTGTTTCCTCCTCTCCCAGGGCGAGGTGGTGGAGGTAGAGGCGGCGCCTCGTCCAGAGCACATGAAACCACCCATAGGACCGCCAGCTCAGACCGTGCACGTTCGTCCGGTGGGGTGGTCTGGTAGGTAGGCGGCTATTTCCTGCTTGGTGAGTTCGCGCCCAACCGCGTGGCAGATCTTGCTGATCGCCGCGGTAGGGGTGGGCAGGGCTACGTCCCAGAGTCTTACGGTCCGGTCATTGCTGCTGGTGGCCAGGGTGCGGCCGTCGGGGCTGAAGTCGACGACGGTTGTCATGCCGGTGTGTCCGGAGAGTGTGGCTACTACCGTGTCGGTTTTTGTGTCCCACAGGCGTACGGTGCGGTCGTCGATACCTGCGGTGGCCAGGGTGCGGTTGTCCGGACTGAATTCCAGGAAGTGTCGAGGGTTGATGTATCCGGGCAGTCTCTTGCGGAGACGGCCGGTAGCCGTGTCCCAGAGCCGGACAACGCGGTCTTCGCCGGCAGTGGCCAGGGTGCGTCCGTCCGGACTGAAGGCGAGAAGTCCAACGCCGTCGGTATGCCCGGTCAGGGTTCTGCGGAGACGGCCGGTGGCCATATCCCACAGCCGGACTTTTCCGTCGTCTCTTTCGGTGGCGAGGGTGTGCCCATCCGGACTGAACGCGAACGAGCTGACGTAATCGGTCAAGGCTTCGGGAATTTTTTTGCGGGGGCGATGGGCGGCCAGGTCCCAGATTTCCAGCATTTCGCTGTGGTGGATACCCAGAGTGCGTCCGTCCGGGCTGAGTTCTACTCCCTTCACGTCCTTGGTGTCGATGGACAGGCGGGGGTGGCCGGTGTCCGCGTCCCACAACGCCACCCCCCCGTCAGGGAAGCCGACGTCGAGCACGGTCCGTCTGTCTGGGCCGAAGACCACCGTGCCCGGCGTTTTGAACGGTATGGAGACCCGGAGGCGGGGCTTCCGGCTAGCTATGTCCCACCTGTCCAACTGGGTGGGAAAGCTGCTGGCGGTTGCCAGGGAGCGCCCATCCGGACTGAATGTCACATCTGATACCGCCTCCCCGGCAAGGACTGCTCGGGTTCGGGTGGCTGTCATGTCCCACAGCCGGACCGTCTGGTCCCAGGAGCCGGTGGCGAGGGTATGCCCGTCGGGGCTGAACACGACTGACGACACTATGTCGGTATGCCCTGGCAGCGAGGCGACGGAGCTGCCGGTGGCTGTGTCCCACAGCCGTACCGTGTGATCAGCTCCGCCGGTCGCCAGAGTGTGCCCGTCTGGGCTGAAGGCCAACGACGTTGTCTCGTTGGCCTGCTTGTCGAGGCTTCTGCGGAGGCGGCCTGTGGAGGTGTCCCACAGTCGCACCGGAGTGTTATTGGTGCCGAACGCGGTGGCCAGTGTCTGTCCATCGGGGCTGAAAACCATGGAGCCGACCATTCCGGCAACTCCGGGAAAGGCCTTGCGGAGGTGGCCCGTAGCCGCGTTCCACAACAGGATCTTGTGGTCGGAACCTCTGATGGCGGCCAGGGTACGTCCGTCAGGGCTGAACGCCATCACTGCCATGTAGTCCTCACTCTGCAGACGAATGGTGGTAAGAGCTCTGGCGGTCTTTGTATTCCACAGAACCATCCCGTGGGTGCTCGCGGTGGCGAGGGTACGCCCATCGGGACTGAATTGCAGTGCGAACGTTCTGCGGGCCCGCTCGCCAACAAACGTGCGGAGGCGGCCGGCAGCCGCATCCCACAGCCTCACCTCTTGGCCGTCCGAAAAGGGGATTGTGGCCAGAGTCTGCCCGTCTGGACTGATAGACATGGGGGCGGACACACCTTTACTGAAATCGGGAACGGGCTTGCTGAGACGGCCCGTAGTCACGTTCCACAGCAGGGCTTCGTTGTCGCCGACGGTGGTCAGGGTGCGGCCGTCGGGGCTGAAAGCCACCGCGTGCACCCAGTTGTTGTGCCCGGTGAGTCTCTGAAGCAGAGGAGCGGCAGCCGCCGCCTGGAGACTCTCCAGCGCCTGAGGGGTCCGGTGGCTCTTGTATGCCTGGATGGCCAGCAGTGAGGCGAGGTCGGAGTCCGTGCCGAGCAGCGCTGCCGACTGCGCGGCGAGCTCCCGGGACTGCGCCACGCGCTGTGCGGTTGACGTTCTGCGGCGTTCCTTGTCGCTGGTGCGGTACTGGTCCCAGGCGATGGTTCCTGCGGTGAGGGCGAGGGCGAGGAGGACGGCCAGGGTGGTGGTGAGCCGGCGCAGGCGTCGTGTGGTGCGGGTGGCGTTGTGTTCTTCGTGGTGGCGGGTGGTGGTGCTGGTGGTGAGGAATTCCTGTTCCGGGAGGGTGAGGTCGGATCGTGCCTGGGGTGTTGTGAAGGTTTCTTCGGCGGTGGCGAGTCGGGTGCCGCGGTAGAGGGCTCCGGGGTCGTGGTCGAGGTTGTTCCAGATGTGGGTGGCTTCGGTGAGCTGGCGGTGGATGCGCAGGCGTTCGCGGTCTTCGTCGATCCATCGGCGGAGTCTGGGCCAGGCGGTGATGAGGGCTTCGTGGGCGAGGTCGATGGTGGGGCCGTCGACGGTGAGGAGGCGGGCGGAGGTGAGGCGTTCGAGTACGGCGTTGGTGTCGGTGGGGTCCGCGGTGTCGAGCTCGGTGCGGTCGACGGGGCGCCGGGTGTCCTGGGTCCCTTCGCCGGGAGTGATGAGGCGGAGCAGAATACGGCGGGCGAGGAGGGTCTGGGCGGGTGTGAGGGTGGTGTAGGCGGTTTCGGCGGTGTGGGTGATGGCGCCGTGGAGTCCGTCGGCGGCGTCGTAGGCGGCTTCGGTGAGGGCTTTGCCTCTGCGGCGGCGCCAGGTTTCCAGGAGGGCGTGGGACATCAGGGGCAGGGCACCGGGTTCGCCGTCGATGTCCTGGAGGATGCGGGCGGTCAGGCCGCGTTCGACGATCAGTCCGCGGGCGGTGGCGGGCTTGACGATCGCTTCCCGCAGTTCGTCCGCGTTCATCGGCCCGACGGGCATGGTGGCGTCGCGCAGCACGGTGGTCAGGTTGTGGTGTTCGAGGCACCGGTTGTAGAAGTCGGCCCGGATCGCGATCAGGACGCGCAGCCGGCTGTCGGGATCGTTGGCGGTCAGGAGCCGGTCGATGAACGCGGTGCGTTCGGCCGGATCCCGGCACAGGGTGAAGATTTCCTCGAACTGATCGACGATCAGCCACGTCGCCGCCCCCTCGTTCCCACCCGTCGTGGCTACGGGGGTCAGGCGTTGTTCGTGGGTGCGCAGTGGGTGGGCGCCGGGGGTGATGATGCGCAGTGCTGCGGGCCGTGGGGCGGGTTGGTCGGTGTGGCGGAGGTGGGGTACCAGGCCGGCGCGCAGGAGGGAGGACTTGCCGCTGCCCGACGCTCCGACAAGGGCGGTGACACGGCGGTTGCGGGCCAGTTCGAGCAGGTCGTCGATGAGGTGGTCGCGGCCGAAGAACAGGTCCGCGTCACCCGGCTCGAAGCGTGCGAGCCCCCGGTAGGGGGGTTCGGTGTCCTGGTCCGCCGGGCGGGGCAGGCGCAGGAGTTCCGCGTTCGCCCGCTCCCACCGGTGCTGCCAGTCCGCGGTGTCGCCGCGGCACACGGTGACGTAGGCCAGGAGGACCGGCAGGGTCGGTAGACGCTCGCCCCCGGCGGCCTGCGAGAGTGTCGCCCCGGAGTAGCCGGCCCGCCGTGCCATGGCCCGGTAGGCGGGTGCGCCGGCCTCGTCCCGCAGTTTGCGCAGCTCGTGAGCGAACCGCGCAATCGGCCCGTCCTGCGGATCGATCGGGTTCTCCGGACGCCCCACGTATTTTCCCCGCTCCCACACCGGCCGGCCCTGTGCGAACGGCCACCGTAGGGAAACGGGCCACAGGGCCGCAACGGGGCAGGTGCCAAACGAGCCATCCCCCAAAAATGATTGATCAGTGCAGCTCAGACGGGCTGCCAATCAACTCCCCGCCCGGTGAAATCGAACTCGTCGGACCGCACACCACCGCCCCGCAACACCCGGTCGGCCGGCCCGCGAACCACAAACCCGAACCCGGCGAACCATCACGGCCAGCCGCCACCCGCAGGGTGCGTCACAGGGGACCGCATCCCGATTGGAAGGAGCCCAGGCCAAGAAGGAGCAGGACTCGCCCAGGAACGACTCGACCGAGCAGCCGCCCGGCTGCCTCTGGAACAAGGAGAAACATGATGAGCACACGCACACTGAATTCGCCCGTCCGGACCAGGAAGTGGGCCACCGCGGCCGCCGCATCGCTCCTCATGGCGGGCGCAGTCCTCACCGCGACAGCACCTGCGGCCACCGCCGTGCCCACCGGATCCAGTGCCTGCCCCGGCGGTGTCGGCTGGTCGAACAAGTCCCCCGGGACGGGCACCGCCAAGGGGGACAGTGCCCTGCTCCGTTCCGGTCCCAGCGAGGACTGCGGCGTCACCTACACGGTCGGCACCGCGGTGGTGCTGAACTACCACTGCTGGGTGAAGAACTCCGCCGGCAACAAGTGGACCCACGTCCGGGTCGACAACACCACCTTCCAGGGCTGGGTCTACAACGCCCGCCTGGACGACGGCGGCTCCGTACACCCGGACAACAAGTGCTGACCTGAACAAGCACCAGCACCTGGCGCTGCCGGGAGCCGCCCGCAATGGGCCACTCCCGTCAGTACACGTAAACAGGGCCACCGCCGGACTGCTCTCGCGTGCCGATCCGTCGACCGGGTGCACGACTGGTTCGGCTCCCGTATCCCCAGTGCTGCATCGGTCGAGCCCCTCGCGTAACCCGGCCCGCGGGGCATCAGGCAGCACTGCCGCATCACTGTCCCGCCTCCGCCAGCCACGTCAGCCACCCGCGCTGCTGATCGAGAGCACAGCCACGTGGCCGGCAGACAGAACAGCAGCCACCTTCGTGGGAGAACAGATGAATCGCATGGCACCGACAGCACAGCGTGTTCCGACTACGGGAGAAGCGAGGAAGAACAGCATGAAGCGCACACTTGGCCTGATCGCAGCAGTCGCCGGCCTGGGGCTGGGATCGCTGATCGGCCCGGCATCGGCCGCCTCCGCGTCCCCCGCCACGACCGCCGAAAGCACCACTGCTCACCGGTCCCAGGCCGCCGGGCCGCACATCATGCAGATCGTCGACCGCGTCAACGTTCCCAAGTGCGTCAAGTTCAAGACCGACTTCTCGGGCGCCACGGACCACCTGTACATCACCAACAAGTGCAAGAGCGCCAAGCGCGTGAGGGTGATCCTCGACTACGGCCCGGACTTCAAGTGCACCAAGATCGGTAAGGGCTACAGGGGGCACTACACGTGGCCCTACCCGTCCAAGGTCAACAAGGTCAAGGGCTGCTGAGCCCGACACCGCCGCCCACACACTGAGCCCGCCCGCGCAAACAGCGCCGGCGGGCCCGGAGCACACAGCGACACGTTCTCCAGTCACGCCCGCTGTTCAGACGTAGGGCGTGACACCAGCCTTGGCCGGTCGTTGAACCGGCAGGACAGACGTCACGTCATGTCACACAGAGACCCCGGGCGTTGGCTCCCGGGGTCTCATGCTGTCGGCGCAGCTGGCATCACGTGGCGTCGTCCGGGGTACTCGGGAACTCCATGTGGCCGAGCGCTTCCCCTTCTATTTTCCGCTCCGCTGGTGAGCTTGGCGAGGGGTGAGCGCTGTCCTTTGCGGAGCGCGCGCAGCGCGTCCCAGTCCGCTTCCGGGTGGTCTGCCGGTACCCGGTCGATGCGGTCGGTGCGGTAGAGCGGGATCCGGTGCGTGCCGCCCTGGGCCGCGCCGAACTTCACCCGTACCTCCTGGTCGGGGGTGATCCAGTCGAGCCGGTTCAGGTGGTCCCAGTCGGTGCGGCGGACACCGAGGCGCGCGGCGGCCTGGTCCGGGCCGAGCAGCGCCGCCCCGGCCAGCAGCCGGGCCGGGTCGGGGCGGGCTGCCAGGGTGGCGATCTGCCCGGGGTGGAACAGCAGCTGCTCCGGGTCGGCGGACAGGCTGAACAGCAGCCCGGCCTTCTCCAGCTCCACCAGGGTCGTCGCGCCGGACGGGGCCGGTGTGCCCAGGGCCTCGGCCAGCCGGTCGGCAGCCTGCCGGCCGCTCAGCGGCCCGCCTCCCATCGCGGTGCGGATCGCCTCCGCGTCCATCGCCTCCACCGCGGCCCGTGACCATGTCTCCGGGCCTGCGTCCGGGGCCGGCACGGCCCCGGTGCGCACCGCCCACCGGAACGCGTACTGCGGCACCCCCAGCCGCCCGGCCGCATGGTCCCCGTCGTACTCCATGCGCCTGCCCATGCTGCTCTCCCTCCCTCGCACCACCCACCCGGGCGATGCATGAAAAAGTGCCGGTACATCACGAATATGCCAACTGCCTCTATTTCAATGGCACTTGCTTAATACATACCCATATGTGCCGCGAAGACGACATCGCCTGACAGGCGCGATGCGGGCCTACCGACAGTGGACAGTGCGGGATCCACAGGGACCCGCACCGTCCTCACGGCGCCCACGGAGCGGCGCAGCGCCCCCGCTCGCGCGGCCCGGGGCGGAGCGAGCGTGACGCAGGGCATGGCCGGTCGTTGAACTTCCATGGGTTCGTAAGGGTTCTACCGGCAGAGCCAACGGGCGAACGGCGGAATTCTCGGCCATTCGCGAGGAGCCCCGTGGCCACCAGTATGGGTATGAACAGCCCCCTCTAATGGGCAGCATGACGAGGTCATGCCAGGCATGGTCAAGTGTCAAGCGGTCCTCAGTTATCCGCCAATGTCCGCCGCATGACTGTATCCCGCAAATACACGGCCCTAGAGTTCATCTACGAAGAAGGGAGCGGAGGCGCACCGCATGCCGGCCCGCCCCCTTGGACAACTTCGCAGGAGGGTCGAACCAGATGAACGCCAGTAAATGGGCCTTAGCGGTTTCCTCGCTCACCGCCGCGGTCGCGGTCGGTGTCCCCCCAGCCATCGCACAGGCCGCAGCCCAGCACGTCGGCGACCTGTGCACCAGCAACAACTACACCACGTGTGCCGGGTCAGCGTCCTTCGTCAAGGCCGGGGACCACATGCTGATCTGGGACAACAAGGCCGACGGCCACTCCGTCGTTGTCACCGGATCACGGTCCGACGGGCTGCCGCTGGAAAAGTGGAACCACTCAGGCTCAGACGGCGACGGAAAGGTCGACCACAACCTGAACCTCCCCGAAAACGGGTGGATTCGCTACAAGGTCTGCCTGGGAGAATACGGGTCCGGGAACATCCTCGAAACCACCTGCTCCGTCAGCAAGACAGAGAATGCCTCCGCGTGACTCCGTAAGAACCGAGAACGGAGAACCGGCCAGCGTAAGCTGACAGATGACCGCGAGCCGGTACACGCGACGGGCGATGGAGCGGGCGTGACGCCGACCGCTGCCAGTCGTTGAACTGGGGTGTTGCGACGACCACTAGAACTCAAGAGCCCTGGGGGCCATCGTCATCAGCGGTCGCACAACCCTGTAGGTACCGTGAACCACATCCGTTTTGGTCACGCGGCATGTTGGTATTCGTGAAAGAGGCCAGCGAGGCGGTCGCGTCGGTGGACGTCCAGTCGCTCGTCTTGGGAGCGAAGGTCCGGCGGCAGGCCCAAAGAAATCCAGGTGGAGAGCGTGATCACAGCCGGGCTGCGGCGCTTCCCCCGCGGCTTCGCCGATCTGCGGGCCATCCCCGGCTGGGCCCTGCACCGGCTGGCCGACGACCGGAGGAGCTGCGCTCACCCGACGGCGACGTCTACTCCCGCATCAAGGCCGTGTTGGAGATCTCGCGTTGTGGTCGGGCAGCCGGAGATCAGCAATGGTCTCCGGCTGCCCGACCACACGCATTCACGAGAGAATCGTCTGGTGACTGTATCTATCGACCGTCGGCGGTCCCTTGAGGAGCTTGAGCGTGATCGTTGGCAGGCGCCCGCGCCTGACGCCACCCGTCTCATCGCGACGGCGGCTGCTCTGCGGAGTCGGCCGGTCGGGACTCTGACTGTTGAGGACCTGCGCCTGCTGATCGGGCAGGACATTGGGCTGCCGGTGCTTCTTCCGCTCGCGGTGGAGGTCCTTCGTGACAACCCGCTGGCCGAAGGCCACATGTACGAGGGCGACCTGCTGCGGGCGGTCCTGACCAGGAACTCGGCTGTCTGGAGTGCTTATCCGGAGCTTGCGAGGCAACTGACTTTCATCGTCGGCAGCCTCTCCGACCTCTCGTCAGACCTGCGGAGCAAGGTCGAGCGGTTCGTAGGACATCAAGCCGTCCAACATCATGGTCCGGGACAACGGTGAGGCCACCGTCGTGGACTTCGGCATCACCAAGAGCGGTGACGGGCGGCACGACATCACCACCACCGGCGTCCTGATCGGCACCCTGGCCTTCATGGCACCCGAGGCTTTGTCCGACACACCGCACCGCTTCACTGGCACATCCTGGCACCTGATACCAGCACATCAAAGAGCCACCTGCCCCGACTGCGCACTCTGTGTCCGGACGCTCCTGTGGAACTGGAGTAGCTGGTCGCCCTGCTCCTGGCCCGGGACCGCGTCGCCCGCCCCCTCGGTGGAACCGTGACAGGAGCCTGGGAAGACGTCCGACTGCACTGGTCGTCCGCTCTGTGGATAAACTCCGCCGGGTGGACGACCAGTTGCTCACCGCGCGTGCTCGAATCCATCTGGTGCCGGCGGTGCTGGCACTGGCCAATCCGCCGTGGCAACGTGATGTCTGGCTCGACCCGGCCACGTTCGAGAACCTGGACCAGGTCTGCCACACCCTGTTCGACGACTTCGGTGATGCACAGCACCCCGAGCGGTACCTCGGCATCGGGCTGCGCACCGAGGAAGAGGTTGTACTCATGAGGCAGCTCGATGCCGCTCTCGCCGCCGTCGAGGGGGAGGCCCCGAACGACACCGACGTGGAGTACCTGCGCGCGGAGGGCTGGACCCGGGTCGTGACCGTCGCCGGCCGTCTCGCGCAGGTCATGGTCGCCAACGACCTCCACGAACTCCTTGCACTGCACGAGTCCCGGGTTACGGACCCGGCCCAGAGGCCTGCCCACCACACCGAGCGGGACGCGGGCGGCGAGGGCGGTCAGCCGCCGCCGATCAGCGCATGGACATCCGCGGTTGACCGGACGTCTCCGAAGGACCGGTAGACCGTGCGCAGTGTGGCGTTGTGGTCCTGGTCGCGGCCGGTCGCGTTGGCGTCGGCGACCATGATGACCCGGTAGCCGAGGGTCCAGGCGTCGCGGGCCGATGACTCGCAGCACACGTTGGTGACGGTGCCGGTGATCAGAACCGTGTTCACCTCGCGTTCCCGGAGCAGTTCGGGCAGTGGGCAGCGGCCGGGGAAGAAGGCGCTGGGTGCGGACTTCTTCACCAGGAGGTCGTCGGTGCCGGGGGTGAGACCGTGCCAGAGCCGGTCCGGCAGCGGTCCGGTACCGCCGGCGTTGCGGAACATCTCGGCCGCTTCGGGGCCGTGGAATTCGTCCCCGACCTCGGTGCGTTCGGTGCGCGCGGGCAGGACCCAGGCGACCGTTCCGCCGGCGCTCCGCATGCGGTCGGCGAGGTGCTGGATGTTCGGGACGATGCCGCGGGCGTAGGGGTTGGCGTCGAGGAAGAACGGCACCATGTCGATCACGACCAGCGCCGTACGCGCGGGATCGAGGCTCGTGTAGGCGAACCGGCGTCCGCGCCGTTCCGTCTGACGCTGATAGTCCCGGTTGTCGATACGCCATGCATGGATACTCGTTCCGGCGTCTGGCACAGCATGGCTCCTGTCAGTCGTGGTCCAGGTGCGGTCGACGGGCGGCGAACCTGCGGGCAGGCTCGGTAAAGACACAGGAAGTGGGCGGGGGGCCGGGGCGTCGGCGGCGATGCCCGGCGGTACACGGCCGGTCTCACTGAGGCACAGGGCCTTGCGGGGATCAGTCGGCGCGTCAGCCTGCCGGGCCAATCGCGCGGCGGTCGCACGGAACTCGGCCACCACGCCCTCGAAGTCCCTCATCGCCTCATGTCCGATGGCCGCGCTCGGGGTTGCCGGACCGGTTCCCCGGAAAGCCCACCGGCCCGAACTGCTCTGAGGTACCCGCTGCCCAGACGAGGCAGCCGCTCCGCGAAACCGGGCCGCTTCTCCCGGTCGGCATCAGATCAGTCGAGAGTGCGCCCGAATGATGCCAGGAGGGTGCGTTCGCATGATCCGGGTCCGTCGATCAGGTCCACGAAGTCCGCGGTCAATGCGAGTGCGCAGGTCATCGCGCGTCGTTCGCTGTCGGGGACCGGTGGCCCGGTCCCGCCAGGCCACCGGGTCACGGCCCTCGAAGGCGACGGTCACGGCCTGGCGGACCATCGGCAGGTCGGAACGTTCCACGGCCTCGGTCCCGGCCCACTGGCCGACCTTGGTCATCAGGGTGCTGGTGAACCGTTCGGCATTGCGCCGTCCCGCGGGGCTGCCGGCCCCGATCTGCCCCAGCGCGCTGCCGAGGAGCAGCACCGTTCCCCGGTGCAGTTCGTCAGCACTGTGGATGGCGGTGGCCGCCGTGATGCTTCTGGACAGGCCGGGCCATTTCTCCAGGGCGTCCTGCGACCGGAGAACACACGCCTGATCCCATGCCGCCTGCACCGCGCCGATCTCCACCCGAGCATCACCTGTCGCCATGCCGGCGAAGCTATCCGCGTACTCCGGCCAGGAGAACGACAATCACGAAATCACACCCGAAGGAGTGACACGACGAAGCCTCGCGGCGTTCGGTGTCAGTGCCCGGTGAGACGGCTCCCATCGACGAACACGACTCGAACAGCACCAGGTGGCGGAGGCGACGGGCGGCTTCGCAGATGAATCGACCAGCCCCATCGCGCCTGCAGCCGCCCGGAGTCACTTCGGCCCTCCAGGCCCAGGACGACAATCCCCCCGTCCGAACCGCCGGCCGCCCGCCCAACACACCCCCGAGCGCGGCGGGTTCGGGGTAAGCGGGGTGATGCCGGCATGGGGCGTGACACCGGCCGTGGCCGGTCGTTGAACCGGCAGGACAGACGTCACGTCATGTCGCAGAGAGACCCCGGGCGCCATCGCCCGGGGTCTCGTGCTGTGTCGGCGCCGCCAGCATCACGGGGTGCCGTCCGGGGTGTCCGGGAGTTTCAGGCGGCCGAGTGTTTCCAGCAGGTGGGCGACGCGGCCGGGCTCCGGTGCGTCCTGGACCGCCGCGGCCGCGGTGAGAACATCCTGACGGATGTCCGGCGGTGCCTCCCGCCAGTGGGCCGCCAGCTGATCGAGGCGTGCGGTATCGCCCGGCTCCGGGTCGGGCAGCCGTTCCATCAGATCTCCTCCGGCCCAAGGTTCCGGACCCAGCGCCACCGACCAGTCGTATCGGGTGCGCACAGGGACCGGCCACCGGGATGCTCTCCGTAGTCACTGATGATCGCGGTCCAGGGGGGTCCGGATCACCGGTGTCCACCGGCACCACCCACCCATCGAACGGCCCGCCGTACAACTCGACCTCGGTCATCGTGTCGTCCACCACCTCACCGTACGAGGCAGACACCCCCACAGGTGAGCAATCCAGCCAGGAAGCGGGTCCGGAGCGGGTCGGCACCCCTGGAGTGCCGCCGCTCCCGGAAACCCGCCGCACCACTGGTGTGCCGCACTGGGACCTCGGCTTCATAGAACCGAATCGCTGCGCCGGAGTGGGGTGTTGGGATCGAATACAGGTATGCCTCCCACGCCTGCCCGCCGCCCGCGGCTACGCCGTACCACCCGTCTCACTGCCCGGACCTCCGTCGGCCTGGGAGCAGGCTCCACCCGTCCACCAGATACTCCCACTCCCGCTGACCCGACTCCTGAGGGACGTCCTGAGGCCCTGGACTGGGCGCGGCGGATCGAGTTGTTCACCGTTGTGGTCGCCGCGGTCGTGGCGGTGGTGGGTCTCTGGTACTCGAACGTTCAGACCAGGCAGGCCAATGAGCAGGCCCAGCAGGCCAATACTCAGGCGCGGGATGACCGGGCGCTGGCCAAGGAGGGGCAGATCACCGACCGGTACACGGCAGCGGTGGGCAACCTCGGTGAGGACAAGGTGGACGTGCGGCTGGGCGGCATCTATGCCTTGCAGCGGATCATGCAGGACTCCCGCCGCGACCATCCCACCATCGCCGACGTCCTCGCCGCCTACATCCGCACCCACGCCGCCAAACCCCCAGCAAAGGGCCAGGACGTCCCGGCCGACGTCCACGCCGCCCTCACCGTCCTCGCCACCCGCGACACAACCCGGGACGGCACTTTTCTCCTGGATCTCCATGCCGCCAAGCTCCCCAACATCAACCTCCTAGCCGCAATCAAGTCGGGGGCGGCCTTGGCAGGCACGGACCTAAGCGACGCGGACCTGCACGGCGCGGACCTGCTCGGTGTGAACCTACGCCGCGCGGACCTGGGCAACACGGACCTGCGCAACGCGGACCTGCGCAACGTGAACCTGCGCGACGTGAACCTGCGCGGCGCAAATCTGCGCGACGTGAACCTGAGCTTCGTGAACCTGAGCGGCGCGGACCTGAGCGACGCGAACCTGCGCGGCGCAAACCTGAGCGTCGCGGACCAGCACGGCGCGGACCTGAGCGACGTGAACCTAAACATCGCGGACCGGGAGTTCACGAACCTAGACATCGCGGACCTAGACATCGCGGACCTGAGCATCGCCGACCAGCGGGTCGTCACCATGGGTGCGCACATGAGCGGTGTGAACTTGAGCAGCGCGGACCTGACCGGCGCGGACCTGACCGGCGCGGACCTGACCGGCGTGAACCTGAGCGGCGTGAACCTGAGCGGCGCGGACCTGACCGGCGTGAACCTGAGCGGCGCGGACCTGAGCGGCGCGGACCTGAGCAACGCGAACCTGCGCGGCGCGGACCTGACCCGCGCGCAGAACCTGACGAGGAAGCAGGTTGACTCAACCATTACTGACAGCGAAACGCAGCTGCCAGCCTCGCTCCGGTAGCCCTGGCGGCCCCTGGTCCGGGAAGGCGACGTCCCCTGACCACCCCGGTGTCCCTCCGGCCGGCCCCGGTGTCCCTGTCGCCGGTCCCGGCCCGGGACCGGAGAGCACGACCAGGACGACGTCGCCGCGGCAACCCTTAGGCTGGCTCGACGCGGCACCGCCCGCCGCTGACCCGATCCCTGACCCGACCTCCTTCCACGGCACTACGTGCAAAGAGGTCGGCGGGCTTGACCGGCTTGCCCCGTCATTGGTGGTGAGGGCAACGACGGCGGCCAGGACCGCGACGATCGCGACGAGGACACCGGCGGAAGTGACCGCGACGCCCAGAGGCTTCTTCAGGCGGGGGTGGCGGTGGGTGACGTAGGCCAGGCCGGCCAGGACGAGCCCGGAGACGAGGACCAAGAGCAGAGCGACGAACCGAACACACCTGTGCAGCCAGGCGGTGCAACCCATCCGGGCGCGCTCCGGAGGGGCGCCCGGAGGTCGGCGGTTCGGCCGGGCGGGGCGCGGGCCTGGTGGCCGGTGGCCGCAGGTCCGGCCCGAGGACATCCCGGAGACAGGCGGGATGTACCGGGTCGCGATCGAGGACGTCAGCGCCTGGACGATGGGCGACTTCAGCTACTCCGACCACTGACCCACTGCCGCGCCGGGACACCTCGATACGCGGTGAGGGCCCGGCCGGAGTACGTCGGCCGGACCCTCACCACTGCCTACCGGCGGCTGGCGCCTGACCGTCGGTCAGGCAGCCACAGGGACGCCGAGCATCGCGGAAGCCTGCTGCAACGGGTTGAGAACGCGGGCGGGTGCGGGGGCCTGGGGACGCTCGGGGCACGTAAAGCCGAGCTGGGTCATGGCCCGCACGACTTCTCCTGCGCTGAAGTCGCGGCGGTCCTGGCGTGTGACGACCTGGCCGACCTGTTTGACGGGGTAGGTGCGCCGGCCGATGATCACGGACTCGCCGGAAGCCTGCTCGGGCTTGATGCCCTTCATCGATTCCAGGACGCCGCTCCTGGTCAGGTCGAACGGGAAGCGGGCGATGACACAGCGCATGATGCCTCACAGGGAGAGGAACGAAGAGGGAGTAGTTCTGCCGCGGCGTGGAGGGCTCAGCGGGCGACGGCGAGGACGCCCAGGGCACTGCCATGTTCGTCGACCACAGGCAGGGCGTCGACGTCGCTGTAGCGCATCATGTGCCCGGCTTCGGCCATGGTGGTCACCGGTGAGGTGAACGGCCGTCGGTCTCCGAGGATGTCCCGCAGCTGGATCCTGTCCGAGTACGCGGAGCCGTCGCGAACTGCTGCGAGCTGCGCGTGAGTGACCAGTCCGGTACACCGGCCGCTGTCGTCGCAGACGAGCAGATGCCTGGTGCGGGCACTGGCCATGACGGACAGGGCCACCTCGACGGTCGTGTCGTCACAGACCTGTGGCCCGGCGGTGTCCATGGCTTCGGCCACCGTCCTGCCTACGGCAGTGGCATTCGTCGAGCGGGGCTGCATCTGGACCAGCGTCAAAAGGTGCCTCCTGCAGAGGTGGGTGAGTTTCCGGATCACGGAGTTCTCAGGCAGCCGCGTCGAAGGAAGACTGATGCGCGGTCACGCGCCGGGCCGCGGAGGCGGGGCTGCGTCGGCCGCGGGAGCCCGTGCTGCGGCTGCGCTCACGCCGCGCGGCCACTGGTGCGGTGATCGTCACGGGAATGCCGGAGGGGGTCTGGGCGCCGGTGATGCGGCCGAGTGCCTCTTCGCCGGAGCGGACCTGGGTGGTCTGGGGCACGATGCCGGCGGCGGTCATGAGGCGGGTCATGTCTCGGCGCTGGTTGGGGGTGACGAGGGTGACGACGCTGCCGGACTCCCCTGCCCGCGCGGTTCGGCCGCCGCGGTGGAGGTAGTCCTTGTGGTCGGTCGGCGGGTCGACGTTGACGACGAGGTCGAGGTTGTCGACGTGGATGCCGCGGGCGGCGACGTTCGTGGCCACGAGCACAGTGACGTGCCCGGTCTTGAACTGGGTCAGGGTCCGGGTGCGCTGCGACTGCGCCTTCCCGCCGTGCAGAGCGGCGGCTCTCACACCGCTGGCCAGCAGGTGGTCGGTGAGCTTGTCCACGGCCCGCTTGGTGTCCAGGAACATGATCACCCGGCCTTCGCGCGCCGCGATCTCGGTCGTCGCCCGGTGCTTGTCGGTGCCGTGGACGTGCAGGACGTGGTGTTCCATCGTCGTGACCGCACCGGCTGAGGGGTCGACGGAGTGGACGACCGGGTCGCTGAGGTAGCGGCGGACCAAGCGGTCGACGTTGCGGTCCAGGGTGGCGGAGAACAGCATCCGCTGGCCCTCGGGGCGTACCTGGTCCAAAAGCGCGGTGACCTGGGGCATGAAGCCCATGTCAGCCATCTGATCGGCCTCGTCCAGGACGGTGATCGCGACCTGGTCAAGCCGGCAGTCACCCCGGTCGATGAGGTCCTTGAGCCGGCCCGGCGTCGCCACGAGGACCTCCGCGCCACCGCGCAGCGCGTTGGCCTGCCTCCCGATCGACATCCCGCCGACGACGGTAGCCAGGCGCAGCCTCACCGAGCGGGCGTACGGGGCCAGGGCGTCGGTCACCTGCTGGGCCAGCTCACGCGTCGGCACCAGGACCAGGGCCAGCGGCTGTCGGGGCTCGGCACGCTGACCGGCGGTACGGGCCAGCAGAGCCAGGCCGAAAGCGAGGGTCTTGCCGGAGCCGGTGCGCCCACGTCCCAGAGCGTCGCGGCCCGCGAGGGTGTTGGGCAGGGTCGCCCCCTGGATCGGGAACGGAACGCTCACCCCCTGCGCGGTCAGCGCCGCCAGCAGCTGCCCCGGCATGTCGAGGTCGGCGAACGCCCCGACGGCGGGCAGCGCGGGAGTGACCGTGACCGGCAGGGCGAACTCGCCCTGGACTGCGGCGGGCCGCCGCCCATGGCCACCCGAGCGGCCCGAACCGCCGGAACGGGCCGGGGCAGCGGAACGGGTCGAGGCGGTCGAGTTGAAGCGGCTACCGCCCCGGCCGGAGTCGGCGGCACGGCTGCGGGAAGAGCGGTTGTTCGTACGTGTGGGGTTCATTCAGAACCTTCCTTGATACGGCACGTATCAAGGAATTCCCGCAGCGGAAGAACAGCGCGGGGAATCACAAGAACGGGCCGAGCGGAATGCGAAATCAAATGAGACCTGCGGTTGATCCCGGAGCGGGAGGCAGGCCATGGAATGAGTGACGCCATATGGGCGAGGAATCCAGTTCCACCGACAGGTGGGACTCGGAAGGAGTGGGCAGCGAGAAGACTCTGCGGGCGGAGGTTCCACCGCAGGTGGCACCACTCCGGGAGAATGCCCGCAGCTGGGGCCCGCACCCCGAAGGATGCGGGCCCCAGCTACGAAGTGCGCGTCAGCGTCAGGCGGGAACGATGTTCTCGGCCGTCGGGCCCTTCTGGCCCGGTGCGATGTCGAAGGTGACTTTCTGGCCTTCGAGCAGCTCACGGAAGCCCTGGGCGGCGATGTTCGAGAAGTGGGCGAACACGTCAGCGCCGCCACCGTCCTGCTCGATGAAGCCGAAACCCTTGGCTGCGTTGAACCACTTCACAGTGCCTGACGCCATGTCGCATCTCCTTCGAGGGGGCAGTACGCCGAGACCCGTGATGTACGGATCCCGCGTCGCCGCGATGATGCCCCACCCGGAGGGAAACCGGATATACAATGAAGCTTCCGCTGGTCGAACAATTCCCACGCAGAAGCTTGAAATTTTGGGAACCACAACTGCAACTGAGAGCGACAGTAGCATGTCGTAATGGTCCGCGTACGGTGAATAATTCCGCTCTCTTTGCTGCGGTAGAAACACTCCTGGCGCGGCGCATTGAACCCTCATGCCGTGGCCATAGATATCGGCCCACACCGAGCACAGCGTTGCAGGAAGGATGCCTACCCTTCGCAGTGCGAGGATGCCGACCGCTCGGATGCGGGTCAGCGCACCAGCGCGTCGCCCGTCAGGACGGAGGGTCGGGGAAGGCACACCTGGTGCCGAACAGCCCAGAAGCGCGGCCGACGTTCGTGGGCTGGGGGCTATCCGGCCCGGGGTGTCGTCACACATCACGGCCTGACCAGCCTGGAGTTCACGGTAGCCCGAAGGGCACATCACGAACTGGGCGGTACGCGTCCGGGAAGCTGCCCCTGGCTCTGCGGCCGAAGCCCTTCACCGTGCAGAAGCCGCCTCGCAGACGCCGCCCCGACCAGCCGATGGACATCTTGCGCGAAGAAGCAGCAGCACGACAGAGCACCCACGCCGAAGACGAGAGCATTCTTTCGAGCATGACAACCGCAGGGAGGGGACCGCCCTCGAGCACACTTGCGGCAGGCGGGTTCAGCACCTGCCGGTTTTCCACCGGACGCGCAGGGCTTCAGGCCGAGGTCGGCGTGCTGGGCGGCTTGGTGTCTCGGTGGTGTTCGGCGTTGATGCGCTGGGCTTCCTCGAGCTGGTCTTCGAGGATGACGATGCGGCAGGCGGATTCGATGGCGGTGCCCTGGTCGACGAGCTCCCGGGCGCGGGCGGCGATGCGCAGCTGGTAGCGGGAGTAGCGGCGGTGGCCGCCTGCGGAGCGGAGTGGGGTGATGAGGCGGGCTTCGCCGATGGCTCGGAGGAAGCCGTGGGTGGTGCCGAGTATTTCGGCGGCCCGGCCCATGGTGTAGGCGGGGTAGTCGTCGTCGTCGAGACGGCCGAACGAGTCGTCTGCTGTCACTTGCACCTCTCATGGAACGCGTGGAGGGGCCCGGGTGCCATGTGGCACCCGGGCCCGAAGGAACTGCTACACCATCTGCCGGCCCTGCTGTTGGCCCGGCCTTCTTGTTCCGCACCGGCTCACGGGGGATGAGGGCGTGTGCGGGGATCGCGGTTGCTTGACCGGAGACCACCTCACTATCGATGTCCTGCGGTACCCGGGCTCAACACTCCGCCCGGGCGATCCTGATGGCGCCTGGCTCCTCCGTTCTTCCCTCTGGGATCAATCACTTACCTACTGCTGGCACTGCTCTGTTGCGTACTGCTCGGTGGCCTGCGGTAGCGCCACTGCCTTCGGCAGCCAGCCCCGTCGCCCGTCCTGCGTCTGCTCTGGCTTGGAACCCCACTGCCGAACCTCCCGGCACGCGCGCCCGCAGCCGACGCCTTCACCGAGGAACCGCTCGTTTACTCCACTGCTGGGTACTGCGAACTGCACTTACGGGTACTGCTACTGCGGTATTGCTCGCGGCGGCCCCTGACTACTGCGGGCCACCCGGTCCGGTCGTCAGTCCCGTCGCCTTCCTGCAACAAACCTGGCTCCGGAACTCCACCACCGCACCGCCCTGCGAACTACAACTACGAATACTGCTGCCTGGCAGTTCATCTCTGCCGGGCCCTGCTGATCTCGGCTACGAGAGAAACCATAACCACACCACCACCCAATGTCTACTCCGACCAACATAGATTTTCGCGAGCCCGAAACGAAGACAACCTCCCCCCCTCCTCGACCAGGAGGGGATGGTGTGGTGCCATCGATGAGGACTGGACTGCCCGTGGCCCCTGGACTGGCAACGGCACCACCGGGTCCTCGCCGATCTCGCCGACACCGAGGCCGGCGGATCCCTCCCCGACATCCAACCCGGCGTGCTCTTCGAGGGCGACGATCTGGGGAAGTGGCTGGCTGGCTTTGTTCACGACTCGCGTCAGCAGTTGTTCACCGTGCGGGAGGCGCCTGCACGGCGGCGATGTCGATGTTCACGGCTTTGAGGCAGCAACACGGACCACGGGCCTGGCACCCGGCAACGGTGCCGCCACGACGGACCACCTGCCCCCGTAGCCAGCGCTTTGCCCAGCCCCTCGGGAAGCGGCAGACGGCCGACCTCGCCTACACCCCGAGCCGCTGCTCAAAGCCGGGTTCTGGCTCAAGTTCCGTGACCTGCGCACGCTGAGTCACGGTTCGTGGTCGTGTTGGGCTCCTGGAAGTCGCCTAAAAGTGATCCGTGGTGACCTCGGGTACCTGACAGTTCGGGATCGTGGAAGAAGTGGTCCTCCGGCTGGAGGAGTTGCTGTTCCCGTCGATCGCGGACGTGTCGGTGGTGTCGGTGGACGTGAGCAACGAGACGATACGAGTCGAGGCCCGCAGCACAACGACCGGTTCGGCGTGTTCGGGCTGCGGGAACTGGTCGATCCGGGTTCATAGCTCCTACCTGCGGTTTCCTGCGGATGTTCCCAGCGCGGGACGCCGGGTGGTGCTCTGTCTGCGGGTCCGCCGCTTCGCCTGCCCGGTCGCTGCGTGCGGGCGGCGGACGTTCGTTGAGCAGGTGCCTGGATTGACCCGGAAGTACGGCCGGTGGACCGAGCGTCTGCGTTCGACGCTGGCGGCGGTCGGCCTCACCCTGGCTGGCCGGGCGGGAGCTCGGATGGCCGGCGTCTTTGGGGTGTCCGTCAGCCGCAGTACGGTGCTGCGGCTCGTCGAGGCTCTGCCCGAGCCGGATCTGCCCGCCCCGAGAGTGGTCGGCGTCGATGAGTACGCGACGCGCAAAGGCCGGCACTACGGCACGGTGCTGGTCGACGTCGAAACGCGACGGCCGGTGGACCTGTTGCCAGACCGAGAGGCATCGAGCCTGGCCGCATGGCTGGCCAAGAGGCCAAGGATCGAGGTTGTCTGCCGGGATCGGGCTCCCTTCTTCGCCGAAGGCGCCACCGTCGGGGCACCGCAGGCAGTGCAGGTCGCGGACCGCTGGCATCTGTGGCACAACCTCAGCGAAGCCGCCGAACGGTGCGTCGCCGACCATCGGGGCTGCCTGCGAGGCACCGCACCCGAGCCATCTCGGCAGGTCAAGAGATCAGAAGAACCAGCTGACCCAACTGGCTCGCCGTGGCCCACCGGCCACCGGTTCGCCGACAGGACCCGGTCCAACCATGCCGCCGTCCACGCCCTGCTGGCGGCCGGCCACAGCCGCCGCGCGATCCAACGCCAGCTGGGGATGACCTACCGCACGGTCAAGCTCCTCGCCGACGCCACCACCCCGGAAGACCTCTTCCACGGCCAGTGGCAGGGCCGCCCCTCCGTTCTCGACGAGTACAAGCCCTACCTGGACGACCGCTGGAACCAGGGCTGCACCAACGCATGGAAGGTGTGGGAGGAGATCGTGCCACTCGGCTACAAAGGCAGCTACCAGCGAGTTCGCGCCTACTTCCGCACCAAACGCCTTTCGGCCGATCCGGGCACCGCACCCCCGCCCTCACCCCGCACCGTCGCCGGCTGGATCCTGCGCCACCCCGACTCCGTCGGCGACGTCGAACAGCTCCGACTCAAGGCCGTCCTGGCCCACTGCCCCGAACTGGAAGCCCTCACCGGACATGTCCGCTCCTTCGCCCAGATCCTCACCGAGCGACAGGGGCAACGGCTGCCCGAGTGGCTCGACGCGGTCCGCCAGGACGACCTGCCCGGTCTCCATACCCTCGCCGCCGGCATCGATCGCGACCGGGCCGCGGTCATCGCCGGGCTCACGCTGCCCTGGAACTCGGGCGTCGTGGAAGGGCACGTCAACCGCATCAAGATGCTCAAACGCCAGATGTTCGGCCGAGCCGGCTTCGCACTCCTGAGGAAACGAGTACTCCTCGCTCCCTGACTGATGACCACACGTGAAACGCTTCCGACATCGATCAACCCCACTGCAGGAGCCGCGAATGTCCAGGACCGCCGACATCGATCTCGTGTTCGCACGTGCCGTCACAGTGGACGCCGTGGTGCGAGCCTTGGCCGGTGAGGGGTGGTCGCTGCAGGAACCCCTTGGTATCTCCTACATGGTCAACAACGACGGCCTGTTCGACTGGCAGTCGGCTTCAACTGACCAGGCAGCTGAGGTCCTGACCGTGGTGGACTCACCGGACAACATTGACTACCTCGTCGGCGTCTGCATCTATCACTCAACCGCGGCAACCGGTGGTCAGCTACTTTTTCATGCTGGCCGATCGCACTGTTCCTTCATCCCGACGATCGACCGGCGAAGGCTCTCCGGAGCGCCAGCCCTGACCGACATGGCGTGGTATCTGAACGCACTGGTACCGCACCTGCTCGCCATGGGGCTGGCCAGCTACGAAGCGAGAGACCTTGTCGACTGAGACTCGTTCGTCAGCAGTTGGGTCGACGTGCGGGCAGCACGCGTACTCGGATCGATCCTCGCCCTGTCCAGCCGGTGTCACTCACGGCTACACGATCACGGAAATTGAGCCAGAGCCCAAAGCCGTGAACATTCGACGCGGTCCAGCCTCCGCAGCGCCTCCCGAACTGCTGTCAAAACGCTGCTCACTGTCGTGTACGAAGCCAGGGTGGAATGGGCGTGACACGGGCCGTAGCCGGTCGCTGAACCCGCCGGACAGACGTCACGTCATGCCGCGCAGAGACCCCGGGGTGGTGTCACCCGGGGTCTCGTGCTGTCGGCTGCGGTGGCCGGTGGCGGTTCAGGTGGTCGCGTTGCCCGGGGCGGTCTGGAGGCGGTCCAGGTGTCCGTAGAGGGTGCGGATGAGGCGGGCCCGGTTCTGCACGCAGTGCAGGGTGCCCTGGTGGGGTGTGCTGAGGCGGCGTTGGGCTTCGGCGAGGAGGATCTCGGCCAGGGCGCGGGGGCCGGTGTCCTCGTCCAGGATGTCGGTGTGGTGGCGGACGTCGGTGGCGACGGCGCGGGCGTGACCGGTCAGCTGCAGGGCGATCTGCTCGAAGTCGTGCGGGGTGAGGACGGCCGGGTCGGTCCAGGACAGGACCGCGGCGACCAACCGCTCGTAGGGGGCACGGTCCAGGGGTAAGCCCGCTCCGAACAACCCGCGCGGGTCGTGGAGAACAGTGTGCGTGTTCGGTTTCATCAGCCCTCACCCCAGGGGTTTCACGAAGTCTCCGGCAGCCGGCGGCCACCTGATGATCATTCGCCGCCGCCATTGGGTCTCCCCCGACTGCAACCCTATGCAACCCCCACCCACCGCGCAGGCCCCAGAAGAACCGGGAGTGGGAGGCGCAGTAGCCGTACCCGGCCCACCCGGCCAGGTTCGAACGCCGGACCGTCGGGCGTGATATCCCGCACGCCACCGGCGTGGAGTCGACGATCCAGTGGTTGTCGAACCACAGGTCGCTGTCCACGGCCAGGTCCCGGATCATCCGCTTGACCAGCGGCAATGCCACACGCAGTCGTTTGTTGTAGCCCGACTGCTGCGGAAGGTACGGGAACATGCCGGACAGCCGCTTGCGGGCGAAGCGCAGCCAGCGTGCCTCGGAGCGGTGGCCGAGGAGCGCCTGGGCCACCGCCAGGCAGACGAGCTCGGAGTCGCTGAGACGGGGCGGTCGCCCCATCCATCGGGTCCCTCGGATCTCGTCGTCGATCTTCACATACAGTGCGGTCAAGAGGGTCTCGAGGTCCGTCGTCACAAACAGATCACTGAGGCCCTCGCTTCTTCTGCGGCACGGGACTTGGGGTGAGCAGGCTCGAAGGGTCTCGCTGTGCGGCGACGACCTCGTGCACGTTCAGTAGAAAGCGCTGGATTGTTGCCAGCTCCGTGTCGGAGAAGGTCCGCGTCGCAGCGACGACCTCCGTGATCAGCGGTCCGAAGAACGACTGTCCGAGAGCGACTGCCCGTTCATCAACCTCGAGCAGCACACGGCGTCGGTCGCGGCTGTCTCGTGTGCGCCGCACGTGGCCGAGCCTCTCGAGCCGGTCGACAAGGGCCGTGGTGCCCGCGGAGTTCAGGCCGAGCTGCCGCCCGAGCCAGCCGGGCGTCGCGAGCGTGTGCGCCCGAGCGGCATCCAACAGGCAGATCAGGGCACGCAGGTCGGTCGGGTGCAGGCTGTTGCGTTGCGCGAACTCGGCTCCGACCAGGTCGAGTTCGACGGTGATGGCACGTAGCTGATGCACAACCCGCAGTCCACGCTCTCCTTCATCCATGCCATTCCGCCCCTTCCATAATCGATCCAGTATGCATAGTATCTCGCTTGGCGAGATACTTGCTCAGCGACCTATTTCTCTGAGGGCGTCCCATGGCAGAAGACCTGACTCGCTTTCTGGCGGCGTACGACGCCGTCCTGGACCACTGGCCCGTGCCCGTCGACCGGATGGACCTGACGTCGATGTACGGCACAACCCGGGTCACCGCGTGCGGCCCTGTGGACGGGGAGCCGCTGGTGCTGCTGCACGGTGGCGGCGCCACCTCGGCAGTGTGGTTTGCCAACGTGGCCGACCTGAGCCGCACCCGGCGCGTCTACGCCGTCGACCGGATCGGCGAGGCAGGCCGCAGCCTACGCGGGGGCCGCCCCGTCCGGTCCGTCGACGACCTTCTCGACTGGCTGGACGGCGTACTCGACGGCTTGGGCCCGGGCCGCGTCGACCTGTGCGGGCACTCCTATGGGGGATGGATCGCCCTCACCTTTGCGCTGCGCACGCCGCAGCGGGTTCGCAAGCTCGCTCTCCTCGATCCCACCCAGTGCTTCGCTGGATACAGGGCCGGGTACCTGTTACGCGCCCTTCCCATGCTCATCCGGCCCACCGCCCAACGGGCCCGCGCGTTCCTCGCCTGGGAAACCCACGGCGCAGAAGTTGACCCCGCATGGCTGGACCTTTACGGGTTCGCCGCCGAATTTCCGCGCACGAAGGTCGTCGTGGGCAAACGCCCGAGGCCCCGGCAACTGCGGAGCTCGACGGTCTCGACGCTGGTGCTGCTTGCCGGGGACAGCAGGGCGCATGACATTCGGCGCGTTGAGGCGGCGGCGCGGCTGCACCTGCCACACGTCGAGATCGCAGTACTCCCTGGCCTGTCGCACCACAGCGTCCCGTTCGCCCGGGCCGCCGCGTTCAACAGCATGCTCCTGGACTTCCTCGGCAAGCCCTGAACCGGGTAGGAGGTTCCATGTCATCCCGGACTCAGCACCACCGGAGGCTAGAAGAAGACATCGGACTCATTCGTCTAGCCTCGCCATTTCGGTTGAGATGAGGCCGGAAGCGGGAAGAAAATACGAAAGTGCCTTCTGAGCTGGGACGATGAACCTTGTCGAGGGGTTCTGTCGGTCCAAGCGGAAGGCACTTTCTGCGTGCAGGGTATCGGTTCTCGTGCCAAGCTCCACGTCTCCACTGACGGTTCGGGGGTGGTGGGGCACGCGGGCGCACGGTTGCTGGCGGATCTCGCCGAGGCCACCGGCCTGACAGGCGCGTACTCCACTGCGCTCGGGCCGCTACGTCCGCGTGGCACCGGGCACGATCCGGGTCGGACCGCCACCGATCTCGCGGTGATGCTCGCCGACGGCGGTGAGGCGATAGCGGATCTGGCCGTGCTGCGGGACCAGGGCGAGGTATTCGGACCGGTCGCCTCCACGCCCACCGCCTGGCGGTTGCTCGCCGACATCGACGGGGCAGTGCTTGCTTCGCTGCGAGCGGCCCGCGCCTCAGCCCGGGAAGTCGCCTGGATGCAGGCCGCCGAGACCGGCCAGGGCATACCCGCCGTCCGGGCCGGCGGACGAGAACTTCCCGGCCTGGTCCTGGACCTCGACGCCACGCTGATCACCTGCCACTCCGAGAAAGAAGCGGCCGCACCCACCTACAAGGGCGGCTTCGGCTTCCACCCGCTGTTGTGCTTCCTGGCCAACACCGGCGAAGCACTGTCCGGCCGGCTCCGGCCCGGGAACGCCGGTGCCAACACCGCCGCCGATCACATCACTGTGCTGGACGACGCTCTCGCACAGATTCCCGACGTCCACCGGCACGGCACCGACATTCTTGTCCGCACCGACAGTGCCGGATCCGCGAAAGCCTTCCTCGCCCACATCCGGGCTCTGCGTGAGCACGGCCTCAACCTGCGGTTCTCGGTCGGATGCGCGGTCACCGAGCCGGTCCGCCGTGCTGTCCGAGCCATACCCGACGCTTGCTGGCACCCCGCCCTGGACCAGAACGGAACTCTGCGTGACGGCGCCGAGGTCGCCGAGCTCACCGGCATGGTCGACCTGACCGGCTACCCGGCCGACACCCGCATCATCGTGCGCCGGGAGCGCCCGCACCCCGGAGCCCAGCTCTCCCTGTTCGATCAGGACGAGGGCCTGCGCCATCAGGTCTTCCTCACCGACACCCCGTCCTGCGGTGGCGGTCCCGCCCAGTTCCTGGAGGCCCGTCACCGCGGGCATGCCACCGTCGAGGACCACATCCGATGCGGCAAGACCACCGGCTTCGGCCGCTTCCCCTCCCGGGACTTCGCCATCAACGCCGTCTGGCTCGAACTCAGCCTCGCGGCGACCGACCTGCTGGCCTGGACCCGCGTCCTGCTGCTGAACGGCGAACTGGCCACTGCCGAACCGAAAAAGCTCCGCTACCGACTGCTGCACGTCGCCGCCCGCCTCACCCGAGGCGGCCGACACCTCCGCCTGCGGATATCGGCGACCTGGCCATGGAGAAACGAACTCGCCGACGCTTTCCATCGCCTTGCCGCACCGCCCCGACCAGCCGGCTGACCGACAACCCCTGCCCGCCCACGACCCGAAGGACCCTGGAGAACCCGACCACCGCGCCGGGCCTCCGCCATGCCTAAACAGCCAAATCACCTCGCCCACCCGGCGGCTGACGATCAGCGACGACTCATCACCCCAACCGAAACGGCGAGGCTAATTTCCTGGGCGACCCCGGCGCGGGCAGTGTCCAGGTTCGAATCGAGGCTGGTGCCGTTCAAGTGAGCTCCTGTCGGCGAGTCGGCGGGCAGTGCTGCGCCCCGCCGGCGAGTGGTCCGTCCGTTGGCGGGGCGCGGGGTGGGGCAGGGGGTGCCCTGCCGGTGGTACGGCGAGGCACCGCTGTCAGCGTGTGCTGGGCTGCCCGCAGGCGGCGGTGATGATCTCGGCGTGGTCGAACGCGATGTTGCCGGGGGTGTCGAGCGGTACTGAGGTGACCCCCGGAGTGTGGACACAGGGGTTCATGCTGCGAGTTGGAGTTTAGCTGTCTTGTGGTGCTGCTGTTCGAACTCGATAGGGGAGAGGTAGTCGAGCGCGCTGTGGCGTCGGCGGGCGTTGTAGTAGGTGAGCCACCGGAAGATTTCCAGTCTCGCCTGTTGCATCGTCGAGAACAGCTTCCCGTGCATCGTCTCTCGCTTCAGACCCTGCCAGAAACTCTCCGCGAGGGCATTGTCGTAGCTCGAGCCGACCCTTCCCATGCTCCTGCGGATGCCGTACCGGTCGCAGACCTGGGCGAACGCGGCGGACGTATATTGCGATCCGCGGTCCGCGTGGAAGATCACTCCGGCGGCTTGCCGCCGCGGGCCGCGACCGCGGCCTGGAGCGCGTCGATGACGAGCTCGGCCCGCATGTGCGGCGCCATCGACCAGCCGAGTACCCGGCGGGAGCGGATGTCGATGACGCAGGCCAGGTAGAGCCACGCGGCTCCGACCTGCACGTATGTGATGTCGCCGCACCACTTCTCGTCCAGCGCGCCAGCGGTGAAGTCCCGCTGGACCAGGTCCGCCACCGGCGGCGCGAGGCGGTCCGGGACCGTGGTGCGCTTCTTCTTCCGCAGGTGGCGGCCGATGATGCCGTGCTTGCGCATCAGCCTGGCCACCCGTTTGCGGTTGACCGTGTGGCCGAAGCCGCGCAGTTCGGCGTGGACCCGGAGTGCGCCGTAGTTCCCGCGGTGTTCGCCATGAATTTCGCGGATCTCCTCGACCAGGGCGTCCTCGGCGGCCTGGCGCTCCTCCCGCGCCTGGGCGCCGGCGATCCACCGGTAGTAGCCCGAGCGGGAGACTGCCGGCACCCGGCATATCCGCTTGATGCCGAACATTCCGGCGTGGGCGGAGACGAAGTCCCAAGCGGCGGTCTTCACTTCATCTCCCGGGCAAAATAGGCGGCTGCCCGTCGCAGGATCTCGCGTTCCAGCTGCCATTCCTTCTCCGCCTTGGCCAGCCGCGCGTTCTCCGCGCGCAGCCGGGCCAACTCGGCCTCGGTGTCCTGCGACGCGCCTGCGGCGACTGGACGACCGTCGGCATCACGCACCCAGGTCCGCAGCGTTTCGGGGTTGACGTTCAGATCAGCCGCGACGTCCTTGAACGTCCGCCTGCCGGCCGAAGCCCGCCACAACGCGATCGCGTCGGACCGGAACTCCGCACTGTACTTCGAGGGCCTTGCCACGTGGATCTACACCTTCCAGGATCAACAAGATCCATTGTCAGGTGTGTCCACACCACGGGGATCACCTCAGTTGAGGACGACAGCACAACACTGGGTGGATTCAACTGATCGTCGCAACACCTCGACCCTGGAGGTGTTGGATGGGTCGGCCAGCGGGATGGGCCACGCGGCTGACGGGGCGTCCGGCAATGCGGTCGCCGGGACGGCCCCCAATCCGTCGGGAGGTGGAGCGGGCTTTCTGGATGAAGATCGCCGAGGGGATGACCAGCGAGGCGGCGGCGGTCTCGTGCGGCGTATCCCCAGTGGTGGGGTCCCGTTGGTTCCGTGAACGTGGCGGCATGCCGTCGATCCAGCTCAGCACGCCCTCGGGCAGATACCTGTCCTTCACGGAACGCGAAGAAATCGCGCTGCTCAACGCCCAGGGCCTGGGAGTCCGCGAGATTGCACGCCGCCTGGGCAGGGATCCGTCGACCATCTCGCGGGAGCTGCGACGCAACGCGGCCACCCGCGGCGGGCAGCTCGGCTACCGGGCCTCGATCGCCCAGTGGAAGGCGGAACTGGCGGCACGGCGTCCGAAGACGCCGAAGCTCGTGGCCGATGAACGGCTGCGTGAGTATGTGCAGGACCGGCTCGCCGGGGATGTACGTCGTCCGGACGGAACACAGGTCACCGGGCCGAAGACGCCTCGGTGGAAGGGACGGAACAAGCCCCGCCGTCAGGACCGGCGGTGGGCGACGGCCTGGAGTCCCGAGCAGATCGCGGGCCGGCTCAGGACGGATTTCCCCGATGATGAGTCCATGCGCATCTCGCACGAGGCGATCTACCAGGCGCTTTACATCCAAGGACGTGGAGCCCTCAAGCGTGAGCTGGTCGGCTGTCTGCGTACCGGGCGTGCGCTGCGGGTTCCCCGCGCCCGAGCCCGACGGCGGGCGAACGGGCACGTCACCCCCGAGGTGATGATCAGCCAACGACCGGCCGAGGCCGAGGACCGGGCAGTCCCGGGACACTGGGAAGGCGACCTCATCATCGGCACCGGCAAGTCCGCGATCGGCACTCTGGTCGAGCGCACGACCCGGTTTACCATGCTGCTGCACCTGCCCCGGATGGAAGGCTTTGGCACCGAGCCGAGGGTGAAGAACGGGCCGGCGCTGGCCGGTCTGGGTGCCGAGGCCGTCAGGGACGCGATCGCCTCCACGATCACCACGCTGCCCGAGCAGCTGCGTCGCTCGTTGACCTGGGACCGCGGCAAAGAACTGGCACAGCATGCCCGGCTCCGCGTCGACACCGGCCTCGAAATCTACTTCGCGGACCCGCACAGCCCGTGGCAACGCGGCACGAACGAGAATACGAATGGGTTGCTGCGGCAGTACTTTCCGAAGGGCACGGACTTGTCCCGATGGCAGACAGACGACCTCGCAGCCGTTGCACTCGCCCTCAACAGCCGCCCCCGCAAAACCCTCGGATGGAAGACACCCGCTGAAGCCCTCAACGAACACCTACTCTTGACTCAAGAAGCCGGTGTTGCGACAACCGATTGAGTCCGGGCTGGACACCCTCGTCTCCGTGGTGGACACCTCCGTCCCCCCACTTCAATAGCGTCCCCCGCTGAGACCGCACCGTCAGCAAAAACCACAGGTCACAGCCCACTTCGTATCGCGATTCCCATCGTAGCGAACAGGCATTTCTCGTTGACTTGCGTCAGCAATCCTCACCATACGCCAAACATATTTGCCACAAATTCGTTGCCCTCCAAGGGCTCGGCGACCAACCAAAGTAGACATCGGGACGAGAATTCGTACTGGCAATTATGTGAGAGTCAACACTTTGAGGGCACCCTTGATTTCACGGGTCACCTCGTCGACATCAAAGGTGGGCATCGGTTCGTAGTCGGCACTGGCGAGTCCGTTGCGCAGGTGGAATCTGGCGCGCAGGGCGGGGCCCGGGGTGCGGTCCCACCGGCTCCAATTGCCGATGCCGCGGTGCAGACGCCAGTGGAGTTCGTCCACGGGATCGGTGAGGGGGAATTCGCAGCGGTGGGCCGGGAAACGTCGACGTCGCGCATGAGTGCTATTACCTGTTCATGCACGGCTTGTTCGAATACCTCGGACCCAGCACCACTACCCTGCGGCTGCCCTCGGTGTCGGCCACAGGAGTGGCGGCAGTCTGTGTAGCAGTCATCGGCCAACGGCTGGCAGGGATACGGGTGGGCCTGGCGGGGGGGGGCTGGCGTTCGGCCTTCTTCCGGCCGTGCAGTTCTATCTCCAGGAGGGCCGGCCGTACGCACTGGTCGCTGCCGGAGCCGGGATTTCGACCCTGCTGCTCGTAACCGCGCTCCAAGGGCACGCCCGGCTGCCGCACTGGTTCGCCTACGGCGGCACTGTCCTGGCATGCGGGCTGCTGAACTGGCTCTCGAAACGAGGAACGGGCCGCCTTCAGCAGGTGGCAGAGGAAAGCAACACCGTAGGTGGTCTTCTCCGCCTCGATGAACGTGTGCATCGCGTTCACCGATCGCTCTCCTTCGCGAGGAAGACCGCGGCTTCTCACAGGACCTCGATCGTCTTGGCCTGCTCGGCGTTCTGCCTGCGCAGCCGCTTGAGCTCCTCGCGCTCGGCGGTGGTGAGCTCACCGGACTTCCTCACCCCGGTCCGCCTTGGCCTGGCGGTACCTGCCGCGCAGGGACTCCGAGCTGATGACGAGCTCCCGGGCAACGGCGGTGACCGTCTTACCGTGGAGTCGACCGGCGCGATCGCGTCCCGTTTGGGCTCCGCGGTGTACCGCTTCGTGTACGTGCTTCCCACCTGGTGCTGCGTCCTCTGGAACCTCATGTCCCGGTCTCCAGGTGTCCTGGATCATGGGGAGGGTTCAGGGTGTCGGGAAACCGTCCTGTGGGTGGCTCGGCGCATGTGCAAGGGTGGCCGTATGAAGTGGAACGGTGACGAGTACCAGGCCCGGTTTGACCACATCGCCGCCGAGGGAGGGGATGTCCACGGCGAAGCCGCGCTGGTCCGCTCCTTCCAGCCCGCCACCGCACTCGACGCGGGCTGCGGTACCGGCAGAGTGGCCATCGAGCTGGCCTGTCACGGCATCGCCGTGACAGGCGTGGACATCGACGAGTCGATGCTCACCACCGCCCGGCGGCTAGCGCCGGAGATCGTCTGGCGCCGGCACGATCTGGTCGGTCTCGACCTGGGACAGTCGTTCGACGTGGTGGTGATGGCGGGTAACGTCCCCCTGTTCACCCCGCCGGGAACGGAACCGGCCCTGGTGGCCGGGGTAGCGGGTCATGTCCGGACGGGCGGGCACCTGGTCGCGGGGTTTTCACTGGACCGGGGTTACACGCTGGACGACTACGACGCCCACTGCCGTGCGGTGGGACTCGTCCTCGAAGCCAGGTATGCGACCTGGTCCCGAGACCCGTACGCCGACGGGGAGTACGCCGTCTCGGTGCACCGCCGACCCTGACGCCCCCGGCCGCGGTCAGGGCAGCGCGTGCCGGATTGCGTCGGCCAGCTCTGCGGGACGGTCGCGCAGCAGATTGTGGCCCGCGGCGATCTGTGCGGTCGTGTGGCCGACCGTCGTCAGCGCCGACCACGCGGCGATGTCCTCCTCGGCGACGGTGAGGTCCTCGGTGCCGCGGATAGTGAGGATCGGCGACGCCAGCGGTGTCCATCGTGCCGTTCCGGTGAGGTGCTCGTGGGTCGCCCGGTAGTCCGCGCGCAGCGCCGGAGCGACCATCTCCAGGATGTCCGGGGCGCCGAGCAGGTCGGCGGGCAGGTAGCCGTCCGCGACGACCTGGGCGAAGAACTCCTCGTCCGGGCGGTCCCAGCACCCGGCGGCCGTACGGACGGCTGTCCCCGGTGCCTGTTGTGCCGAGGCCACGAGAAGGGCGGCACCGCACGGCTCCAGTGCGCGGGCCGTCTCGTACGCCAGAACCGACCCCGACGAGTGGCCGTAGAGGACAATCTCCGCCTCGTCCGCGTGGGTACGGATGGCTTCGGCCAGTCGCCCGGCCAGTGCCAGAAGGTCGTCGATCGGGTCCTCGTCGAGCAGCGACTCCCTCCCCGGCAGACGGACCGCCACTGGGCGCAGATCCCCTGCCAGCGCCCGGCCCAGTGCCAGCACGGCGCTGACGCCTGCTCCCGCGTGCGGGAAGAGGTAGGCCACCCGCCCCTGCCGCTCGGCGGGCACGAGGTCCACCAGCCAGTTCTCGCTCAACGCGACTCCTCCCGCTCGGTCGTCTCCAGGGCGTTGGTGAGGGTGCGAAGGTAATCGCAGGCGGTGTCGAGCAGGCGTTCCGCCCCGTCGCCGTCCTCCGCGTGCGCCAGCCTCAGGACCAGTTCGCCCCCCGTCATGTGCGCGCTGAACTCCCAGTGAAACGGGCGATGGTTGGTGGGGCCCCGGTCACCCTGGTCCGGCAGCGGGGCCTCCACGAGGCCGGCGTCGGCCGGATCCGCCGCCGGACCGGTGAACACCGATCCGAGCCTGCCCAGGTAGTTCACGCTCAGCCAGGGGCGGTCCACTTCCGCGAGCCGGGAACGGACCGTGGTGTCCGAGGTGCCGTAGCGCAGCATGCCGTGTTCGAGGCCGTCGCGCGAGCGCGCCGCCCGCGCGCTGTCGAGCACCTCCAGCGGATCGGCGTCCGGAGCTGCATCGACCGGCAGGGGGGCCAGCGCGGTGAACCAGCCCACGGTTCGCGACGGGTCCATACCCTCGATGACCTCCTCCCGGCCGTGGAGTTCCATCACGGCGCGGACGGTGTGGCAGCCGAGGCGGGCGGCGGCCGCGCTGGCCGCCGCTGCCAGGACGGCGTCGGCCGGGTGCGCACCGCGGTGGTGCAGTCCTCCCAGGAGGGACGCGGTGTGCGCGGTGCCGAGGGTGCGCTGGGCGACGCGGGTGCCGCCTTCGTACGTCGTGGGCGGCGGACCGGGGACGGAGCCGGGCGGGGTGTCCCACCCGGCGAGGTCAGCGCGGACGGCGAGGCGGTCGGCGTGCTCCCGCAGGGATCGTGCCCATGCGTTGTAGGCGAGGGGCACCGGGGGCAGCCGGACGGGGAATCCGGCGTCCCGGTGGTCGCAGGCAGTTCGCAGGTCACTGAGCAGCACGCCCCAGGACAGCACGTCGACCACGAGGTGGTGCGCCGTCAGTACCAGCAGCCGCTGGCCGGCCCCGCCGCTGATCAGTGTGGCGCGCAGTAGTGGGCCGGCCGCGATGTCGACACCCCGCCTGGCATGGTGGATCGCGGCGGACGTCTCCTCGTCCCCAGGCGCCGACACCTCCTCGATCTCGACGGTCTGTGCCGTCGGGTCGCCGACCTGTTCCCAGCCCGTGCCCCGTGGACGGAAGCGGTGACGCAGCACGCCGTGGTGGTCGGCGACGGTACGGACAGCGGTCAGCAGTGCCTCCGTGGTCAGATACGGGGGTACGCGCACCGCGACCGATTGGTTCCAGTGGCCCGCGTCGGGCAGTCCCAGTTCGAAGAACCAGCGCTGGACCGGGGTGAGCGGGATGGACCTGCGCCGAGCGAATCGCTCGCTCACCTTGGCCGCTCCGGCGGCCGAGGTGGTGACCCGGGCCAGGGACCGGACTGTTGGGTGGGTGAAAAGGTGCCGTCGGGTGACCTGCAGCCCGTTCTCGGCGGCCTTCGCGGCGATCCGCACGGCCTGCACCGAGTCGCCGCCCAGTGTGTAGTAGTCGTCGTCCGGGCCGACGTGTTCGACGCCGAGGATGTCGCGCCAGATGCCCGCGAGTGTGGCCTCGACGGCGGTCATGTCCTGAGCGGGTTCGGGTGTCCCGGGACGGGCGGGTGCGGGCGGCTGGAGGGTCCGTGCGGCCTTGCCGTCCGAGGTCCTGGGCAGCCTCGCCGCCACCAGCAGTCGCCGCGGCAGCAGGTGGGCGGGTGTCTCACGGCGCAGCAGGTCCATCAGCCTGCGCTCGGACACGGTCCCGTCCGTCTCCGCCGCCGCGGTCGTCCCCTCCGCCGTGCCGCCCGAGAAGACCGTGGCCGCCCGTACGGCGGGGTGGCCGCGCAGCACACGTTCGACGCGTGCCGGGTCGTGATGGTAACCGTGCTCGGAATGGATGTCCCCGACCCGGCCGAGGACGATCAACCTCCCGTCCGGGAGGAACACGCCCGCGTCCCCTGTCCGCCGCACTCGGGCGTCGGGGGTCAGGGGGTGCGGGAGTTCGGGGCTTCGGGGTGCCGTGCCGAGCGGTGCCGGTGTCTGTGCTCCGACGCAGATCTCCCCGGGTACGCCGACGGGGCAGGCACGGCCCCACGCGTCCACGGTGCATAGCGGCGAACCGGCCGGGGGCCTGCCCACGGGCACGATGCCGGGGGCCGGTCCGGTGGTCTCCGCAGGTGTGTCGGAGGGCACCGTCTCCCCGGCGAGTGCCAGTCCCCATTCGATGCCGCCGTAGGTGTGCACGAGGCGGCAGTCCGGGGCGTGGGAGTACCACCGGTGCACGAGGTCCGAGCCGAGCGTCTCGCCCCCGACGATCAGGGTACGCACTGCGGGGGTGGTGCCGTTCTCGTCCAGGAGGGAAAGGAGGGTGGTCAGTTCGGTGGGCGTGACCGCGGCCGATGCCGCGGCTCTGCCGCGTGCCAGTTCCTCCAGCCGTGCGGCGGAGGTCAGGGGCACCGCGGTGCTTCCCGCGGCGAGGGTGGTGAGGAGGTCGAGCGCGAGCCGGTCGGCCGTGCCGCGGGCGATCAGCACCTCGCCCCGCTCGTCGTCGTGGACGGCGTTCGCGAGAGCCCGGTGCGCAAGCACCATCGGGCGGCGGGTGCCGGTGGTGCCGCTGGTGTGCACCACCAGCGCGGGGGCCCGGAGTTCGGTGGGGCGCTCGGCCCGGGGCGCGGGTGCACCGCCGATGCGGACCGTGGGGGTGTCCGGGGCGTTCACGGAGCCCGTCATGTCCACCAGGGCCGCCGCTCCTGTCTCGGAGATCCCGGCGGCCGGGGAGTTGTCTGCCCCGGGGACGGGGGCGCAGACCAGGCCCGCGCGCAGGACTCCCAGGCACGCGGCTGCCAGGTCGGCCGGCCGCTCGGCATGGACGGCCACGACGGCGGAGGGGGAGAGATCGGTGCGCGCGAGCAGTGCGGCGGTCACCAGGTCCGCGGCCCGGCCGACATCGCCGAAGGTCGCCGTGTCCGTGCCGTCGACGACCGCGAGGGCGGCGGGGTCCGTCGCGGTCCACCGCCGGACGCGGTCGGTGACCGGCTCGGCGGGACTCGCCGCGGCGGGCGGGCGGGCCGTGGGTGGGGCCTGCGCGGAAAGGGTGCCCAACGCGGTTTCGGGTGCGGCGAGGAGGGTGTCCAGCAGGGTCTCGAACCGGGTGGCCAACCGGTTCACGGTGGCCCTGGTGAACAGGTCGGTGTCGTACTCCCACGTGATCGAGATCGAGTCGTCGCCCTCGAAGACGGCCCCGGTCAGGTCGTAGACGGCCCCGGTGCGGCGCAGTGTGAAGGTCTCCAGGGTCAGCAGGCCCAGGGGCACAGGTATCCCGTCGCGGTCGGCGGACAGCAGGGTGCCCACGGTGCCGAGTGCGGGGTCGTGCGCGGTGTTCTGCCCGAAGGCGACTTCCACCAGCGGGGCGCGGCCCCGGTCGCGGGGCGCGCTCACCGGTCCGAGGAGGTTTTCCAGGGGGACACCGCTGTGCTCGAGTCCTGTCAGCAGGGTTTCGGTGACGTCACCGAGCAGGGCCGAGAACGACTGGTGTGGTGTCATGCGGACCCGGTGCACCACGGGGTTAGCGAAGTAGCCGAGGACGTCGGCGAATTCGGGCCGCTCGCGGTTGGCCGTGCTCACCGCGACGGCACTGTCGGCCCGTCCGCCGCCGGTGTGGAGCAGGACGTGGAACACGGTGAGAAGCACGGCGAACGGAGTTGTTCCACTGTTGCGGGCATGGGCGCGGACGGCGGCGACCCGGGCCGGTGAAAGGCCCGCATGCACGGTCGCGCCATGCTGGCCGCGTACCGCCGGCCGGGGCCGGTCGGTGGGCAGGTCCGTGGGTGGGGGCAGGGGGGTCAGTTGGCGCACCCAGTGGCTGAGGTCGTCAGCGCCGCGGGGGGTGCGTTGCCGTGCGAGCGACCATGCGGCGAAGTCGGAGTAGGCGTGTGCGGGTGCGGGAAGGTAGGGCTCGGAGCCGGTTGTCTCCGCCGCGTGGAGCACCGCCAGTTCCCGCAGCATGACGATCGTGGACCAGTGGTCCGTGATCAGGTGGTGCTGAGAGACCACCATCACCGGGCCGCCGGACGTTCCGGTGTAGAGACGGACGCGCAGGGGTGGCTGCGCAGTCAGGTCGAAGGGCTCGAACGCGGCGTGGATCAGGTCATCGCGGTGGGTGCGGTCCCAGGTGGGTGACACCGGTACGACCGCGAAGTCGACCCGTGCCTCGGCGGTTACCCGTTGGACGGGGGTTCCGTCGAGCAGGGGGAAGGTGGTGCGCAGCGCGGGGTGGCGGTGGGCCAGGGTCGTCCAGGCCCGTCGCAGGGCCTCGGTGTCGCAGTCGCCGGTCAGGCGGGCGGCAACGGCCACTACGTAGGCCGATCCGCCCAGGTCGAGGTGGTCGGCGTGCCAGAGCGACATCTGGTTCGGTGCGAGGGGGAACCGGCCCTCGGCAGGTCCGTGGGGAATGGGGTCGGTGGGGTCTTCGGGCTCGTCGAGCCGTTCGGCGAGGTCGCGGGCGAGTTCTGTCAGTGTGCGGGGGCCTAGGAGGGAGGGTAGTGGCAGTCTCACGCCCAGTTCGTTCTCCACGGCCATGCGCAGCCGCAGTGCGGCCAGCGAGTCCACTCCCGCCGCGCGGGGCGGCGCGCCTGGGTCCACCTCGCTGGGTGGTGTGCCTGTCGTCTCGGCCACCCTACGGCGCAGATGGTTGCTGATCTCGGTGTTCCGCAGGTCCGGGGGGAGTGCCGCCAGCCGCTTTCGTGTTCCGGCCGGGTCCGCGCCGTGCTCGTCGGCGAAGAGGGCGGTGAGTTCGGTGCGGCGGACCTTGCCCAGGCGGGTGCGCGGTATCTCGGTCACCATGCGCAGCCGCTGGGGCACTGCGTGGGCGGGCAGATGGCGTGTGCAGTGGGCGAGCACGTCGGCGGGCTCGGCCGGTGCGCCGTCGCGCAGTCTCACGGCCGCGACCAGGAGAGTGCCGGTGCCGGGCAGGGGGATGCCGGCAACCCCGGAGTCGGCGATGTGCGGGTGGTCGGCGAGCACCCGCTCGACCTCGACCGGGTTGACTTTGTGCCCGCCTGTGTCGATCAGTACGCGGGAACGCCCGACGACGGTGAGTCTGCCGTGTGCGTCGAGCCTGCCGAGGTCGCCCGTTCGGTGGTGATCACGGCCGGGGTCGTTGACCACGGCGTGGCCCGACACCACGATCTCGCCCTCTGCGCCCAGTGGCAGGGGGGTGCCATTGTCGTCGGTGACCTGAACGCGGGTTCCGTCGAGCGGGGTGCCCACTGTGCCCGGGGAGTGGTCCTCACCGACGTCCCAGCAGACGCTGCCGGCCTCGGTGCTTCCGTAGGTCTGGCGGACGGGGAGGCCGAAGCGGTTCTGGAAGCGCCGTGCCACGGCCGGGGGGAGGAAGTTACTCCCGGACAGGCACAAGCGCACGGCGTCCAGGTCGGCCGGGGTGCCGGCGGGCAGGTCGGCCAGGGCATCGAAGAGGTGGGGCACGGCGATCAGCAGGGTCACGCGGTGCCGGGCCAGTGCCCGCACCACGGCCTCGACGGAGGACGCGCCAGTGCTGCGGTCGGGAAGGACCAGGGTGGCGCCGGAGCGTGCTGCTGCGAGGAGGCAGCAGAACTGCCCGAGTGCGTGGAACAGCGGTACCGGGCAGAGCAGGACGTCGTCGGCGGTGATGCCCGCCGTCGAGGTGATGTTGCCCGCCTCGGCGACCTGGTGGCCCTGGGTGCGGATGACGCGCTTGGGTTCGCCGGTGCTTCCGGAGGAGAGCGCGGTCACCCAGGGGCCGTCCGCTCCTGGTGGCCGGCGCCTGGTGCCCGCCGGGGGCCGGGGCAGGGGGCCGTCCACGATCAGGACGGGGCGGTCGGTGAGGGCGGACACGGGGTGTCCGGCCGTGGTGACCACCACGGCCGGGTGGCTGTCGGCGAGTCTGTGCCGCAGTGCCTCTTCGGGCTGGTCCGGGTCGATGGCCTCCACCGTGCAGCCGGCCCCGGCCGTGGCGAAGTAGGCGACCGCGAACTCGGGCCGGTTGTCCAGGACGAGCAGCACATGCGCGCCGGGGGGTGCGCCTGCGGCAGCCAGCGCTTCGGCGAACCGGGGTACGGCCGCGGCCAGTTCGCGGTAGGTCAGCGACCGCTCCCCCTGGACGATGGCTGTCGCTTCGGGGTGAGCGGTCGCTGTGGCAGCGAGCATGTCGAGCACGGGGCTTGTTCTCACTGGGCCTCCTCTGTCAGCCGCTCGGCCAGTTGGGCGGGGGTGGGGTGGACGAACACATCACGCGCAGCGACCTGCAGGCCCAGCCGCAGGTCTATCTCGGTCACAGCGGTCACCGCGGTGACCGAGTCGCCGCCGTGCAGGAAGAAGTCGGAGTGGACGGTGAGGCCGGTGACGCCCAGCACCTGTTCCCACACCCGCACCAGCTCATGCGGAGTCGGCGCGGGGTGGCGCGGGCCCGGCCGGTCGCGCAGCAGCGCGGCCCGGTCGACCTTGCCCGAGGTGGTGGTGGGAAGCCGGTCGACCGTGCGCACCTCGGCGGGGACCATGTAGCCGGGCAGCAGGGTGACCAGGTGGGCGCGGAGGCCGGCGATGTCGGCGTCGCCGTGTCCCGGGTGCCATTCCACGAAGCACACCAGCCGGTCCGCGCGGCCTGCGTCGTCTGTCGGGGCAGCCACCGCCGCCCGCCGGACGGCGGGGTGGGTGGCCACCGCGCTCTCCGTCTCTCCCAGTTCGACGCGTTTACCCAGGAGCTGCACCTGGTTGTCGAGGCGGCGCAGAAACTCCAGTTCGCCCGTGGGCAGTTCGCGGACCAGGTCGCCGGTGCGAAAGCAGCGCTCCCCATCCACCTCGACGAATTTGCGCGCGGTGCGCTCGTCGTCGCCGAGGTAGCCGATCCCGACGGTCGCGCCGCCCAGGTATAGCTCCCCCGGTGTGCCGACGGGGACGGGATGTCCCTGCGGGTCGCGGATGCTGGCCCTGATGTGCGGCAGGGGTGTTCCGATCGGGGGCAGGATGCTCCGGTCGGACCATTCCGAGATGTCGCAGAGGGTCGCGCCGGCGACGGTCTCGGTCGGCCCGTACTCATTGAGGACGCGACTGGGGAATCCGGATGGCGGGTAGGTGGCGATGCGCTCGCCGCCGGTGCGGATGAGCCGGACGTCGCCCAGGTCGACGCTGTCGAGGCGGAAGACGGCCTCCAGCAGCAGTGGGGGGATGTAGGTCTGGGTGATGCGGTTGACCCGTAGCCAGTCCACGAGTGCGCGGGGCGAGGAGCGGACGGTGTCGGGCGCGATGTGCACGGATGCGCCCGTACTCAGGAAGGGCCAGAGTTCGTCGATGGTGACGTCGAAGCCGGGCGAGCCGATCTGTGCTCCCCGCTCGGACGGTGCGGCGCCGACTGACCGGGCGTACGCGGCCACATAGACGTCCATCGCGGCCCGGCTGATCAGCGTGCCCACCGGGGAGCCCGTCGATCCCGAGGTGAACAGGCAGTACGCGGGGTCCTCCGGGCGGGTGCCCGGATCGGGTGGCGGGGGGCCGCCCGGGGTCAGAAGCGCTTCGGGTGCGATGGCGGGGACCCCGCCGGTCCGGGCGAGTTCTTCGTCGTCGGTGACCAGCAGGGCCACCGAAGCTCGGTTCAGCAGGAGGCGCAGCCGTTCGGGTGGCTGGGTCTGATCCAGCGGGGCGAAGCAGGCGCCCGTGAGCAGGACGGCGAGTTCGAGGAGGAACAGATCCGTTGTGCGGGGCAGCACCAGCCCGACCCGGTTCCCGGGTCTCACGCCGAGAGCGGCCAGGGCGCCCGCCGCCGAGCGGGCCCGGGAGTCGAGTTCGGTGTAGGCCAGCCGGGTGCCCCGGTGGTCGGTAAGGGCCACGGCGTGCGGAGTACGGCGCGCGTGGCGGGCCATGGCGTCCAGCAGGTCCATCGCTACCCCTTCTCTGCGGGGCCGGGGCGCGTACGGCGGTGGTGAACGCCCCGGCGGGGATCAGGAACGGACGCTTGTGGGCATCCTGGTGCCGACACCGCACTCGTCGAACCACAGCGAGGTTTCGGCCGTGCGGAAGGAACCGCCCGGTGCGGCCAGGTACATCTGGTAGCGGTGGATCGCGGTGAGGTAGACATGGACGGTGGCCGCCCAGTGGGTCTTCTCGTTGACCATCAGATGCAGTTGCTTGTCGTCCTCGGGCAGGATCGGAGTGATCCGGCCGGGTGCGATGGTGAACTCACCGGCCTCGGCGAGTTCGACGCACTCCCCCACCTGGCCGGTGGTGACGTACTTGATCTCCTTCGTCTCACCCGTGAGCGCGCTGACCGCGCCGATCGTGTCGTCGTGGTCGTGTATCGGGCTGCCCTTCCCCGGACCCCAGAACACGAGGACGACCTGGAAGGCGTCCTGGGGGGAATTCAGCAGCAGCCGGGTGTAGTTCCCGCTCGGCCGGTACTCCTCGGCGAAGTGCTGGTTCTCCGCCGAGGTGGTGAATCGCGCGAGTGCGTCGGAGAGCCGGTCGATGATCTCCTGACAGCTCAGCTCGTCGGCCTTGTCCTTGGTCTGTGAGACCGCATCGATGAGTGCGGTGACGTCCATGGGCCATCACTTCCACTGGAGGTAGTCGTGTGCCGGAAGGCGGGTGCGCGGAAGATGTGCGCAAGGCGGCGCGGAGCCGGCCGGCCGGCGCCAGACACCGGACCCCGTGCGGGCGTTCGCTGTGCCGCGTGTGCCCCCGGAGGAAGGGGGCTCGGTGCTGTGCTCCGCGTACTGCCGCGGAGTGGTACGGCATGCCATGGCCCTCGGCCCGCACACGGCCGGCCGGGACTGAGTACGGGTCACATCCCGTGGTTGCAGGACGCGTGTCCGGATGGCGGTCCGGACACGCGACCTGTGGCGGGGCGGGACAGAGGAGCCGCCTCGGTGGGCGGTCAGCTCTCCCAGAGATCTTCCGGGTTCGTCGGCGGGGAGCGGGAGGGGGCGGAGTGGGTGGCACCTGACGGGCGGCTCGTGGGTTCCTCCTTGTCAGCGTGGACCGGCGGTTGGCGGAACCACCGGTGTGCAGGGGCGGCGGTGGGAGGGCTCACCCGAGGACGGACTGAACCGCCGTGTCGTTTCGGGGCAGATCACCGGAGGAGAGCACCGCGTCGCTGAGCGGTTCGCACAGCGCGATGAGGCGTTCCGCACGGTCCGCCCCCAGGGCACGGTAGGGGGGAGCTGCGGCGGCGTCGGTCGCGTCCTCCACCCGGGCGCGCAGTCGGGTGCCCGCCTCGGTCAGCCGCCCGTTGGGGCCCAGGATGCCTGATTCGGTGAGCGTGGCCACCTCCGCCTCCCAGTCCTGTTCGGACCAGTCGCGGTGTTCGCGGACCTGTCGGGCGCTGAAGAGGCTTCTTCCGGTGGCGGTATCGGTGATCAGTGCCGCGATGGCACCGACACCGTGACCGACGAGGGCGGCGACGTGGCCGTCGCCCCGGTGTTCACGCAGAAGCGTGATGGCGTGCCACAGGACCATGTGCGGTTCCGTGGGCCACGGCAGCTCGGCGTGCGCGGCGTACAGGGGCCGCCCCTCGGGGAAGCACGCCTCGGCGGCGGCTCTGGCGAGCCCGGCCGCCTCTACGACCTCCGGGCTCCCCGTCACGTCGTCGCCGAGAACACGGCGCAGCGCGCGGTCCACGGCGGACAGACGGGCCTCTGTCACGCGCTCGGGCGGGGCGAGATCCCATGCTCTGGGCAGATGACGGGCGATGAGAGTGGGGTTGAAGTTGTAGAACGCGGCTGCCACGGCGGCGGACGACGCCCGGCCGAGCGGGGCGGCTCTGCCGGCGAAGTATCCCATGTGCCCTGGCTCGAGGCCTGCGGAAGTGAACTCCTGGTCGGCCTCGGGGGCGAAATAGCAGAGCAGGTGTACTGGGTCTCCCACCTGATGGCACCGCGAAGTAATCAAACTGATCGAATCGCTGGGCATAATTGAATGCTAGGGCGCATTAACGAGCAGTGTCAACACTCTCGACAACGATCGACGCGATGTGCGTAACATGCATCCAGGTAGAAGGTGAGCGGAGCATGCCGCGTTTCCTGAGCATGAATCCAGCCACGAATTTAAGCCCGATCTATAACGTGGCCCTATTGCCCCTGCGTGACGCTTGCGGTGCAATGCTCCGTATCGCTGCTCTGCACTATTGCATGCCCTCTGAGCTGCATAAATGCAGAGACTATCGCTTTTTCCTGCAGAGAGGTGGACGTTCTCGTGGCTGGAAGAGTAGACACGGAAGACAAGGTGTACGACGTTGTCATCGTCGGCGCGCGATGCGCTGGAGCCCCACTGGGAATGCTGCTCGCGCAGCAGGGATATTCGGTCGAAATGGTTGACCGAAACCCGACTGGAACCGACACGCTATCCACTCACTGGGTCAGGTGGCCGGGTGTTCGACAGCTCCGCTCATGGGGCCTTCTCCCCGCATTGGAGAAAACAGGGTGTCCGCCCATCGTCAATGCTTCGCTCGATTTTGAGGGCCGCATGATATCGGGCAGGCCCAGAGTCGAGGGCATCGAGGTCGCGACCTACGCGCCCCGGCGGACCGCGCTGGACGCCCTGCTGGTGGCCGAGGCCCGCGCCCGGGGCGCGCGGCTGCGGGAACGCTTCGCTGTCACCGGTCTCCTCGTCACCGGCGGCCGGGTCGCGGGGGTACGGGGAACGGGACCGGACGGGCCGGTCGCCCTGCGCGCACGCGTGGTCGTGGGCGCCGACGGCCGAAACTCGACCGTCGCTCGCCTGGTGGAGTCTCCGGTCGTGGAGGACAGGGGGGTCCTCGCCCGTAGCGTCTACGGGTATTGGGCAGGGGTCGCGGAGCCGGGAGTGCGGGTGGTGTTCCGCGGCAGGCGCGGAATCTCCCTGTGGCCGACGAACGACGGTCTCACCGTGGTGTCGCTGGTCTTCCCGCCCGAGGAAGCCCCCGGCTCGGGGCGCTCGGCGCTGGCGGACTTCTATCTGTCGTCGCTGCGGGAGGTGCCCGAGGTCGAACAGGCCCTGACGGGCGCGGATCTCGTGTCGCAGCCACGGGCCGCGGCTGTCCGCAATGCCCGCAGGCAGGCCCACGGCCCGGGGTGGGTCCTGGCGGGGGACGCCGGCCACCACAAGGACCCGGTCTCGGCGCAGGGGATCTCCGATGCCTTCGTCGACGCCCAAGTGCTCGCCAACGCCCTCGACGCCGGGCTCTCGGGCTCCGCCGGGCTCGACAGAGCGATGGCAGGCTACGCCGCGACCCGCGACGCGCAGCGGCTCGGGGCCTTCGCCTACACCTGTGAGCAGGCCGAACTGCGGCCGTTCGGCGCCGGGTTCCTCGACGACCTGGCCCGGACCGCCGCCGACGAGCAGGCCGTCGAGACATTCCTGAACACCTTCGTCGGCTGCGACGCACCATCGGACGCGGGCTGGCTCGGCGAGTCCCACTAGCCCCACGGGCACCTCCGCCTCTCGTCGCTCGTGGACATGGTCAGGGGATACGGCCGGGCGGCGCGGTCAGTGGGCGAGACCCGGGGGAAGCCCCAGGAACAGGCCGCCGCTGACCTCGATGAGCTGTCCGGTGACCCACCTCGCGTCGTCCGAGGCGAGGAAGGTCACGACGTCTGCGACATCGGCGGGGGTGCCGATCCGGCCGAGCGCGGTCATGTCGATCATGACCTGCCGGGTCTCCGGCTGTTCCTGCCGCTCCACCGCCGTCAAGTCGGTGTCCACGGCACCGGGCGCCACGGTGTTCACGGTGATGCCGCGTTCGCCCAGCAGATGCGCGAGCGTCCGGTTCATCGCCACCACCGCCGCTTTGGCCATCGTGTAGGCCACGTCTGACACCGCGACCCTGACCGCCGCCGAGGAGACCGACACCACCCGGCCGCCGTCGGCCAGCAGCGGCAGCGCGCGCTGCACGAGGAAGAACGGCGCCCGGGCGTTCACCGCGATCAGCCTGTCGAAGATCTCCGGAGTGGTGGCCTCGAAGAAGGTCGTACTGAAGCCCGCGTTGTTGACCAGCACGTCGAGCCGGTCCCTGCCGCCGTCGGCGAACCGGGAGCGAGCCTCGGCCAGCAGTTCGTCCACCCCGGCGACCGTACCGAGATCGGCGCCGACTGCGAACGCCTCTCCGCCGCGCTCGGCGATGTACGCCACGGTCTCCTCGGCGGCCCTCTCGTCGTGTCCGTAGTGGACGGCCACGCGCGCGCCGTCCGCCGCGAGCCGCACGGCGATGCCGCGGCCGATACCGCGGGAAGAACCGGTGACCAGTGCTGTACGGCCTTTCAATTGGGACATGACACTCCCTCAACATGATCGGCCGGTCCGGGAGGACCGGGTGTGGCCGGTGGTGTCGTGCGGGCGCGGGGAACGGGCGGCCGGACCAGCGAGCCCGCTTTCCCGTCCGTACCTCCCCTCGTCAACAGCGGTCCGGCCCATGTGCGCGGCGGGTCTCGTCTCAGAAGTGCGCGAACGTACCGTGCCCGGGTATCACGCCAGGGAGACCAGGCCGGCGTACTCGTCGCTCCACAGGTCCTCGCTCCCGTCGGGGAGCATGAGGACCCGGTCGGGGCGCAACGCCTCCACCGCACCTGGGTCGTGGGTGACCATGATGACCGCGCCCGGGTAATTGCCGACGGCTGTGAGAACCTCGTCCCGGGAGAGCGGGTCCAGGTTGTTCGTGGGCTCGTCGAGCAGGAGCACATTCGCACCGGAGTGGACGAGGCAGGCGAGCGCCAGCCGGGTCTTCTCGCCACCGGAGAGCACACCGGTGGGCTTGTCGGCGTCGTCGCCCCTGAACAGGAACGCTCCGAGCACCTGTCGCACCTCGCCGTTGGTCAGTCCCGGGGCGGCGGACGACAGCGCCTCGAATACCGTCGCGGCGGGATCGAGCGTGTCGTGCTCCTGCGCGAAGTACCCCAGGCGCAGGGCGTGCCCCGGCACCACACGCCCCCGGTCGGGTTGCTGTTCGCCCGCGAGGACCCGCAGCAGTGTGGTCTTGCCCGCACCGTTGAATCCCAGCACGACCAGTCGGCTCCCACGGTCGACGGCCAGATCAATCCCCTCGAAGACGGTGTGCTCGCCGTACGACTTGGCCAGCCCGACAGCCGCCAGGGGGATGCGCCCGGAGGGTTCGGGGGTGGGCAGCCGTACCCGTGCCACGCGCTCGGTCCTGCGTGCCGGTTCGAGCTCCCGCAGCATGGTGTCCGCGCGCCGGACCATGTTCCGCGCGGCGACGGCGGTGGCCACGTGCGACCGCATCTTCTCCGCCTGTGCGCGCAGCGCGGCCGCCTTGCGCACGGCGTTGGAACGCTCCCTGGTCCTCCTGCGGTCGGCCGCCTCGCTGTCGGTCTGGTAGCGCCTCCAGCCGGTGTTGTAGACGTCCACCGCGAGCCGGTCGGCGTCAAGATGGAAGACCCGGTTCGCCACGGCGGCGACGAGGTCGGCGTCATGGCTGATCATCAGCAGGCCGCCGGGGAAGCCCGCCAGGAAGTCACGCAGCCAGGCGATGGAGTCGGCGTCGAGGTGGTTGGTCGGCTCGTCGAGGAGGAGTGTGCCCTGCTCGGCGAAGAGGATCCGCGCCAACTCGACGCGCCTGCGCTGCCCGCCGGACAGCTCCGAAAGCCGCTGTGTCAGCACTCGGCCGGGCAGTCCGACGCCCGCGGTCACCTGTGCGGCGACGGCCTCGGCCGTGTAGCCGCCGAGGACGTCGAATTCGTCCTGCGCTCTGGTGTAGGCGCGCATGGCCCGGTCCCGCGCGGTGTCGGTGCGGGCTTCGGCCATGGCGGTCTCGGCGGCGCGCAGTGCGGCGGTGACCCGGTCGAGGCCGCGGGCGGCCAGGACTCGGTCGGTGACCGTCTGGTCCTGATCGGCCCCCCGCGGGTCCTGTGCGAGATATCCGACCTGCCCCTTCGCGCTGATGGATCCGCCGGCGGGCCGCAGCTCACCCGCCATCGTGCGCATGAGTGTCGTTTTGCCAGACCCGTTGCGCCCAACAAGGGCGACCCTGTCTCCGGGGCCGATGTGGAAGTTGACGTCCGACAGCAGTAGACGCGCGCCAACCCGCACGTCAACATTGCGTACAGTGATCAATTGGTGACTCTCCATGAGTTCCTAGCGGCATACCTGTCCCCTGAGATTGGGTGAGGTCGCTAGGAAACTCGCGGAGTTGACATGCGGGTCATGGTAGCGACCGATGCGCGCAAGACGCCAGGCAATTTCACTGTGTTCACGGGTCCGGTGGTTCAGTTCACGGTGGTGCGCTGGGCCTGGGGGGCGGTGCGGGAGGCGCCCACCGCCGCGGCGGCGCAGATGACCATGGCCATCAGGCTCAAGGCCGCCATCCCGCTGCCGAAGCCCAGGCTCCCGGCTGCGGTGGCACCCACGAGCACCCCGGCCGCGCTGGTACCCAACCCGGCCGCGGTCACATCGCTGATCTGCAGCGCCGACGAGTTCGTCCCCGTCTCGTCCTCGGCGGACTGGTCGAGGACGAGCACACCGGTGGTGGGGACAGACACGCCCATGCCCAGTCCGCCCACGATCCACAGCAGATAGACCGGCCACCCGGGGGCCCCGGGCAGGGACAGAGCTGCCATGCCGGCGAAGCAGCACGCCAGGGCGGCGAGACCCCACCGCAGCAGCACCGGCCTCGCCATCTTGGTGATCCTGCCCTGCAGTTGGGCGCCCGCCCACCAGCCGAGGGCGCCCGCCAGCAGCGGCAGTCCCGAGGCCACGGTCCCGAAGTCGTGGAGTACGACGAGCGTGAGCGGCACGACGGACTCCACGGCGTAGAACGCCCCCGCCAGCAGGCCGCGCAGCGCGACCACGGCGGGAACGCCCCGGTGCAGCCGCACCGATCCCCCGGGCAACAGTTCCCGCAGCCCCGCCACCAGTGCCGCCAGGCCCGCCCCCAGCAGGAGCACGGCCAGTGCCGTTCGTCCGGCGACCGCGGCGTTGCCGGCCGACTGGAGCACGACGACCCCGGCCCCGGCGAGCAGCGCGAACAAGGGTTTGCGGGACCCGCCCGCGGATGCCCGGCCCGGTGCCGTCAAGGTGCGAAGTACGGGGAGCAGGGTCAGCGCACCGACCAGCACCAGCGGCACCAGGCCGAGGAACACCCAGCGCCACCCGACCTGTGCGGTGATCGTGCCCGAGACGACCGGGCCGACCAGTGCCGGCAGGACGTAGGCCGCGGAGATGATGGCCAGTGCCCTGGGACGCAGATGGGGCGGGTAGGCAGTGGCCACGATCTGGAACACCGCGATCGAGGCCAGCCCGACGCCGATCCCCTGTGCGCCCCGGCCCAGGACGAACACCGCCATGTGCCCGGCGAATCCCGCCATCAGCAGTCCGACGGTGAACACGGCGATGCCCGTGAGCAGCGGTCTGCCCGGCCCGACGCGGTCGCACCACTGGCCCGCCACACCGAGGCCCACCAGGTTCGTGACCAGGAAGGCGCTGTAGGGCCAGCCGAAGAAGGCAAGCCCGTCGAGGTCGCGGACCGCCGAGGGCATCGCGGTGGCGACCGCGATCCCCTCGAACGCGAAGAGACTGATGGCGAGGGCGATACCGATGCTGGTGAGCCGCCACTGTGGCGCGAAGACGCCGGGGGAACGTTCCACGATTTCCTAACCCCGTGAACTCCATGGCCAGCCAGGTGGGCCGGAACCCGGCACGATACCCCGCTGGCCGCGTGTAGTTGTCTTTGTGTGTCGCTGTGCGACAGGACCCTAGAGGTGGTGCGTCACCTGCTTGATCCGTGTGTACGTCTCGAAACCGTATCGTGACAGGTCTTTGCCGTGGCCGGACTGGCGGAAGCCGCCGTGCGGCAGCTCCGAGGGGAACTGGAGATGGGTGTTCACCCACACGGTGCCGTAGTCCAGATCCTTCGAGAGGCGCATAGCCCTGCGGTGGTCGGAGGTCCAGACGGCCGAAGCCAGCCCGTACGGTGAGGAGTTGGCCCGTCGCAACGCTTCCGCCTCATCGGTGCACCGCTCGACGGTGATCACGGGTCCGAAGATCTCCGTGCGGGTGATGTTGTCGTCCCCGCGCACTCCGGCAATGACGGTGGGGGCGTAGAAGAAGCCGCGGTCGCCCACACGATGGCCGCCCGTGAGCAGCTGTGCGTGCGGTGGCAGTGTGTCGATGCACCCCTGGACGCGCGCAAGGTGGTCGGGGTTGTTCAGCGGTCCGTACGCGCTGTCCGGCTCCGACGGCGGACCGGGGCGCCGTGCGGATGCCTCCGTCACCAGTGCCTCCAGCAGCTGATCGTGCACCGCATCCGCCACCAGGACCCGGCTGGCGGCCGTGCAGTCCTGCCCCGCGTTGGCGACCGCCGCTGTGACGATGGTCCGGGCGGCGTCGGCGATATCGGCGTCGGCGCAGACCAGGACCGGGGTCTTGCCGCCCAGTTCCAGGTGGGTGCGTTTGAGTGTGGCGGCGGCGCGGGTGGCGACATCGACGCCGGCCGCGACCGATCCGGTCAGCGAGACCAGGGCGGGCACGGGGTGCTCCACCATGAGCCGTCCTGTCGCGGGCCCGCCGCAGATCACGTTGAGCACGCCGGGCGGCAGGGTCCGCGCGGCGGCATCGGCCAGCAGGAGCGCTGACGACGGGGTGGTCTGCGCGGGTTTGAGAACGACCGTGTTTCCTGCGGCGATCGCCGGGGCCGACTTCAGGACCGCCATCAGCAGCGGGAAGTTCCACGGGGCGAGCTGTGCGCACACTCCCACCGGTTCGCGTCTGGTGTAGGAGGTGTGGTCCGGTGTGTACTCGCCGCCCGCCACGCCGTCGAGCAGTCGGGCGGCCCCGGCGAAGAAGCGCAGTTCGTCGGTGATCACGCCGATCTCTCCCGCGGCGTGCCTGCTCCCTGTGTCACGGAGTTCTGCCTCGCCGAACTCTGCGGCCTGCCCGGAGACGGCGTCGGCCAGTTCCAGCAGCGCCGACTGGCGTTCGGCGGGTGTGGTCCGCGACCACTCGGTGAAGGCTGACGCCGCCGCGCCCATGGCGAGGCCGACGTCCTGGGCCCCGGTACATGGCGCGTGCAGGCGCACATCGCCGGTACAGGGGTCGAGCACCTCCATGTGCTCGGTGCCTGCTGCGGGTTCGGCCCGCTTGCCGTTGATGACATTGCGAAGAGTGGGCGCTGACACTGTGGTGGTCTCCTGACGGCTCGGCTGGTCCGGTTCGGTCGTCGCTGGTTTCCGGTCGTCGTCGGTGTTCAGTCCTCGCCGGACACTCGCAGTGATGTAGAGCCGTGGAAGCCGAGGTTGTTGTTCCAGTTGGCCTCCTGCTGCGGCACCTTCAGCTCAGGCCACCTGAGGTAGAGCGTGCTCAGCGCGATCCGGGTGGTCTGGCGCACGAGCGGGTCGCCGAAGCACAGATGCCTGCCCACACCGAAGGTGAGGTGCCGGTTGGGCAGCGGCCGGTCCAGGACCAGTTCGTCGGCGCGGTCGAAGGCGTCGGGGTCACGGTTGGCCGAGGCGATGTACAGCAGCAGCGGCTGTCCCTTGCGCAGCGGGACTATGGTCCCGTCGGAAGCGGTGTAGTCGAAGTCCTCGCCCGCGACCCGTCCGACGAACGAGACGGGCGTACACATGCGCAGGAGCTCCTCGATGGCGGGGCCCACGGTGTCGGACTTCAGCAGCACGTCACGCTCGGTGGTGGGGACGGATGCGAGGGCACGGACGCTGTTGCCTATGAGGTACCGGATGGACGCCACACCCGCGAACAGCAGCAGCGCTGCCTGTGCGACCACATCGCGCTCGGAGAAGCGGTGCCCGCGCACCTCGATCTCCCGCAGATGGTGCAGCAGCCCGCCCTCGGCGCGTGAGCGTCGCGCGTTGGCCTCGGATGCCAGGAACTCGGCGAGTTGCCGGGTGCTCTCCCTGGTCCGGCGCAGGTGCTCCACCGAGACCGAGGTCGAGCCGAACAGGTGGGCGATGTCGTCGGTCCAGCGGTTGAGGTCCTCGTGCGCGTCGACCGGGACACCAAGCACGTCGGCGATCACCATCGCGGGTAAGGGAAAGGCCAGTTCCGACATGAGGTCGAACCCGGTGGGGTCGACCTGGTCGAGCAGCCCGTCGACGATGCGCTGGATGCGCGGTTCGAGGTACTCGTCGGTGAACGGCACATAGCCCCTGTTGGCCTGGCGGCGGTTGCGGGTGTGCTCCTTGCCGTCGTGGAATGCCAGCCAGCGACTGTAGACATCGAGCATGTCCGCGAACTCGTCGCGCTGGTCCGGCGGAAGGAAGCGCAGCGGCACGGCCGAGCGCGCGTTGGACAACCGCTCGTCCTGCATCAGACGGCTGCAGTCTTCGTACCGGAACATCAGCCAGGTGCCGCCGAAGATCGTTTCGGACAGATGGGCCGGGCTTCGCTCACGCATCAGCGCATAGAAAGTGAACGGGTCCTCGATGTACTGGACTTGGTTGTGGGAGAAGTCGTCGACGGATATGGGCCCTAGAGACATGGAAGGGACTCCCGGGAAGTCGGTCGAGGCACTGGGACAGCTACAGCTGCCCGAAGTGAGAATCCTTTGATCTCCACACCGTAGGACAGCTCGCGGCGTCATTTCAAGGCGCAAGCAGATGGATTTCCTTTTTCAACCCCGGATGGGAACACTGCTGCCGACTCGGCTATTTTCCAGACAGGCCGGACAGGCCTCCAGGGCTCCGCCCCGCAGCGTGCCGGCAAGGCGACAGAGGCGCGCGTCGGCAAGGTCGACGGAATTTCCGGCAGTGCTACCGAGGAACCGTGGAGAGGCGTCGAGCAAGGGGCGCGAGGCTAGATATCGCCGTTGAAAGGCTTGTTTTACTGACAGGGCTTCAGGCGCCTGAGGATCTCCAGCGCGCCGGCCGGTTCCGCCCTCCACCAGATGTGCGGGGTGCTCGCAGAAGCGCTCACAGGGCCAATACCACACCGTCTTGACCTGCTGAAATGGTCGGGATGCCCGGCCCGGGGGAACGGCGCTCAGGTGCCATGGACGATGGAGCCGGCCGCGCGGCGGGGGGCCCGGACGGTCACCCGCTCCCTATCGACCTGCCCTTGCGCGCCGAAGTTGCCGCTACTAGCGTGGCATTGTTACCGACCCGGGAGAACCGGTGCGCCCCTGTTTCGGCGCGCCATCAGGGTCGGCCCACTGGTAAGCGGCACTTCGTGGTCTGGCGGGACCCGGTGCCTTAACCGGCCATGGTTTCCCGGTGTGCTCACCCCTGGCGGGGGTCCTGCATTCCTTCTTTTCCTCATGCCCGAACGATCGGTGCGATCTGCCCTGTCGTGGAATTCTTCGAGGAGGAGTCTTTGCCGCTCAGAGACGATGTTCCAGTGCGCGGGGTCGATCGTCGCGCTTTCATTGACAGTGACATTCTCGATATCGAGTTCGATCGCGTTTTCCATTCGTCCTGGCAGTTTCTCGGTTTTGCCGACGAGGTGCGCGAACCGGGCGATTACATCGTGCGCATGCTCGGGCGGGACGAGGTTGTCGTCATACGCGGGGAGGACGGTATCGTGCGCGCGCTGCACAATTCGTGCAGCCACCGGGGCACCCGTCTGTGCGGTGCGAGTCTGGGCAACGCCGCACATTTGCGGTGCAGTTACCACGGGTGGACCTTCGCGAACGACGGCAGGCTGGTGGGAGTGCCCGCGCTCAAGTCGGCCTATCCGCCCGACTTCGACCGGACCGGGCACGACCTGCCCGCCGCGCGTGTGACGTGCCGACGGGGGTTCCTGTTCGCTACCTGGGACGTACGCGCTCCGGACCTGGAGGACTACCTCGGTGAGATCGCCTGGTACCTCGACGCCCTCCTCGACTGCGGGGGCGGGGAGTGGGAGATCTGTGGGCCGCCGCAGCGGGTGCGGACCAGGGGGAACTGGAAGATCCCCACGGACAATTTCGCCGGCGACGGGTATCACATGCGGACCACCCACCAGATCGCGCTCGATCAGGGGATCTACGGTGACACCCTGGCCAACGGCACCCGGGGGCGCGCGGGAACCGACCTCGTCGCGGTCAACGTCGCCACCCGCGGCGGGCACAGCCTGCGTGCGGGCTATGTCGTCGAGAGCGGGTCCTCCATCGAGGACAGGGACCCCGCCGCCCCGCAGTTCCCCGGCTACCCTCCCGACCGGTGGGTGGAACTGGCCGCGGCGCAGTCCCCGGAGCAGGTGCGGTTCACCTCGCACTGCGAGGTCGTGCACGGGGTGGTGTTCCCCAACACCGTGTTCCTCAGCGTCGCGCACGACCGTGCGGTGGGCGAGGACTCCGATCCGCTGACCCGCTTCCTGGTGGTCCGCGCCCATGTGCCGGTCAGCGCCCGTGAGACCGAATGCCTGTACTGGACACTCGTACCCACCGCGATGGACCGGGAGTGGCAGCGCCGCTCCTACCGCTTCCAGGCCCGGACCCAGTCGGCGGGCGGAGTCCTCTTCGAGATGGACGACTTCGAGAACTTCGCCCGGATCGATGCCGCCCTGGCCCGCTCGACGCCGGGACGGGGGGCGCCCGTGGACCTGACCCTCGGCGCGGGCCGGGGCGTCCCGGCGCAGGATTTCCCGGGTCCCGCGCAGGCCGAGATCGCCACCCTCAGCGAGCACAATCAGCGTGCCTTCTACCGGCGCTGGTCCGAGCTGGTGGGTGAGCTGCCGTGACCGACCAGCCGGGTCCCTGTCACCCGGTGCAGCCCGCCGCGTGCCCGGAGGACCTCACCCACGGTGACTTCCCCGACCGCGGGACCAGGCTGCCCGGACTCGACCCGGAGATCACCGCCGTGCTCGCGGACGAAGGCGCCGCGCTCGACGAGGGCGAGTACCGGCGCTGGCTGGACATGCTCGACACGGCTTTCCGTTACGAGATCCCGGTGCCACTGCTGCGGGAGGACCCCGCGCTGCCCCGGCACAGCCGGTCCGCCGTGCTGTTCGAGGCCACCAAGCGGGTGCTCGAGCTGAAGTTCGGGCGGGCCGCGCTGCTCCAGGCGTGGTCGGACCGCCCCCCGACCACGACGCGGCACTTCCTCGGCTCAGTGCGGGTCTTCGACTCGGCCGTCGCCGGCGTGGTGCGCGCCGACGCCAATCTGCTGGTCACCAGCAACCGGGGAGCCACGCACTCCGTGCTCGTCAGCGCCGCACGCCAGGACCTGCTCCGCAAACGCCACGGGCGCTGGGTACTGCTGCGCAGGCGTGTCCTGCTCGATGTGGAGGTCGCCACTCATGAACAGCTTTCCGTCATCTTCTGAGGCCGTGCACCGGGAGGACACCCTGCTGTGCAGGGTGTCGTGCGAGTCGGCGTCGGTCGCGGTCCTCCTGCACCCGACCGGCAACGGACGGCGGCTGCGACTGGTGTCCGAGCGGACGGGGCAGAGCGCGCTGCTCGACGCCACGGTCCTGGACGCGCTGTGCGCCCTGACACCCTCGGCGGCCACCGCCCTGGTGCGCACCGCCGTGCAGGAGGGGGTTCCCGCGTGACCGCCGTCGCGTTCGACTACACCGCGCCCACGACTCTCGGCGGCGCCCTGAGCGCGCTCGGCGTGCCCGGGCGGACGGTGGTTCCGCTGGCGGGCGGGCAGAGCCTGGTCCCGCTGCTGACCCGCCGTGAGGTGCGCCCGGAGGTCGTCGTGGATCTGAACGGGGTTTCCGGCCTCGCCGGGATCGACATTGGTCCCGACCGGGTCAGGATCGGCGCGATGACCCGGCTGCGCGATCTGGAGCGGCACCGGGAGTTGAGGGCGGCCCTGCCCGTGCTGGGGTTCGCCGCTGCATCGGTGGCCCACCCGCACATCCGCGTGCGCTCCACGCTGGGCGGTTCCCTGTGCCATGCGGCCCCGGCCGCCGAACTGCCTGCGGTCGCAGTCGCACTCGGTGCGGATGTGGTGTTGGCATCGGCACGCGGTGTGCGGTTGGTTGCCGCGGCCCGGTTCGCCACTGGTGCGGGAGCCACCGTCCGCGCACCGGACGAGGTGGTGACCGAGGTCATCTTCCCCCGTACCGGCGGGCTGGTCCACGGGTTCAGCGAGCTGTGCACACGGGGGAGCACCGGCTATCCCGTCGCCGGTGTGTGTCTGGGACTGCGATTGGGCGCCGGTGTTGTCCGGGCCGCCCGGGTGGTGGTGACCGGGTGCGGGCCTGTCCCCGTCCGCCTGCTCGGCGTCGAGGCCGCGCTGGTGGGCCGCGCCGTCGCCGGACCGCACCCGGGCCTGGTCGCCTCGGTCGTCGCGGAGGCGGTCCGTGAGGCCGGGCCCGAGGATGGGGAGTACCGGGCCGAGGTGGCGGGCGTGCTGCTGCTGCGGGCCCTGGAGTCACGAGCCGTCGAGGAGGAACGTTGAGCGTCCGGACGATCACGGTGCGGGTCAATGGGGCCGTGCGTACCGGGGATGCCGAGCACCACATCACACTGGCCGAGCATCTGCGCACCACGCTGAGGCTGACCGGCACACACGTCGGCTGCGGGACCGGCGACTGCGGCGCCTGCGTGGTGCTCCTCGACGGCGAGCCGGTCTGCTCCTGCCTCATGCTCGCGGTGCAGGCCGACGGCCGGGAGGTCGGCACGGTCGAGGGCATCGCGGACGGCGGCAGTCTGACGCGGGAACAGCGCGCCCTCGTCGAGGAGCACGGGCTTCAGTGCGGATTCTGCACCCCGGGCCTGCTGGTACGGATAGCCCACGCAGCCGGCCGCGACGGCGAAGAGCACGTGCTAGCCGGGCACTTGTGCCGATGCACCGGCTACGACGGCATCCGTGCCGCGCTGCGTACGGCGGGCGGACCGGGGGACGGCCGATGACCGGGGAGCACCGGTACATCGGCAAGCCGGTCCCGCCCCGTCACCACGACCGGCTGGTACGCGGACACGGCCGCTTCCTCGGCGACCTGCGTGCGGCGGGAATGCTGCACGCGGCCATCGTGCGCAGCCCGCTCGCGCACGCCGCGGTCGCCGGCTTCGACGCCACCGCCGCCAGGGACGACCCGCGCTGCGCGCTCGTGCTGGGCCCCGGCGACCTCGCCGGGTGCACGGCGCCGATTCCCACGGTCTGGAGGCTGCCCGGGCAGCCGGAGAACAGCATCCCCGTCGCTGTGCGGACGGCCCGCTATGCCGGGCAACCGCTGGGCATCGTCGTCGCGGACACGCCCACCGCGGCCGCGGATCTGGTAGAAGCCGTACGGCTCGACCTCACGCCCCTGCCCCCGGTACCCACCGTCGCCGACGCGCTGGCCCCGCACGCGCTGCCCGTCGTGCCAGGTACGACAGGCAACGAGGCCGGCCGGATACGTTTCGGCTCCCCCGCGCGGGACATCGCCTCGGCCCTCTCACGGGCGGCGCTAGTGGTGGAACGGGAGTTCACCCTGCCACGGGTGAACCACGCTCCGCTGGAGCCGCGTGGTGTGCTGGCCGAGCACGACCGGAGCACCGGACTGCTCACCGTCCACGCCAGCAACCAGTCCCCGCACGCGATGCGCCAGGACCTGTGCACCGTGCTGGGACTGCGGGCGGACCGGGTGCGTGTCATCGCACCGGACGTGGGCGGTTCCTTCGGGGGCAAGGTCCTGCTCCACCCGGACGAGGCGATGGTGTGCGCGGCCGCGGTCACCCTGGGTACCGCGGTGCGCTGGGTGGAGTCCCGCGAGGAGAACTTCACCGGTTCCTACCAGGGCCGGGGCCAGCGGGCCACGGCCCGACTCGCCGTCGGTGATGAAGGCCGGTTCCTCGCGTTCGACGCGCACATCCTCGCGGACCTGGGCGCCTACGCGACCCAGGCGGGCAGCGGGCCGCATCAGGTGACCGCCCTGACCCTCCAGGGCCCCTACCATGTGGAAGCCGCCGCAGCCTCCGTCACCGGGGTGTACACCACCCGCGTCCCCACCGGCGCTTACCGCGGGTACGGCATGCAGGAGGCGTCGTTCATCCGCGAACGGCTGATCGACGAGGCCGCACGTGAACTCGCGGTGTGCCCGGTGGAGTTGCGGTTGCGCAATATGATCCGGCCCGAGGATCTGCCGCACACCACTCACACCGGACTCACCTATGACAGCGGTGACTACGGCGCCGCACTGCGCCGGGCCGCCTTCCTGGCGAGACGCCCGCCCTCGGCCGACCCCCCGTCGGTGCGCCGCGCCACCGCCGCCGTGGCGGCGGTGGAAATCAGCGCGTTCGCACCCTCGGCCCTGTTGGAGGCATTCGGGATCGCCTGGAGCGGCTGGGAGGGAGTACGGCTGCGGATCAACCACGACGGGACGGTCACCGCCCACTCCGGGGTGATCTCCGTCGGCCAGGGCATCGAGACCAGCCTGGCGCAGATCGCCGCAGAGGGGCTGGGCGTGCCCCTGGACTGGGTACGGGTCGAACTCGGGGACACCGACACCGCCCCGCACTCGGACCTGTCCGCCCAGGCTAGCCGCGCACTGACACTCGCGGGCGGCGCGCTGGTCATCGCCGCGCGGCGGCTCACCGGCCGGATGAGGGCGCTGGCGGCCACACTGCTGGGCACCGAACCCGCGCGGGTGACCTTGCGGATCACCGCCACCGCGGGCCCGTCGTCGCCGGACGCGGCCTTCCACGGCGACGACGGTGCGCACATCACCTGGCGCGAGGTCGCCCACCGCGCCTACCGGGGATGGGGAAGACGGCAGAGCACCGACCCGGTCCGGCTGGAGGAGTCGGTGGACTTCGACCCGCCGCAGCTCACCTTCGCCCACGGCGCGCACGCCGCCGAGGTCACGGTCGACCTTGGGACCGGCCGTATCACTGTGGAGGGCTACTGGGCCGTGCACGACAGCGGTGTGGTGGTCAACCCGCTCATCGCGCACGGACAGATCACCGGCGGCATCGTCCAGGGGCTGGGACAGGCGCTCACAGAGGAAGCCACGGCGGACGCCGAAGGCATCCCCACCACCCGGTCGTTCCGCGAATACACCCTCCCCGCAGCCCAGGACGTTCCGCGGGACCTCGTCGTCGAGCACACCTGCACCCCCAGCACGGCCATCCCCGGCGGCTTCAAGGGGCTCGGCGAGGGCGGCATCATCCTGCCGCCCGCAGCGGTCGCATGCGCGGTCGCCGCCGCGGTACCCGAGATCGCACACACCCTCACCTCGCTCCCGCTCACCCCGCCGCGCGTCCGCGCGGCACTCCGGGCGGCGGGCATCACGGCGGAAGGCGGTATCCGGTGACTCGAACGAACGAGACGGCGACGGTGCGCGAGGCGGTGTTCGACCTGCTACGCGCGGAGGGCATGACCACCATCTTCGGCAACCCCGGGTCGCTGGAGCTGCCCATGCTCCGCGACTTCCCCGACGACTTCCGGTATGTGCTGGGGCTGCAGGAGTCGGTGGTCGTGGCGATGGCGGACGGGTACGCGCAGGCCACCCACCGCCCTGTGCTGGTCAACCTGCACTCGGCGGCAGGAGTGGGGCACGCGATGGGCGCGCTGTTCACGGCGCACCGCAACCGGACACCCCTGGTGGTCGTCGCGGGCCAGCAAGCACGGTCACTGCTGGAGGGCCACCCCTATCTGCTGTCGCAGGACGCGACCACACTGCCCCGCCCGTATGTCAAGCTCAGCCGTGAACCCGCCCGCGCCGAGGACGTCCCGGCGGCCATCGCCCGCGCCCGGTATCTCGCGACCGCACCGCCCGCCGGGCCCGTGCTCGTGTCCGTACCGAGCGACGACTGGGATCGCACCGCCGACCGGGTCGCGGTCCGGCTCACCAGTACCACCGTGGCCCCGGACCCCGCTCTGCTCGCTCGCGTCGGCGACGCTCTGGCGAACGCACGGTCACCCGTGCTGATCGCCGGATCCGGGGTCGACCGAGAGGGGGCCGTGCCCGACCTGGTGGCGCTGGCCGAGGCACACCGCGCGCCGGTCTGGGCGGAACCGATGTCCCACCGCTGCGCCTTCCCCGAGTTGCACCCGCTCTTCGCCGGTTTCCTGCCGCCGGTGCGCGAGGACATCGTGCGCACCCTGGCGGGACACGACCTGGTGCTGTCGGTGGGCGCACCGGTGTTCACCTACCACGTCCCGGGTGCCGGCCCGCACCTCCCGCCGGGGACCGACCTCCATCTGCTCACCGACGATCCCGAGCAGGCGTCCTGGTGCCCCGGCGGAACCGCGGTCATCACCGGTCTTGCACCCGCGCTGCGGATGCTGGGCGCCCACCGGCCCGGAAGCCCGCGCACGCCGCCCCCCGCCCGCCGCCGCCCCGGGCCACCCGCGCGTTCCACGAGCCGGATCACCCAGGCTCACCTGGTGCACGCCCTGGCCGAGGAACGCCCCGAGGGGTGTGTCCTGGTGGAGGAGGCTCCCGGAACCCGGCCGGTGATGTGCGAGTTGCTGCCCAACCTGGGGCCCGAGACCTTCTACACCACCGCAAGCGGCGCGCTGGGCCACGGCCTTCCCGCTGCGGTCGGCATAGCCCTGGGCAGGCCCGGGACTCGCGTGGTCGCCGTCGTGGGCGACGGTTCCGCGATGTACGCCGTCCAGGCGCTGTGGTCGGCCGCTCAGCTGGGTGTCGCGGTCACCGTCATCGTGGTGAACAACCACCGCTACGCCACGGTGGACGGCTTCGCCGAACGGTTCGGCATGGCGAGGCCAGTGGGCACGGCGCTCGGCGGACTGGACTTCGCCGCACTCGCCACCGCCCAGGGGTGCGCGGCCGGCCGGGTGGAGAATCCGGCCGCGCTCGTCCCCGCGCTGCGTACCGCGCTCACCTCCTCGTGCCCGTATGTGCTCGATGTGGTGGTGGACCGGTGAGCCGCGCCCTACCGTACGGTCAGGCCGCCGTCGGGCCGCAGCACCTCTCCGGTCATGCCCGCCGCCTCGGGGGACGCCAGGAACCGGTAGAGCGGGGCCACCTGTTCGGCGCTCAGGACCACTCCGAGGGGGTTGAACTCCCGTACCGCCGCCGTGATCTCGTCGGCCTCGGCAAAGACATGGCGGCCGTCCGCGGTGCGCAGCCCGGTGACGATCCCGCCAGGGGCCACGGCGTTGACCCGTACCGAGGGCGCGAGGTCGGCCGCCAAGTGCCGCACCACCCCCAGCGCGGCATGCTTGGCGGCGGCGTAGACGATGCCCGTGCCATTGCCGCCAACGAGGTAGGACGCGTCGGACAGGGTGAAGACCATCGACCCCCTGCTGTCGGCGAGTGCCCCGGCCGCGGCCCGTGCCCCGAGCAGATAGCCGACGACGTCCACGTCGAGGACGTGTCTGGCCAGCTCGGCCAGCGCGGCTCCGGAGAGGTCGCGCACCCCGAACCCGCCGTCGTGGACCCCCGCGTTGCCGACGAACAGGTCCAGCCGGCCGCAGCGGGCCAACGCGGCGTCGACCGCCCGGTCGTGCGCGCCGGGGTCGCGTACGTCACCGGCCACCCACCGCACGCGGTCGTCGCCCCGGTCAGCGGGGACGTCCCGGTCGAGCACCGTGACCTGGTAGCCGTGTGCCGCCAGGTCGGCCACGACGGCGCGGCCGATGCCACAGGCGCCGCCCGTCACCACGGCGACCGGCTCCCGTCCCGCCCGACAGCCCTCGCCGGCCATCGGGCGGCTGTCTCTGTCCAGGTGTCGTTCCATTGGCCGGCTCCTCCTGGTCACACCGGTGGCGGCTGCCACAGACCCGTGTCCGGGCAGCCCCGCAGACTCGCCGACACCGCTTCGTCGCGGGGCGACGCCACTCCCCAGCTGTCGCTGGTCTGTGCGTTGGCCGGATAGACCCGGGGGATCCATTCGTGGTCGGGATCGATCCGCAGCATTCCTGTGGTGTATTCGGCGACGAATCCTGACGTGGGTTCCTGGAAGTAGGTGAACGTGTTCGCTCCGACTCCGTGTCTGCCGGGCCCCCACAGCGGCCCGTATCCCTTTCTCATCATGTCGCCGGTCGCTCGCATGAATTCATCGATTCCGCGCAATTCGAAAGCGACGTGGTTGAGCGATGTGTGAGGTGCGCGGGTGAAAGCGAGCAGGTGATGGAATGCCCCTGCGCGGAGGAATACCATGATGTCCTCCACCCAGTCGCTCACCTTCAGCCCGAGAACCGACCGATAGAACTCCAGTGAGGCCGGCAAGTCCCCCGCGTTGAGCACCACATGGCTGATACCGGTCGGCCTGCTCTCCCCCGGTTCGACGGAGCGGAATGCCCGGACCTCCGTCCGAGAGGACACCTCGACGGTGCGCCCTTCGCAGTCGAGGAACCGGAATCGGTATCCCCCACCCTCATCAGTGCAGGTAGCGGGCTCACTGACGAGGCGTCCGAGCGGGTGTGCTGCCACTCGCCCGGCTATCTCGTCCACATCGGCTTCGGTGGCCGCAGCCAGACACAGCAGGTCCACCCGAGGTTCGGCGGTGGCCCGAAGCCGCAACACATGACTGTCCTGACACCCGGCTCCCAGGAACACTCGACCCGAGTCGGTGCCGACAAGGTCCAATTGCCAGCTCTTTTCGAAGAATTCGCGTGCGGCAACGATATCGGGCACGCCGAGCGCCACACTCCGGACATGAGTAATCATCAGGCCTCCATTCCGTAATGAACTTCGGCGGTTCCTCAAGAGAGTACCGTCGCTCCGGTGAAAAGGGGCAATAGAATTCGGCCCTTCTCCGGCCTGACGACTTCTGTGCTATACCCGGTGCCAGTCCGCTCCGGAGCGGATTCCTTGACTGAGCCGGCCGGGTTCGGCGGGCGAGCGGCTGATGCGTTGTCTCGACTCCCGCAGGCGTCGTGGTGGACACGGTCGTTCACCTCCGGCGGGCGTCGCAGCCGTCAGCGGGTACGGGCAGGGAGATGCCCCCGGGCGGACCCGACGGGTTCATGTTCGCCGCCCAGGCCCGGCGGCGACGGAGCCTGCGCACCCGACGGCGCGTCAGCGTCCCGCTCGCCGTGCTCAAAGCCCCTGCGCCCAGGCTTGCGGGCGGTGATCTCCTCGCACCCGCCGACCGGCGCGGCCTGACCCTGCGGTACTCAACAGCACGGTCGCGAACAAGCAGCGGGGCACCTTCCGAACTGTGCAGTTGCTGTGGCTCCCCAGCCAGAAACGCCTGCTGGGCGCCGCTGCCGCCGTCGGCGGAACTCATCGTGTCAGCCGTCGAAGCGTCGTGGGGCGGGCCCGCAGACAGCTGAAGAATCGGTTCCGGAGACGTGGCTTGACGGGGTCCATGTCCCCCGTCAAGCCACCCGGCCGAACCCACAGTCACGCTCTGGTGGCCTGAGCCGCGTGCCCCACTGCCAGGGCATCCGCCCACGGCACCGTCCCTCACTGCAGACGGTGTCCGGGTCCAACAGCGCCGAAGCAGCACAATTCCTGGGGGCAGAAGTGTTGTGCGGTTCGGGCGTCGCCGGTCAGCGGTCTCTCCCAGTCGAGCGGAAGAACGCGGCATGGCCAACTTCCTGGAGACCGACCGGCTCGTCCTGCGCGCGTTCACGACTGCCTACACCGACCACCTGCTCGCCCTGGACAACGACCACGAGGTCATGCGCTTCATCAACGGTGGCCGTCCCACCAGCCGCCAGGCGATCGAGACGCGGACCCTGCCGCGACTCCTGCACGACTACCCGTGCTGGGAGACCCACGGTTGCTGGGCCGCGCAGGAGAGAGCCACCGGCACCCTCCTGGGCTGGTTCGAGTTCCGGCCGTTGGCGGAGCACAGCACCGCCGTGGTCGAACTCGGCTACCGGTTGAACCAGGCGGCATGGGGACGCGGTTACGCCACCGAGGGATCCCGGGCCCTGATCCATAAGGGGTTCACGGACCTGGAGGTCGAGCGGGTCACGGCGAACACGATGGCCGTCAACACCCGTTCCCGTCGCGTCACGGAGAAGTCGGGTCTGTCCTTCGTCCGGAACTTCGCCGGGGACTGGCCGGAGGCGATCGGGGGCTCCGAGCACGGTGAAGTCGAGTACGAACTCACCCGGACCGAGTGGGAACAGACTCGATAGACGTCAACGGGCCGATCCACAACTCGTGACAATTGCTCGGACGGGAACAGCCGCAGGTACAGGGGTGGCCAGCTCGGATCTCTACACCCCCAGCTCGTCCGCAGTCGGCCCGGTCTCTCCAGGACCTGCGGGCACCGGGCTGTCGCTGCAGCGAACCCGAGTACGCAGACGTCCCGCGTCTCGGCCTCCTTGCCGAGTCTGTGCCACAGCAGCAACGCGAGATCCCGGGCAGCGCGCTGGTCGCCGCTCGAATCCACCGCCCGTGACAGCACGTCAACCGACCTTTCGGCGTGGTCACTTGTGACCAACGCTGCGGCGTGCAACATCGCCAGCCTCGTACCGCCGACCGTAGCTGAAGCGCGTCCGGCCGTGACGGCGGCCTCTTCGTAACAACGACAGCCCATCAGCCTTTTGATGTCGGCGATGTGGTGCTCGATGTCTGCCCATCCACTCACGACTACTCCTCCGGCAGCACTCCTGGCGGAGCCGGCCTGCGCAGAAGTTGCACGGCGGGCGTCGACGGAGTCGACCGTGACATCGGCCGGCCGCCAAGGCCACCTTCACGTGCGGCGCGTTGGCCGGGAGGGAGACGGTGGCCCCTGCAGCCCGGGGCCAACCCCCACGACTCACCACTCCTGGCCCCGATCCTGGACCTCCTCAACGGCCTCGGGCCTCTGCCTGAGCAGATCACCGTCCACCTCGTCGCCGAGAAATCCCCTGCCCAGGCGGGTCCGCGGTGGCATGTGGAGCGGACACGTTCCTGGCAGAACGCCTTCCATCGCCCGGCAGCGCAACGCCCCTGCTCGCGGAGCCGCGGGGGCGGGATGGGGCGTGACACCGGGCGTGGCCGGTCGCTGAACCGGTAGGACAGACGTCACGTCATGTCGCAGAGAGACCCCGGGCGCCGCCGCTCGGGGTCTCGTGCTGTTGGTGCTGTGTGTGGGTCAGGCGGGCTGGAGGCCGGCGGTCACGAGGCTGCGGATCATCTGTGCGCGTGAGGTGCCCTCAGCGGCGGCCCGTGCGTCCAGGGCGGCCAGGACGTCGTCCGGGAGCCGGGTCTCGACCTTCGTGCCCACCGCGGGGCGTCCGCCGACACTCGTGGGGCCGAACTCCTCCTCCACCGGTCCGAACCACGTCTTCACGATGTCGTCGTGCTCGTTGCGCTGCAGCCATTCCTTCGCGGCCGCCTCGCTCACGAACGTGTAGCGCGGCTCCACTCCCTGCCGCTGGGACCATGTGCACCGCACCCATCGCCCCCGCTTCGTGCGGTAGAGGGACTGGTGCTCGAACTCGTCGGAGACCCGGTTGACGGAGACCTCTTGCTCCCGTCCCACGTGGTCGCCTCGCCGTACTCCGTGGCCGACTCCTCGCGAAACCAGCCCTGCAGGTCGCCGTCCGGGCTGTAGACATTGACGCGAGCCATGGTCATCCCCTCGATTCCCCTGCGGAACATTTCCGCATGCGTTAGCCATCACGTTGGTTAACGCATGCGTCAAGTCCCATTGGGGCGGGCCCCGCCACCGGACCCGCTCCACGCATACGTAATGCGGGGAGCGCATACGGGTCCTGGTGCCGCGTCAGCCTCCGTGCACTCGCGTGCGCACGGGCGGTCCCGACCGGCGTCGCACCCTGGCGTCAGTGCCCGTCACCCGCCGGCGCGGTGCGCGCGAGCACGGCCTCGATCCCCCCGGCTGCGACCATCAGCCGGGACGACTGCTCCGCGTCCGTGTCCGCCTCCCATCCGGCACAGGTCGGAGATCCAGATCGGGCGGTGTGCCTGGCGTGAGGGGTACCAGTGGTTTCGCCAGTGCCCCCGGATGACCCACCTGTGCCGGTAGGCCCGCCCCCCGTCCTGATGGGGGAGACCTTCCTGCCCGCCCGTCCGGCGGTGGCGCAGCTCGGAGGCGGTTGGTGAGCATATGGCTCACGGATCTCGATGAGGAACGACGGCACTGTGGTGTCCGCGAACGTGGGGCGGCCGGCCTCTTGTCAGAGCGGCGGGCCGTCGACGAGACCGCCGGAGCCGGGCTTGAAGGTCGTGCCGAGGTCGTACCGCGCGATCCCGAAAGGTTGAAAATCGGCATCGGCAAGAACGCGGTACAGGAACTCAGAGGTGGACATGTCGTACTGGACCCATGGGCCGGGGTCATGGGACCGCGCAAGGATGGGGTAATCGCCCGGTCGCTCGGCATCGATCAGCCAGACGTACTCGTCGGCCCATTCGGTGGAGCCCCACCCCAGCAGGCCCTTGCCGCCCGGCGCGTAGATCGCATAGGGATCGACGGCGGATACGTCTCCGAGCCTGCCCTGGTCGAACGACAGGGAGGCCCGCCACTGTGTCAGGAAGTCGAACGAAGCGTCCTCGCCGCGCCCCAGAAAGTAGACGGAATCACTGAAGACGCCGCCGCCGAACGCCTCGTAGAGCTCCTTGTAGTCCGCCGGCAGCGGGACCCCCAGCTCTCCCTCGATCGCCGCCCAGTCGACGGAGATCCCGAGTGGCTCCCACCCGGTCACTTCGATCACTCGCTGAACCCACATACAACAATCTTGCAGCACCGGTCTTCGTCGAGATCGGCAGCTGTCGATCTCAGCCCACCTTGACTGGTTCCTGCGCCCGGACTCGGGCGCAGGCGAGGCGGCAGGAGTCTATGCCGGTCCCGATGACGGGCCGCATCGATATGCCGCCACGGTGGTCACGCCGGATCGCCGCGTACAGCTCGACCCTTCGACATCTGCGGCATGACGAGCACTTCTCACCAGCAGCATCCCGATGCTGCCCTGGCAAGAGCCCTGGTGCCTCCCAAACTCGGGCTCTGGCTCAACTTCTGTGAAGCCATACACAGCGCGCTCGTGCCCGCGTCGGACCGGCACGCCGACCTGCCAGTTCCTCATGTTCGCTGAGCCGATGGACCGAGAGTCGATTCGGCATCACAGAAGTTGAGCCAGAACCCGAACTGCTCAACAAACGCTGCTCTGCGACGTGAACAGAGCCAGTGTCGCACGGCCGCCGTCCGGGATGTCGCGGAGACCATGGCCCGGAGGGCTTCACCTACTGGATGGTGTGTGGTCTCGGGTTGCTTCCGAGGGGTGGTCCGAGGGGTGGGTGGCTTCGGCCGGGATGACGTGCGAGAGCCCGTGGGAGGCGAGGGGTTCCCGGAAGGGCTTCCAGATCGCCGGGTCGGCCAGGTTCGTGAAGAGGCCCTGGCAGGTGTTCGTTTCTCCGGTCACCAGTCCGTACACGACTGCCTTGCCGGAGCGAGATGCGTTCGGATCGAACAGCGGCCCGCCGCTGTCGCCGGGCGCGACCCGGGATTTCGCGGTGCCCGCGCAGATGAACTGCTTGTCCCAGGTCCCTTCTTCAGTGTCGAGCTCGGTGACAGGAAGCGCCGCTTCTCGCAGGCGTGACGGCTTGTCCGGATCGGCGAGGTCGGTCCGCCCCCAGCCGGCAGCGCGCAGGAGGCGACCGGGCTGCGGTTTCGTTTGCAAGGGGGGCAGGGACGCGCCTGCCTGGTCGGCGGGACGGTCGAGCACGATGAGGCCCAGGTCCGTGTTCGTCAGTGTCGAGAATGTGGGGTGACTGTAGACGGAGAAGTGATCATCGGTCACCACCGTTCCTCCGGGCGTACTCGAATCGGCCCGCCCCAGGACGATCCGGATCTTGATTTTGCCTTGGACGGCGAGCTTCGCGCAGTGCGCCGCTGTGGCGACGACTCGGCTGTCGATCAGAGCCCCGCCGCAGAAGTGCGACCATGCCCCGTCGGCACCCTGTTCCTCGATCTGCACGACGAAGGGCCGCTTGCCGTCCGCGACCGGATTTCCGCCCACGATCGCCGAGGCGGACGGCGCGGCAACGGTGCACATGATGCCGAACGCACCAGCGGTTGCAAGGGCGGTGACCGCCTGTCGGCTCATTGACTTGCGCAAGAGGCACTCGCTTTCGTCTGCCACCGGGCGTCGCCCCGGTGGGCTCGTGCGGGACCGGCATGCGGCCGTCCCTTCTGGCACTGATCCTGGGCCGGAAGCTCTTCCGGGAGATCTCGATTCCGTGTCAGGTACATCCGGGCATCCACTCTGTTGTGTAACAGCCGTGAGCGGTCGCCTCCAGGACTGCTGCTGCCACAACCGAGCCGGGGCCACGGTCTCCCGGAGGCCCGGCCGGCCAGCGCCGTCGGCAGCGACGTCCTGTCTGTTCCTCGTCGTCGCAGGTGCCCAACCCACTGAACCGCGCCTGCGGATCGACACCCTCATGCCCGCGGCACCCGCTCGGGGTCCGGCTGGAAGTCGGGCTTCACGGCCCCAGAGCGAGCAGACGAGTCTGAGCTGCGTCCAGGTCGTCCACCCCCAGATCCATATGGGCCTGCTTCTCCTGGGAGGGGTCCGACCACGTGGGGCGGCGGTAGTCGGTGAGCCGGTTGAATCCGAGTCCACCGTGCCCCCTGCTCCGGTTTCACGGCCGCTTCGGCCAGGAGTACTCCCGCTCGCGGAAGCCTGGGATTCCGGGGCCTCGAAGTGGGACGCCGACCGGCGGATGCGGTACGCGAACGACCTCGGGAGCGACAGCTCGCTGGTCGCGGTCATCCCCGGAAGAGGGCGGGGGCGCAGTTCCGTAGGCAGCTCACGGTGAGGTCTGGACGCAGTCGTCATGAGCATTCCGGGCAACTGCGAAGGTAGCGCTCTGCCCTCGCACAGCACAGGGGCCTGACCAGCCGGTCTCAGGCCATCAAGCCCGTCGCTGCTCGGCGGGGCAATCCCCATTCTGCCGAAGGAGCGGCTGGTGGTGCAGCACCTCAGTTTGATCTCGAGATGCAGGCAGAAGCATGAACGGGTCGATGAGTAAGGCCTGTTGTCGAGTGGAGTCACCTTCGCTCTTTGCGGCGCACTTCGGCTTCCGCGCAGGTGGTGCATCGCGGGCCAGCAGTCCGCGGCGGCGATCGAGGAGCCCTTTGGCTGCCGTTTCGTCTTGCCGCCGCTCCGTAATCAAGGCTGAGGGGCGGTCAACGCCGGAGGTCACGACCCCACTTGTGGCGCCCGGGGCGTTGCAGCTGAGATCTATTAGCCGTGCCGTGGCCGGTCATCGAGCATCTGGCCAAGCAGTTGGAGGTCGAGGACGCCTCCCAGATCAAGCCGTACACCGAGCGGAAACCGACGCCGTACGAGCACGCGTGTGGGCACTGTCACGTTGGCTGACGGGTGGGATGATCTTCGGGTTCATCATGGTGGAGGGGGTTGTCCGTGGGCAGTACGCCGCCGTCGCACAAGGGGCACCGGTACCCGGCCGAGGTGACCTCCCACTGCGTGTGGCTGTACTTCCGGTTCCCGCTCAGCTTCCGCGAGGCCGAGGAACTGATGCTCGAGCGCGGCGTCATGGTGTCCTACGAGACGGTGCGCCGGTGGTGCCCGAAGTTCGGCCAGGCCTACGCGACCAGCCCGCGGCGCCGCCGTCCTCGGCCCGGGGACAAGTGGCACCTGGACGAGGTCCTCATCAAGGCCAACGGCGAGGTGAAGTACCTGTGGCAGGCCGTCGACGTCGGCGGCAACGTGCTCGACATCCTGATCCAGAACCGCCGCGACAAGACCGCGGCCAGGCGTTTCTTCCGCAGACTCCTCAAAGAGACCGGCACGGTGCCGCGGCTGGTCGTCACCGACAAGCACCCGTTCCTGCAGCGCCGCCCACCGCGAGGTGATGCCCTCGGTCGAGCACCGCTCCCACAAAGGACTGAACAACCGGGCGGAGAACTCGCAGCCCACCAGGCAGCGCGAGCGCGCGATGAAGGGCTTCCGCAGCGTCGGTGGCGCCCAAGGATTCCTGGCCGCGTTCAGCGGCATCCCGCCCCACTTCCGACCCGGCCGCTACCACCGCACCCGACCACCGCCTCAAGATGACCGTCCGCCTCACGATCTGGGACCAGATCACCGACGACGCCGGCCTGCCCGCCACGGCCTGACCGACAGCCAACAACCGCCTCGACCACGCCCTGACGCACCGCCAGACGCCTATACCCCCGACAACGTGACAACGCCCTCCTTGACCACCCCCAAGACCTGGCTGCTCAGACGTGTGGTGCGGCGTTGAAGGCGCTCGACCAGCCACCAGCCCAGGGACCTGCTCGCGGAAGGTCTGCCGTCGGCAGCCCAGGACCGGGCAGACCAGACGTCGTACCCCGACGTTGACCATGACCCGGCGGCCATCGACCGGCACATCCGCAACCGTCCGGACATGGTATCCGTGCACCTTCCCCGTCGGCATCCCGCACATCGGGCAGGGAAAGGGAACATCCCTGGTCCGGGCCAGAACCCGGATCACCTCGTCATCCGCCACATCATCGATGACCAGTGCCGATAGCCCTGAAAACACCGTTGCCACAGGGGAGTTGGCATCTCGCATACAACGTCGACGACGCCGGTTACCTGCCGTCACCACCGACTACGGAACAGAGCCGCTCGTTTGACGGATCCCCCACTGACAGCAACCCCCACCATTCACAACTGAATAGGGCGGCGGAGAGTAGCGGGGCAGCGGGGGTGTCAGCTGCGCGGGCTTTGGCAGAGTAGCCGTACCTTCAGGCCGACGGTGTCCTTGACGGATCGCATCAACAACCAGACCTATCCGCCGTTCTTCGTGGGGCACCGAGGTGTTGTGCCAGCCTTCCTGTGCCCGAGGTGGTCGAGGGCCATGGCAAGGGCGGAGTCACAGCCGTCTTCGAGCTCGGCGGACGTGAAGACAGGCGTACGGAACCGGGCGTCGACGGGAAGACCACGGCCTTCGAAACTCTGCCCGGCGGAGTTGCGGTAGTCCTCGTTACTGAGGTCAAGTGACGTGCCTCCGGGCAGGGTTCGTGACAGCTGGTCGGAGAAGATGCCCTGTGTGTCGCGGCCGATCAGTGTGGGTGCCGGGCTGCGGTTCAGCAGGGTCATCGCTGTCGTCTCGCCGGCGCTGACGGTCAGGTCGCTGACCAGCAGCGCGAGCCGCCCGTGGAAGCCCGGGTATCTGCTGGGTCTGACGTTCACCGTCTCGTACGGGGTGAATCCGCTGAGGGCGCTGAGATCGCGGGCGCGCTTCTTGAACGCCACATGTGGATGCCTGGTCAGACGGGATGCAAGTTCCTGCCCGAGTGCGTCGTGTCCGCCGTCGTTGAGCCTCAGATCGAGGATCAGGCCGCGCCAGTGATCCCTCGCGCCCTGGATGAATACCGTGTCCAGGGCACGTTTGAACCGCGCGAGGTCGTCGTCGTAGCTGCTTTCCTCGCCGTCGAGCTCCTTGAGTTGAGTGATCCGCAGGTAGCCTGTTCCGCCCGGCAAGCCGGTCGCGTACTCCACCTTTCCCTCGATGACCGGCCGCAGTTCGGCTCCCAGCCGGACTTTGATGGCGGACCGTGCGGCTTCGATATCGGCGTCGGTCAGATCGGCCGAATCGCGGGTGCCTGGCCGCAGTCCGTAGCTGCTCTCGCCCTTCCAGGTGATGCCTGTGTGCATGTCACCCAGCTTGCGGACGGTACGTCGCAGCAGAGCTTCCAGCGTGCGATCGGTGTTGCCGCCTTTCAGGGTCGCGTGGTCACGCTCCCGGTCACGCAGATCGAGGCGTCGGTGCGCGTAAGGAGGGTAGTGCTCCGACAGGTTCTGCCAGAACACGTCCAAGGTCTTCAGACGACGGGCGGGGCCGTCGTTCGGTGTCTCGGACGGGCAGTGCGGGAGCACCTTCAGGCGGTTCATCCGGATGTGACCGACCGAGCCGGATTCCTGAACGAGCAGGTGGCCACCCTGCCTGCGGACGGTCAGTTCGCGGTCACCGTCCTCGCCGAAGGACACCGCGCCTCCGCTGTCACGCTCGCCGCCGAGTGCCGTCATGGCATCGCCCTTGACACAGCTCGTCCCGGAATTCTCGTAGCCGGAAAGCTCCCGCGCACCGCTGTGCTCGTTCTGCTTGATCACGTAGACGGTTCCGTATCCGGCACTCCGCCACGTGCCGTCGATGTCGCTCGACCGTGGGTGGGCGGAGCCACCGCCGCCGTCCATGACACAGGCCGTAAGCATGACGGCCAGTGCGGCAGCACTCACGATGAGTCCTCTGCGGGCGCTGCCCGCGAACCATTTGGCGCCCCTGAGGGTACCGGCCGTATGTGCGTTCCTGTTCATCCGTCTAACTGATCGTTTCAGAATGCGGTTCGGAGTCGTCTCAAGCAGATGATGCTGCAGGCGAGTTGGAGCAGGCCGAGATGGAGGTCGGCGCGTATCTCGTAGCGGATCCGAAGGCGTTTGAACTGGTGCAGCCAGGCGAAGGTCCGCTCGACGACCCAGCGGGTCCTGCCCAGGCCGGAGCCGTGCGGTGTGCCGCGGCGGGCGATCTTCGGTGTGATCCCACGAGCCCGGACGAGGCGGCGGTACTTGTCGTAGTCGTAGCCACGGTCGGCGAACAGTCGCCGGGGCCGGTGGCGGGGCCGGCCGCGCAGGCCGCGGATGTGCGGTATGGCGTCCAGAAGTGGCATGAGCTGGGTGACGTCGTGGCGGTTGCCGCTGGTCAGAGCAACGGCGAGCGGGGTTCCGTGCCGGTCGACGATGATGTGGTGTTTGCTGCCGGGGCGTGCGCGGTCGACCGGCGAAGGTCCGGTGTGAGCCCCCTTGAGGGCCCTGACGTGCGAGCCGTCGATCGCAGCGTCGTCCATCTCCAGCAGGCCCTCTTTGCGTAGTTCTGCCAGCAGGACTTCGTGGAGGCGGGGCCAGACTCCGGCTTCGGTCCAGTCCCGCAGACGCCGCCAGGCCGTCACCCCACTGCAGCCCACCTGCTCCGCCGGGACGTCCCGCCAGCTCACACTTTTGCGCAGCACGTAAACGATGCCCCGCAGAGCAGCACGGTCATCGGCCGGCAGCCGCCCGGGATACCGGTGCCGCCGAGGCGGACGAGGAGGCAGCAGCGGGGCTATGCGTTCCCACAGGTCATCGGGCACGAGATCAGCAGACACCCGGCAGATCCTGCCGACACAACACCCAACTGCCAAGCCAACACACCGATCTCATTCTGAAATGATCAGTAAGACCGACCGGCAAATGGTGGGCGGGGCTGCCCAGCCGGGCCCGAACGCAAGGCAGGCACGAGCCTGAGTGATCATGGAGTTCTTGACGCTCAGCGATCACCCGGAGGGCTCGTGCCTGCGGTCCCATCATGCCTTTTGGAACCCCTGTGGGACCAATTCGCCGCTCTGCTGCCCGTGCGGAACGAATACGCCGAGAGCCATCCGCTGGGTTGTCACCGGCGACGGGTTCCAGACCGGACCGTCTTCAAGTACATCGTGCTCGCGCTGGTCCACGGCTCCGGCTACGAGCGGATCGCTGGCGCCGGATGCTCCGACCGAACGATCCGACGCCGCGTCAAACAGTGGGCTGAACTGGGGATATCCGAGAAGGTCCATGCCCTCGCACTCGAGGCCTACGACCGCATGATCGGCCTCGGGCTGAGCGAGATCTCGGTGGACGGCTGCATCACCAAGGCCCCGTCCGGCGGTGACAAGGCCGGGCGGTCACCGGTGGACCGGGGCAAGCAGGGGCTGAAACGCTCCGTCGCCTCCGATGCCTGTGGTGTCCCGCTCGGGATCGTCTCCGACGGGGCCAACCGGCACGATTCACCCTTGCTCGGCCCCACCCTGGACGCGGCGCAGGCGCAGGTCGGCGCGATGCCGGAGACCGTCAACGTCAACCTCGACCGCGGCTACGACAGCGCCAAGTCCCGTTTACTGATAGCCGAGTTGGGTTTCACGGCCGAGATCGCCCGCAAGGGAGTGCCCGCCCCGATCCAAGCCGGCAAGCGCTGGGTGGTCGAGCGCACCCACTCGTGGACGAACGACTACGGCAAGCTCCGGCGCCGCACCGAGAGGAGCGGCGAGGTCGTGGACTTCTACCTCTACCTCGCCGCCACTCTCGTCACGCTCCGCATGCTCATCCGACGCTCGACGAGCCGCTACCGCTGGGACGGCCGCCCCACCACCCGACGCCTCAAGTGATCCATTTGCCGGTCGGTCTTACTGATCATTTCAGAATGAGATCGGTGTGTTGGCTTGGCAGTTGGGTGTTGTGTCGGCAGGATCTGCCGGGTGTCTGCTGATCTCGTGCCCGATGACCTGTGGGAACGCATAGCCCCGCTGCTGCCTCCTCGTCCGCCTCGGCGGCACCGGTATCCCGGGCGGCTGCCGGCCGATGACCGTGCTGCTCTGCGGGGCATCGTTTACGTGCTGCGCAAAAGTGTGAGCTGGCGGGACGTCCCGGCGGAGCAGGTGGGCTGCAGTGGGGTGACGGCCTGGCGGCGTCTGCGGGACTGGACCGAAGCCGGAGTCTGGCCCCGCCTCCACGAAGTCCTGCTGGCAGAACTACGCAAAGAGGGCCTGCTGGAGATGGACGACGCTGCGATCGACGGCTCGCACGTCAGGGCCCTCAAGGGGGGGCTCACACCGGACCTTCGCCGGTCGACCGCGCACGCCCCGGCAGCAAACACCACATCATCGTCGACCGGCACGGAACCCCGCTCGCCGTTGCTCTGACCAGCGGCAACCGCCACGACGTCACCCAGCTCATGCCACTTCTGGACGCCATACCGCACATCCGCGGCCTGCGCGGCCGGCCCCGCCACCGGCCCCGGCGACTGTTCGCCGACCGTGGCTACGACTACGACAAGTACCGCCGCCTCGTCCGGGCTCGTGGGATCACACCGAAGATCGCCCGCCGCGGCACACCGCACGGCTCCGGCCTGGGCAGGACCCGCTGGGTCGTCGAGCGGACCTTCGCCTGGCTGCACCAGTTCAAACGCCTTCGGATCCGCTACGAGATACGCGCCGACCTCCATCTCGGCCTGCTCCAACTCGCCTGCAGCATCATCTGCTTGAGACGACTCCGAACCGCATTCTGAAACGATCAGTAAGCTGCTGGCTGCGCGGGCCGATGGCCATCCGCCGGAAGCTGGGGGCGACCCCGCCGGTCGGTGGGCCTCGACCCGCCGGGTGGCGGTCGGGCGCACGCGCGGCAGGTGCGGCGATGGGTTCCGTCTCTGTCCTTGTCCGCGCCGATTCGCAGCGGCAGCGGCAGCGAGAGGAAGTACAGGTGATCCGGGTACTGGTGGTGGACGACGAGGCCCTGATCCGGTCCGGGTTCGAGCTCATCCTGAATGCGGTAGGCGGCATCGAGGTCGTCGCCACCTGCGGTGGTGGCCAGGCGGTGGACACGATGCGCCGGGCGAGGCCAGATGTCGTCCTGCTCGACATCCGCATGCCCGATACCGATGGGCTCGCCGTTCTGCGTGAAATCCGCTCCATGACCGAACCGCCAGTGGTCGCCATGCTGACCACGTTCGATTCCGACGAGTACGTCATGACAGCGCTGCGCTCCGGGGCAGCCGGCTTCATCCTCAAGGACACCGAACCCGAGCAGCTCGGCCAGCTGGTCCGCACGCTCGCAGCGGGCGGCGTCGTACTCTCCCCCAAAGCATCCAGCGCCATCGTCCGTGCAATGCCCAAGGAGAGCAGCACCGACGAAGACATGCCGCGCCTGATTCTGCTGACCGACCGCGAACGCGAAGTGCTCCTCCTGGTCGCCGAAGGCCTGTCGAACGCCGACATCGGTTCCCGCGTCCACCTCAGCGCGAGCACGGTCAAGGACCATGTCAGCGCGATCCTGACCAAGCTGCAAGTAGCTGGACGGGTCCAGGCGGCGCTGCTTGCTCAGCGGGCCGGACTTCTGCGTGCCGGGCCGGCCGGGCGGAGGTCCGTGTAAGGGCCGCTGCCCGAACCTCGCCGGTGAGACGGACGGCAGGAGCTGCACGGGTTCTCCTGCCCAAGGGCAGACGGCCTGCCCGAGTGCGAGCGATGCGTTCGCTTCGCGTACCCGCGCCGTTGACCGACGCCGCGCTCGTCTGTCTCGCAGCCCTTGATCTGTGGTTCAACTTGGATGGCGGCAGCCCCCTGGAGGTGGCATACGGTGCGCTCGCGTGCTCCGCCCTCGTCGTTCGACGGCGCTACCCACCGGCTCTTTTCGTGCTGGGCCTGCCCGCCACCCTGTTCTTCTCACTCACGCTGATTCCCTTCGTCACCCTCTACACGCTGGCCGGGCGAGCGCGTAGCCGGCTCCTGCTGACCGTCTGCGCTCTGGCCTCCGCCGCGGCCAACGCCACGCCCTGGCCGCTGGCCGAATACGCAGAGGACGGCGCGGCCCGGACGTTCGTCGACTTCGTCTATCTGCTTGCCACGGCCGCTGCCCCCGTATTCCTGGGCCAGCTCGTACAGGCCTGCGGAGACGTCGCCCTGCGTCTGGCCGAAGTCGCGGCTCTCCGGCGGCACCGTCACCGAGCTCACCCCGCAGCCCACCCTGGCCGACCTGCACCGGCTGGTCGAAGGCAGCGGCATCGAGGCCTGCCTGGAGGGCGGCCTTCCCGCTGGCCTCCCCGCCACGGTTCAGCGCACCCTCTACCGAACCGTCCAGGAAGCCCTCACCAACGTCCGCAAACATGCCCCTGGCGCCACGGCGGCCATTCTGCTGTGGCACGACCAGGACGCCCTCGGCGTCACCGTGACCAATACCTCCGCGCCCCGGCCGGCGCTCCCTCTGCCCGGCGCGCACCACGGACTCATGGGTCTGCGCGAGCGAGCCGATATCCTGCGCGGGACGCTCGAATCGGGCACCACCGCCGACGGCGGCTACGAGCTACGTCTGCGGCTGCCGCGCCGGGCCGAATAGGCACCGAGAACGGCGAGCGTGCCCAGGCCGTGGTCAGCCTCCCGCAGGGCGTCGTCACGTTGGTGTGGTGTTGATCGATTGCGGGCGCGTCAGGGTGTGCAGGGGTCGGGTGGGGCCTGGCTTACGTTGCCATGGGCTGGTCGGTGGCGCCAGTGATCTCGTCCCGGATGGCGAAGCGGGTGGTCATCCTGGGTGCGGTATTTCGGTGGCGGTCATCAGGTGGCGGCGTGGTCGGAAGTGCGGTGAGATGCCGCTGAACGCGGACAGGAACCGCTGGGCCCCGCCGGTACTGCGGAAGCCCTTCATCGCGCGTTCGCGCTGCCTCGTCGGCTGATGACTGTTCTCGGCCCGGTTGTTCAGACCCTTGTGGGCGCGGTGTTCTACGGAGGGCATGACCTCGCGGTGGGCCGCGCTGTAGGAGCGCAGCTTGTCGGTGACGACCGCCCTCGGCACCGAGCAGGTCTTCTGTAGCAGTTTGCGGAAGAACCGCCTGGCCGCAGCGGTGTCCCGCCGGTTCTGGACCAGAATGCCGAGCACGTTGCCATCGGCGTCGACGGCCCGCCACAGGTACTTCAGCTCACCGTTGATCCTGAGAAAGACCTCGTCCAGGTGCCACTTGTCGCCCGGCTGCACACGCCGGGGGCCCAGGCCGTCGGCGTAGGCCTGCCCGAAACTTCGTACACCAGCGGCGGACCGTCTCGTGGGAGACGATCACGCCGCGCTCGAGCATCAGCTCCTCGACCTCGCGGAACGACAGCGGGAAACGGAAGTACAGCCACACGCAGTGCGCGATGATCTCCACCGGGTACCGGTGCCCCTTGCACGACGGCGGTGCGCTGTCCACGGACGCCCCCTCCCAGCACGACCGACCAGAAGATCATCCCAGGCCGGTCAGTCAACGTGACAGTGCCCCAGCTACGCATCCGCGGAGTCACCGACCCGCCCACCATCATCCTCAGCCAGGTCGTCCAGGTCGACCTCCTCGATCTGCTGGGACTCGACGTGCGACGCCCACGCTGGCTGCAGACCTGAACAGCACCCGCAGCTACCCGCGAAATACGAGGCTAAGGGCTGTCCCGTAATCCCTGGTGGATCAGCGCGCGGCGTCGGATGCGGTCCATCGCAAGGCGGAGGGACGCCCGCATACCGGATGTATGCGGGCGTTCCGACAACGCCGCGAGGTGCCGTAGCTGTCGTCGTGCGCCCGCCAGGGATTACGGGACAGCCCTTAGGACGCCGCTGGGCAGCGGCCATGCCGCGGGCGCCGGTGACGGAGCCCGCGCCGGCCGGGTGGTCCGGCCTCACTTCCGCCAGAACAGGTGGTGCGTCACGCCGCTCGGGCTGGGCACGACGTCCTGGTGGAACCGGTCGAGCAGCTCATCAGGGGACTCCCACAGCCGGGCCCCGGAGCCGAGCTTCGTCGGCGCGACCGCCACATGCAAGGTGTCGAGGAGGTCGGCCTCGAGGAACTGCCGGATGATCGTGGCCCCACCGCCAAGCCGGACGTCCTGGCCCTGCGCTGCCTCCTTCGCCTGGGCGAGCACCGAGGCCGGGTCGCCGTCGACGAAGTGGAACGTGGTGTCGGAGAGCGTGAACGAGGGGCGCTTGTGGTGCGTCATGACGAACACCGGCGTGTGGAACGGGGGCTCGTCACCCCACCATCCCTGCCACTCGTGGTCCTGCCAGGGCCCGCGCTGCGGCCCGAACTTGTTGCGGCCCATGATCTCGGCGCCGATGTTGCGGGCGTAGTCCCGCGTGAAGTAGTCGTCCAGACCTCGGCCACCGGGTTCGGAGCGCTTGATGGGTGGGTGGTCGGTGGCAAAGGCCCAGGCGAGCAAGTTCCCCGGATCGGCATGGCCGAACGGCTTCTCGAGGCTCTGGCCCTCGCCGGCGCCGAACCCGTCGCTCGAGACGGTGAAGTTCTGGACCCGCAGCAACTGGCTCATGTCGCTCCTCCTGCTTCGCGCTTTCTGATCACCTGACGAACCGTAGACCGGCCGGGCCGGGAAAACTCAGTGCCGCATCGTGCAGTTCTCGTCGAGCTCCCGCAGCCGCGCGCAGGGCGACGGCTCCCCGTGGTCATCCCCCGGCGCGGCCGCGTACCCCTCACCGGGCGAGCGTCCAGCGGAAGCGGGGGCTTCCGGCCCTTGACATCCAGCCGGCGCAGAAACTCGGCAGCGACGGGCAGAGCGCCCAAACACGGACTCGATCACGCACTCCATACGGGGGCGTTCCGTTCGTGGCCGCGGGGACCGGGAAGCCATCGACACACCCGATCGAACGTCGACAGGCCCGTGCCGGACACTGCCCGGCCCCGCTCTCCAGCCGAATAGCGACCCGCGGAGTACGGGGCTAGTGGCTCGGCTCAGATCCTTGGCCGGACATCTCGGTAGGCTGCTGGGCGATCGCGACTGCTCTGGGCGTGCGGCATCCTGCGGATGAGAGGTAGGGACGTGTCGGACAGTGAAGCGTCCAGCGGCGGGACAGCGGCCGTGACGGCCGTTCGGAACTCGGTCTTCCTGGGTGTGTTCCTCGCCGTGGCAACCCATCCCAAGGTGCCTTTCACCATTGTTGAACTGGCAGGCCGTGGCATCACCGCAGCCGCGGCTGCGACTCGTTGGGTGCTGGAGGTCGGGAAGCCGTCCCTGGACGGCTTCACCTTGGCCGGCAAGCTCATCGATCTCGGCGAGCGGGAAGACCAGCTCGTCGACCTGTGGCAGGCCTACGGAAGCGGCGACGTCGACGCTGCGGCCTTCGAGACCCGACTGACGGAGATCGTCGCAGCCATGGAGAAGTGGCCGTCGGCCCCCGAAAGGCTGACCGTAGGCGAACGGTGACACCCCTGCGGCCGACGGGTCCGGACCTCCACCGGACACCCGGACCGCACCGGGCGGCTACCCGCGCAGCGCCTGGCGGCGATCGGCGATGCGGATGTGCGGTCCACCGCCCGCGAGATGCCGTGCCAGCACCTCGCGGGCGGCGCCGTGCACTTCCGCGTACCGCGGGGTGCCGGAGAGCCGGAGGAGGTCCCGAGACCTCCTCACCACCCGCCGTACGTCCGGTCCGGATCCCACGCGGGCGTACGGAGCATGCGGCGCGGCGGTCCGCTCCGAGGGGACGGATGTCGCGGGCGAAGTGGGCCAGGGCGGGGAAGCGTTCCGGGTCGGCGTCGAGCACCGCGACGCGGAACTGCTCCATGCCCTGTTCGTACTCCTTGGGCGAGAATGCTGATACCGCCCTCGGAGGCGATCAGCCTGACTGCTACCCAAGGGGGCGACCTCGTACTTCACGACGGTGCCGGAACAACCAGTGGCCAGCTTCTTCCGGCGCGGCCACATTGATCGCGTTGAAGGAGCCAGACGACGAGTGGAACATGACCTCCACGGCAATCCCGGCTTCCCCCGCAATCACGGACTCCACGCTACGAGGGGAGGGGCATCTCCCCTCGTCTCCTGGAAGCGGTTGCCGGTGATTTACCGCGCACTGTCTGGCGGGATGATGAGGAATGCCTCGGGTCCGGCGACGCGGGCGGCGTCGGCGTCGGTCGCCGCTGTGCGAAGGGTGACGACGTTGCCCAGGTGCCGGGAGAGCCGCGCGGCCATGCGGTCTGCCTGCTCGCTCCAGTTCTCGGGGGCTGTGGAGGGTGGGACGACGATCAGTTCCAGTACGTCGGCCGGGTGTGTGGCAGTGCCGTCGGCGACGGGACCGGCGATGGCGAGCCGGGCCGGGGCGGGGATGAGGTCCGCAGCGGCACGTTCGCGGACTTCCTCCACCACGCGCTGCCGCAAGTCGGCCAAGCCGTCCAGTGCCTTCCACACGACGTGCCCTGCGACCAGCCGCACATCCCCTCCACGCCCACGTGGCTCGATCAGGCCCAGGAGACCGAGGCGGAAGAGCGTGGCCTCCACTTGGGTGACGGCAACGGACGCGTCACGGGCCAGGTCCGTCGGCGACAACGGTGCCCCCGTGTTCGTCGCCCGGTGGGCGGTCAGCGCGGTGACGATACGGCCCGAGGCGCCGGGGAACAGCGCCGGGATCGGTGTACGGAAGTTCACTTCTTCGCCTCCCGCGGTTGCGCGGGGAGGGTGTCCATGAAGGAGCTGACGGAGAAGACGGCGTTCCCGGGGCCGGCCGGGCCGTATCCGGGCGGCGAGCTCAGTCCGAACTCCTGCATCGTCGCCCGGTACGCCTCAAGGAGCCGGACGTGGTATTCCAGCGGTGCTCCGTGCGGGTTGGCCTTGCCCAGGGGGGTGGTGGGCTCCGGGCACCGGGTGGTGAAGCGCGGGGTGATGCCGTGCGACATGAAGAACCGCAGGCCTTCGACGGTGGAGTCGATGGCCTCGCCGACACTGGTGAAACCGAAGGGCTCGGCCATCTCGACCCCCGCGACGAAGTTCGGGATCACGTTGCGCGGCCCGAAGATCTCGGCGGAGTCCAGGATGCGCCGGTGCCATTCGTCGCGGCCGACGTGCCGTTCCTTGCCGGGGCAGTACAGTTCGAACAGACGCCGGTCCCACACCTCGTAGTTGGGGTGGTAGATCCGTATCCCGTGGTGGTGGAAGCGCCTCACGGCGTCATTGGGCAGGGCCTGGGCGACGACCTTGCCGATCCAGCGGCCGGGGAACCGCTCCTCGATCGCCTTGGCGTACTGCCCGTAGAAATCGGCTTCGTCCAGCCCCCCGACCCGTGAGGTGATCGCCCCGCCGGTCAGCGTGTAAGCGGTTGAAGTGCCGGCGACATCGTGCCGGTCGATGATCTCCAGCGCCTCCAGTACCTCCTCGACGGGCTTGACACCGGTGTAGGGGCGGCCCGCAGCCTTGTGCTGGTGCCAGTTGTGGTTGATGTCGCAGTACTGGCACTCCTGCTTGGCGCCGAAGTACTGGCAGACGCGGAACACCGTCAAATAGATCAGATAGCCCCACTGGATGGTCGGGGCGACCTCCATCACCGATTTCCCGCTCGCCAGGGTGTGCCGGTAATAGTCCGGCATCGGCGGCAGACCGACATCGGCGATCCGCTCCCCCTCCAGATACAGACCCAGCCTCCCCTCAGCGCCGGGAGCCACCCGATAGGGCGAGGCAGGGTTCACCCGAACCGACACCACCGTGCGGCGCAGCCCATAGGGCCCGCCAGTCAGCACGATCTCCTCCGGCGGGCGGCGCAGCGCGGCCTGACCCAGCTCGGGCAGGGTGCCATGGTCGAAGGAGAAGATGAAGTACGACTTCGGTTTGACGTCCCCGTCGTGGTTGTCACTCAGCGCGGCGGCATCGAAGGCGATGCCGCCGCGCAGCAGGTCCTCCTTGATCACCGCTTCCCGAGGCAGGTCCGGGAAGCGATCCATGAGACCCTCGACCAAGGCGGCACGGCTGGGCATACGCGGAACTCTCCTTCACTACGCGGGGGTTCTCGCCGGCCTCGGTCAGGGATGGGGGCATCGACGACGAAGCCGGCGAGAGTTCATTGGGGGCGAGTCGGCTAGAAGTCGGGCCGGTGTCCCGTCATGAGGTCCTGGGCGTTCTGCCCGTACTCGGTCAGAACGCCCAGGAAAGTGTCCTGGCCCCACAGCGCCAGTCCCAGCGCCGCGACGAAAACGGCCGACACATGCAGGGCACCCACCAAGTCCTCGCCGCACACCTGCCGAACCCCACCCAGGTCGTCGCGAGCCCAGGCACGTACGGCCTCGGTGACGGCGAACTCGTAGTGCGGCGGCGCGGCCGAAGCGACGAAGTCAGCCAGACGCACCAGACGGCAGACCCCGATGCCCCGGCCGACAACCTCGACGATGCTCAGAGTCCACTGGAACTGCGCCCCGAGGATTGCGTACGCCCTCGCCTGACCGGACGCGTCCAGCGTGACGAGGGAACTCGCCACCGCGACGGCGTCCTGCTCCGCGTACCCGCGCACAAGGGCAACGGCGCAGTCCGAGGCGGCTATCTGCCCAGCTTCACTCATGACCACCACGCTAAAGGTGGAGGTTCCTCTTCCGGATCGGTCCTCGGTCGCACCCGGCCTCGGAAGAAAGCCCTAGAAGACTGATGAAGATGTTGGGTTCTGGCCCCGCCGCGTCAGCGGCGGGGCCAGACTCGTTGTTGTGGTTCAAGGGGAGTGGGTCGGGGAGACGGTCGGGCCCGATGTGTGGGTGACGTGCCGGGAGTTGATTCCGGCTGGGAGTGTGTTCGCGTTCCTGGCCGAGCACCGTGGCCGGCTGTTTCCCGCGGAGATGTTCGCCGACATGTATCCGTCGGCGAACGGGCGGCCCTCGATGCCGCCGCAGATCCTGGCCGCCGCGATCACGGTGCAGGCCTTGCACGGCCTGTCGGACTTCGAGACGGTCCAGGAATTACGCTGTGACCTGCGGTGGAAAGCCGCCTGCGGGCTCGGTCTGCACGACATGGCCTTCGACCCGTCCCTGCTGGCCTACTTCCGTCGACGGCTGGCCCGCTCCACGCGCCCGAACCGGGTCTTCGAAGCGGTCCGCGAGGTCGTCAAGGCCACCGGCGTCCTGAGGGGCAGGCGCCGCCGGGCACTGGACTCCACCGTCCTGGACGACGCGGTCGCCACCCAGGACACCGTCACCCAGATCATCGCCGCTGTCCGGGCGGTCATCCGGGAAGTCCCGGGAGCTGGCCCGGCCGCGGCCGTGCAGTGCACCGCGCACGACTACACCGACCCGGGCAAGCCCCGCATCGCCTGGAACGACGCCCGGGCCCGCGCCGCGCTGGTCGACGCCCTGGTCACGGATGCACTGCGGCTGCTGGGGCACCTGCCCGAGCAGCAGCTCGGCGAGAAGGCCGCGAACGCGGTGGGCATCCTGGCCCTGGTCGCCGGGCAGGATGTCGAACCGGCCGAGGACTCCGACGGCCGCGACGGGCGCTGGCGCATCACCCAGGGCACCGCCCCTGGCCGCATGGTCTCCACCGTCGATCCCGAAGCCCGGCACGTCCACAAGACCCGCTCCCACAAGCAGGACGGATACAAGGCCCACCTCGCCGTCGAGCCCGAGACCGGCCTGTTCACCGCCGTCGCCCTCACTCCCGGAACCGGGCCGGAGCACCACGAAGCCGCCGTCGGCCTGGACCTGCTCGCCGAGGAGGACGAGCCGGTTCACGCCTTCGGCGACACCGCCTACTCCACCGGTGACGCCCGCCAGGTGCTGGAGCAGACCGGACACCGGCTGTTCCTCAAACCCGCCCCGCTGCGGGCGGCCGTTCCCGGCGGTTTCACTCTCGACGACTTCGCCATCGACACCGCCGCGGCCACCGTGACCTGTCCCCAAGGACACACCGTCCCTCTGTCGGACCCGGGCGGGCAGCACCACCAGCGCAAAGCGGCTTTCAAAGACCTGTGCACCGGCTGCCCCCTGCGTGAGAAGTGCACCAGAGCCAAAGCGGGCAGGATCCTGACCCTCCGCCCCCACCACGACCAGCAGGCGGCCGCCCGCCACCAGGCCGCCACCGACCCCCATTGGCAAGCCGCCTACCGTCGCTGGCGACCACCGGTCGAACGGGCTGTCGCCTGGATCGTCCGCCGAGGCAACCGCAGACTCCGCTACATCGGCACCATCAAGAACGACACCTGGCTCCACACCCGAGCAGCCGCTCTCAACCTCCGCCGACTGATCAACCTCGGACTCACCCACACGAACGGCACCTGGCACCTCGCCCCAGCCGGCACATGACCACGAGGGGCTGCCCGGCCTCCGGCCGGACAGCCCCTCAACAAGATCTTCATCAGTCTTCTAGGCACTGTTTCTCGGATCATGTTCGGAGCCAGATCATGAGGGCTCCGAGGGTGACGGTGCCGAGGTAGATGTAGGCCCGATTCTCGTACCGGGTTACGACGGGGCGGAACCCCCGGCGGGAGCACAGTCTCCTCCAGACCCGACGTGCGGTGCGGGATCAGCATCACCGCATGCCCACCCACATGCCCGGGCATCGGCGCGTCCGAGGCTCATTCGTCGGCGAGCTGTTCGCTCACCCGTTCAAAGACTCGCTCGGCGACGGAGAGTTCGTCCCGCTCGGCCCGCACCTCCGCCAGCAGCTCGGGATCCAACATGCGCCGGATCGTAGAAGACCGCCCAACCACTGCGGGCAGGAACCGGTGGTCAGCTCCCTGCCTCTGCTGCCGACCGCTTGATCAAGAACTGCTTCGCCGCCTCGACCGCTTCCTTGTTGAGTTCCTCGAAGGAGCTCCCCAGCCCTCCTGGCAGTCGTCCCAGCCGTGTGCACAGGAGACGAGGGGTTCCAGATCTTCGGGATAGTCAAGGTCATGGGCGATGTCTGCCCAGATGATGTGGGTGCCGGTGGCAGGGGCGAGGGATCCGTCAACGATCTGACCGGCGACCCAGTGGGCCATTGCCCACTTCGCGGCACGCGGGTCAGCAGGGGGCTGGAAGACCAGTCCCAACTCCTCCAGCACCTGGTCGAAGAGCCCTGGGGCGTCGGGCTCTTCGGTCCGGAGGAGGCCAGCCAACATGGCGAGGGAGGGGCTCTCAATCCCGGCAATCAACGCGTCAGGCCCTGCCTGGATGAGCCGGTCGGACCCGACGTGAGTACAGAACGCCCGCTCGCGCGCGATGTGGCTGAGCTGCTTGAGGGCATCGTCGGGGTGCATCAGAGTCTTCCCGGTCGGCGTCCGGGAGAAGAAGGCTCGCACATCCGGCGACGTCGTTGCCGCGCTTCTCTTCGACTCAACCGTGCTGACAGACGGTCTTCTCCGCAGACTCACGCCCATGACCAGCACGAGTACCCTAGGTGTACTCGGTCATGACATTGGTGACAGTCGGCTGATCGGTGGCTGGCCGCCGAGCGCAGTGTGTCGGCGGCCGGTGTTGCAGAAGCCGAGCCAGGGTGCGAGTGCTCGGGCGCGCTGGGCGTTGCTGGTGAAGACCTTCCGGTAGGCCCATTCGGTCTGCATGGTCCGGTTGAAGCGTTCGGCTTTTCCGTTGGCCCATGGGCAGTGCGGGCGGGTGAACTTCTGCCGTGCGCCGAGTGCTTGGCAGGCGGCCTGGAAGTCGTGGGAGAGCCGGTAGTTCTTGGCGTTGTCGGTCATGACCCGCTCGATGCGGGTGATGCCGCGGGCGTGGAAGAACTCGGCTGCGCGGGTGAGGAAGCCCGCGCAGGTGGCGCCCTTCCCGTCGGGAAGGATCTCGGCGTGGGCGAGGCGGGAGTGGTCATCGACGGCGGCGTGGACGTAGTCGTAACCCAGGCCCCGGAGGGATGCGGGTCGTTTGCCGCGGCCGTGGGCGCGGTGGCCGCCGCCGGCGGGGATCTTTCCGAGTTTCTTGACACGGTGTGAATCATGTCGCCGGGCCGGGGGTGTTCGTAGCGTCGGCTGCTGGCTCTGGTGGCTCGGATGACCTGGCCGGTCATGGGATGGCGGTGCGGGCTGCTGCTGCGGTCCTGCAGCCCGCACCAGCCCTCGGCGCGGTAGCGGTTCACCCAGCGGTGGGCGCACTGACGGGAGACGCCGAGTTCCTTCGCGACATGCGCGACCGGACGCCGGTCGAGGGCGACACGGCGCACCAGCAGGCATCTGCCGTGAAAGGTCAGCCGGGGCGGGCAGCCGGGGTGTCGGCCCGCCGGCTTCAGGCGAAGTCGGTAGCGGGCTCGGTGGCGTAGCGGCTCATCGTGTGAATGCCGGCCTGGGGTGTCAGCGGCCTGCCGTCGGCGGTCATGCTCTGGAGGTCTCGGAAGTACTGCACATACAGGTCGGGGGTGAACATGCTGAGCATGACGGCGGGTCGGTCGGCCAGGTTGGCGAAGGTGTGCGGGGCGCCGCGCGGGACCATCACGAGTGTGCCCGCGACCGCGTCGTAGTCCTTTTGCCCGACGGTGAACCGCACCGTGCCGGAGATGATGTAGAAACCCTCCTCGTGCTGGGCATGGCGGTGCTGCGGCGGTCCGGGGGTATGCGGGGCGAGCACGGACTCGGCGATCCCCAGGCGGTGCCCGGTGTGGCTGCCGTCTTCGAGGACGCGCATATGTGTGGTGCCCATGACGATCGTCTCGCCGTCGTCGGGGCCGACCACCGATACGGCGGGGCCGGCCTGCGGTTTACTGGTCTTCGCTTCGTCGGTCATGCTCCGAGTGCACCGCCAGGGCTCTGCGAGTGTCCAAGACCTGTTACAGCACGCCGATACCTTGCGGGTATCGTCGCAGCGTGGAGCTACGTACCCTGCGCTACTTCGTGGCGGTCGCCGAGGAACTCAACTTCGGCCGGGCCGCCACCCGCCTGCACATGAGCCAGCCGCCACTGAGCCGGGCGATCAAGCAGCTGGAGACAGAGATCGGTGCCCTGCTGTTCGCCCGCTCGCAGGCCGGCGTCACGCTCACCCCTGTGGGGGCGCTGCTGCTCGACGAAGCGCGGGCCCTGCTCGACCAGGCCGACCGCGTCCGCGTCCGCGTGGCCGCGGCGGCAGGCGCCGCGACCCTCACCATCGGCATCCTGGGCGACGGCACCGACCCCGGCATCACCAGGCTGGCGGCTGTCTACCGCCGACGCCACCCCGGCGTCGACATCCGCATCCGCGACACCGACCTGACCGACCCGACCTGCGGGCTACGCGCCGGACTGGTCGACGTCGCCCTGACCCGTGCGCCGTTCAACGACACCGCCCTGACGGTGCGTGAGCTGCGCACCGATCCGGTCGGTGCGGTACTGCGCACCGACGATCCGCTGGCCCGTCGCGACTACCTGAAGCTGGCCGACCTGGCCGACAGCCGATGGTTCCAGTTCCCGCAGGGAACCGACCCGATCTGGCAGTCGTACTGGAATGGCGGCAAGCCGCGCGAGGGCCCGGTGGTGCGCGTCGTCCAGGAATGCCTGCAGGCCGTGCTCTGGAACAGCACTGTCGGCTTGGCCCCACTCGGACACGACCTGCCCGAGAACCTGATCGCGGTTCCGCTGGTCGACATGGCGCCAAGCCGAGTGGTCGCGGTACGGAACGACGGCGAAACCAACCCGTTGGTCCACTCGTTCATCGAGGTCGCGATGGCCGCGTACCGCCACTGAGCACCTACAGCCCCAGCCGGGCACGGCCCAGTGCTCAACGGCCAGCCGCGCGTGGCAAATCCATTCGAGGGCCTCCGAGGGAATCGGTGCCGCCACAGCTCGTGAACAACTCGAACGCGATGGCTCCCAGAGTGCCGCCCGAAGAGTTTTCGTGAACTCACGGGGGGGGGGCTTGGCCCTGTTCTCGTATAGCTCCGGCGAACGGACATGCAGCGCTGAGTATCTACATGGGGGCTGCGGTCGCGCAGCGGGAGGGCGGCGAGTTCGGTGCGCGCCGTCTCGACGACCTCGGAAGGGCATTGCGTCATGGCCATCAGCTTTACGAGCGGTGGAGTACCCGAGGCCGAAGGTCCGGTGAATCGTCCGCCGGGCTCTTCCGAGCAGCCGATCTGGACCGGTCTCGGGCTCCTGGTCGTCTGCGCCGGTCCCCTGATCCTGCTGGCAGGTATCAGCCGGTAAGTCCCCGACGACGACAGGCTGAGTGTCGTCGTGACCGGCCTCGTCTGTACCCCTCTCACCGTGGTCGTCCTGGTCCTGGCCATCGTCGGCACCGTGCGGGACCAGCGTGTGTGGCTCGACCTGGACACGGCAAACGTGCGCGTCAATGGGCGGGTCACGTCCGCGCAGCGCGTGTGGTGCGGAGAGAACGACCGCTGCACCAGGGTCCGGATGCTGGTCACCGTGCCGGGCCGGCCGCCGTTCACCACGAGCCACCTCGTCTCCGGTGAGGAGATCATCGAAGCCGGGACGAGCGTCCCGGTCGACGTGCACCCGATGCGCGACCTCGTCCGCCTGGCCGCCAACCCGTCCACGGGTGGGGCGTCCCGGTAGTTCTCCCGCAGCAGGCAACGTTCTGGTCGAGCCAGTGGGCTGCGTTACGGGTACCCCCATCCTCGGGAAGCGGTAGAGAGACGTCAGCCGTCCGCTGCACGGGCTGGTCACGAACCCGCACGGTTGCGTATCCGCGGGCGGTGGGGGCGACCGCGGCCGGGCGGCTGAGGGCGACATCGAGCAGCGCTGCCCGCACATCGATGCCCAGGGCGTGCCGGATCAGGACCCCAATCTGCCTGGCCCGGCTCGGTAGTGTCGATGCAAGACAGCAGACGTAGCCAACGCCCTGCTGGGCCGGGGCCGGTTCTCGCGGAGCCGTGACGTGCTGTCATGGCAGGATCGACGCGGGTCGGCAAGGTGCTGGCCAGCAGGAGGGCGTACACGATGGAGTCTCTTGACGAGGGCACCCGTGTCAAAGCGGCACAGAGTATTTTGATTGCACAAGGCGAGCGTGGGCAACCCCGCCTTTGGATAACTGAGGGCACGCCAGGCATAGTGGAAGAGAGTCGGGCAGCCGGACCAATCAAGTATCTGCTGACTGTCAGGCTCGATAACGGGCTCACCGTTACTGACATCGACCAGACGTACTTCACCGCCAACGAAGACTGAATCGAAGCAGATTCCGTAGCGCCCCACACCCCTTGTGGTAACTGCTCCGGGCCGTACCACCACCCCGCAGCCCGACCTCGCTCTCCTGAAGCCGCGCGGCCGTGCTGGCGAGAGCCGGCCGGCGTCGGCGCGAACACTCCCACCTGGCGCGAACCGCAGGCGGTGACCGCGCGAACATCCAGCCCTGCTTGAGGCGCTCGGCATCAAGCAGGACGCCGCCCGGACCCTGGCCGGCGACCTCGGCACACAGATCGCCGAACTGCAGGGCTGGCTGCGGGAGGCCGGGACCCACTTCGAATACCTGGCGATCGCCAGGAAGACCGTCACCGCCCCTCGCGGGCCGGCTCCCCGGCCCAGGTCCGCTCGCCCGGCCTGCCCGAGTGGCCACCATGTGGCCATTACGGAGCACTGGCCGCGCCGCATCGTCCGCGGCTACAAAGCTGACAGGCCCGAACGAGGAGCCGACGGCGGCCGTCGCGTCGGCAGCGGCGACATGATCCCCCGGGACCAGATCTTGCCCCGCATCGCCGAGCTGCTCGACGCCAACCCGGCAATCACGATCAACGAAGTCGCCGACACTCTGGGAATCGCGGAGTTCCCGACCGCCCAGGCCGGCCTCGCACAGCTCCGCGGCCGGCGCATCGCCGACCTGGTCGAGGCCACCCCCGGTCTCACACCGACCGAGGCCGCTGAGCACCTCAGCTACCCCACCGCCACCCACCACGGCGCCTCGGCGATCGCCGAGGCCGAACTGCGCACTCGACGCGCCCGCCCGTACCTGCAGCGGGTCGCCGACGTCCTGGCCCAGGCCGACGTCGCCGAGCCGGTCCGGGTGGAGGTCCGCCGGATCGGCGACGACCACCTGGCCACCGCCGCCGCTCCGGAAGGCGAGGGCATCCGGTACCTCGGCAGCGGCACCGAGCCGGAGCCGGCCGAGTTGCTCACCGAGTTCGCCGACCGCCGCAAGGGCTCCAAGCACTCCAAGGTCTGAGCCCGGGCAGCGCATCACGGTCGCCGACCTCCGTGACAGTCGTGGTCATCAAGTCAACGACCTCATCGGCCCGGCGCCCTCGCTCACACTCTTGCCGCCCGCCGCGTCAGGTGGCTTGGCGTCACGAGTGGAAGGACTCGGTCGGCGTTGTCCTCAACGCTGCGGAGTGCCTCCGGCGACCTGCGGTTCGCCGACATCCCAAGGTGGCGGCCGGAGGCGCAGCTGGCCATCTTCAACCGCGAACGGTCTTGTCAGGCCGCAGGTGGCCTCATGCCGCTGCCAAGCTGCGGTCGCGACACCATCCAGAAGACGAGCAAGCGCCTCCACACTCCCTCCGCCCGTTCCGTGCGCGATGAGGAACTCAAGGAGCGGATCCAGGAGGTCTATTCGTCCAACTACCGCGTCTACGGGGCCCGGAAGATCTGGCGTGAGCTGAACCGGCAGGAACACGCCGTGGCCCGCTGCACCGTCGAGCGCCTCATGCGCGAGCTCGGTATCACTGGAGCCGTCCGCGGTAGGAAGGCGATCACGACGATCACCGATCCGGCCGCCGAGCGGGCCCCGGACCTCCTTGACCGCGACTTCGTCGCCAGTGCCCCCAACCGCTGCTGGGTCGCGGACCTCACACACGTCGCAACCTGGAACGGAGTCGTCTACGTCGCCTTCGTCGTGACACCTTCTCCCGTCGCATCGTCGGCTGGTCCGCCTCCACCACCAAGGAGACCAGGATCGTCCTGGACGCCCTGGAGATGGCCCCTGTGGCAACGCAATCGGGATGGATTCCCGTACGAACAAGGCGAGTTGATACATCACTCGGACCCACGTCGGCCACGTCAGAGCCGGCCTTCCTGTTGCTGCGGCTCGCCGAGCATCGTCTTCCCCGTCACGGGGGTCCTGGGCAACGGGGAGCCGCACGCGGACTCCTTCGCCCTGGACGAGATCGGGTGCATCCTGCTGTCCGCCCTGCGGGACTGGACACGCGACTCCCCCACTACGGCCATGGTGGGCATCGCCCGCAGCATCATCCGCTTCGTCGAGATCGTCATCCCCGACCCCGACGACCACGGAGACACCCGCGCCACCCCGGAGACCATGCGCGACGAACACCTGGAGTGGGCCCGCACCGTGCAGTCCATGACCGCGCGCCCGTAGCCACGCGCACGATGCGCACTGGTGCGCTGGTGCGCATCCACCCGGTGCGTATCCACTCGGTGGGTGGTGCGCACCGGTGCGGCCGGCGGCGCGGGAGTGGTACGCGTCGGGTGGTCGGTGCGGTGGAGTGGGCCGAGTGGAGGCGGCGCGTTTCTCCTTGCCACGGGCCCTTGACACTGTTGGCGAATCCGGCCCGCCGAGTCCTACTCGGCGGAGATCACGCCTCCCGCAGGTCCTGGACCCGTCGGAGTTTGCCGGGGGATCGCTCCAGGGTCTCCGGCTCCACGATCGCCACCTCGACGGTGACGCCCACGCCGTCCTTCACACCCTTCGCGATCGCCCTGGCGGCGGCCTCCCGCTGCTCGGGGTCGGCGCCGGGGCGATACTCGAGCGGACGGCCATACGGTCCATGCGGCCGCGTCGGCTCAGCTGGATCTGGAAGTGCAGGGCGACGCCCGGGGTGCGCAGCACGACCTCCTCGAACTGGCTGGGGAAGACGTTCACCCCGCGCAGGATGATCATGTCATCGCAGCGGCCGGTGATCTTTTCGATGCGGCGGAAGGCGGGCCGGGCGGTGCCGGGCAGCAGCCAGGTCGGGTCGCGGGTGCGGTAGCGGATGATCGGCAGGGCATCCTTGGTGAGCGAGGTGAAGACGACCTCACCCTCCTCGCCCGCGGCCAGGACGGCGCCCGTAACCGGGTCGACGACCTCGGGGTAGAAGTGGTCCTCCCACACGTGCGGCCCGTCCTTGGTCTCCACGCACTCCTGGGCGACGCCAGGGCCGTTCACCTCGGACAGGACGTAGATGCCCACTTTGAGACTGCTGGTACGCGGGTCTATGCCCTGCCTGTCGAATTCGTCGAGCAGAGTGAGCATGTAGGACGGGGTGACCATGATGATCTCAGGCTTGAAGGCCTGGATGATCTGCACTTGGCGCGCCGTCATGCCGCCGGAGGCCGGGATCACCGTACAGCCGGCCCGCTCGGCCCGGTAGTGCGCACCGAGACCGCCGGTGAACAGACCGTAGCCGTAGGAGATGTGCACCTTGTGGCCGGGACGTCCGCCCGCGGCGCGGATCGAGCGGGCGACCACGTCCGCCCACATGGACAGGTCGTTGTCGGTGTAGCCGACGACAGTGGGACGGCCGGTGGTGCCGCTGGAGGGCACTGTCACGTTGGCTGACGGGTGGGATGATCTTCGGGTTGGTCATGGTGGAGGGGGTTGTCCGTGGGCAGTACGCCGCCGTCGCACAAGGGGCACCGGTACCCGGTCGAGGTGATCTCCCACTGCGTGTGGCTGTACTTCCGGTTCCCGCTCAGCTTCCGCGAGGCCGAGGAGCTGATGCTCGAGCGCGGCGTCATGGTGTCCTACGAGACGGTGCGCCGGTGGTGCCCGAAGTTCGGCCGGGCCTACGCCAACGTACTGCGCCGCCGGCAGCCCCGGCCCTTCGAGATAAGGCCGCGTATAGGCGTAGAACCGGCCGTTCGAGTAGCCGTATTCAAGCCGAACAGGCGCCAGCCCCGGCTCTCCCTGCCGCCCTTGACGCCCACTCAGCACTCGCCGCCACTACCGACCTGCCATTTCCCCCATCTCGGCGATGGCGACCGCGATCCGCGGCGGCCAAGATCGCAACCACATACACGCCCTTAAGGGACACGGCACATCTGTCTCACGACCTTGTCCCTGTCAGTGCGAGGTCTCAGGAGGGTCCTCAGCCAAGGCCCCTCATTGCACAGCCTCAAAATTGATCACCGAGTGGCCGTCCGTACACCACTCCGTCAGCGTGACCCGTCGTTCCGTACTGGCCAGCACACTCGACGCCTTATACCCACACTCACCTTGCATACCGGCTGATCGCTCCGGAAAACGGTTCAGTCAACGGTGTCGCGCAGCAGATCCCGCAGTTTCAATGCCGTCGGCAGCGGGGCGGCAGGCAGCGCCACATGCACGGTCCGCCGCAGGGCCGGATCGGTGAGGCGGCACAGGACGAGTTCGTCGGGGACCGCCCGGGCGGCCAGCGAGGGGACCAGCGCCACCCCCAGCCCGGCGGCCACGTAGCCGAACTTCCCGGTCCACTCCGCGATGCGGATGATCTTCCTGGGAGTGAAGCCCGCCCGGGCGCAGGCGTCGGCAAGCATCGTGGGACGGTCTCCGTACGCGCTCTGGAGCCATGTCTCGTCGTGCAGTTCACGCAGGCCGATCGTCCCGGATCCGGCCAGGCGGTGTCCGCGCGGGAGAGCGACGAACAGTTCGTCCTCGCACAGCAGGCTCGTCGTGACCCCGTCGGCCGACGGCAGGCCGGACGGGTAGTCGCTGACGACGGCGATGTCCAGCGCCCCGTCCGCGAGGCGGGCCATCAGCGTGTCGGTCGGGCCCTCGACCGCGACGACCTCGACATCCGGCCGGGCCTCCTGGAGCGCCCGTAGGGCAGCGGGCACCAGGGAGATGTTGGCGGTGGCGAACGCGCCCATGTGCAGCAACCCGCCGTGCCCCGCGTGCAGCACCGCCAGCTCGCGCTCCGCCCGCGTCATCCGGTCGAGCACCTCCAAGGCGTGCCGGTGCAGCACACGGCCGGCGGGATTCAGCCGTACGCCCCGAGGGAGTCGTTCGAGCAGCGGCCCGCCCGCCCGCTGTTCCAGCGCGGCGATCCGCCGGGACACCGCGGACTGCGTGTAGTTGAGCCGGACCGCCGCTTTCGTGAACGATCCGGTCTCGCCAACGGCCACGAGCAGCCGCAGCGCGTCAATCTCGAACACGTTCCTTCCTCCTCCAAGCCCCATCCGGCCATCACCATCTTCTCCAACACATTCCTTCAGTGCATAGATCCTATGCAATCCAGTCGCTGGTGGAATGCCTTGTCCCGCCCTAACGTCGTGCACGCGGCGGAGCTCCGGAGGGGGAGCGATCTCCGCCGCTGCCCATGGCCGATGAGATCCGAGGGGGAAGTGTGTTGTCGCGAGGGGGAGTTGATATGGGGTGGGGCCGGTGACCCGGGGGGTTGCGCTCGCGTTGCCGGCGATGCTGGCCGATTTGGAGGACCTCGTACTCTGCGAGTCCTTCTCGGCGGACCACGCGGCGGTGGCGCGCAGCGCCGAGGTGGTCGGTGCCCTGGGGGCGAGGCTGTTGGGGGCCGGGCCGGAGATGATCGTGATCGACGGTGTGACCCATCTGCGGTGGACCTTCGGTACCCCGCGGGTCCTGTTGGTGGGACACCACGACACGGTGTGGCCCATGGGCTCGCTTCAGAAACACCCCTGGTCGGTGGCCGACGGGATCGCCCGCGGCCCTGGGGTCCTGGACATGAAGGCGGGCCTGGTGCAGATGTTCCACGCGCTGGCCTCCCTGCCCTCCCCGGACGGGGTGTGCGTACTGGTCAACGGGGACGAGGAAGTCGGCTCACCGACCTCCCGGCAGCTGATCGAGGAATCCGTGCGGGGGTGCGCGGCCGCCTTGGTGCTGGAGGCGTCCGCCGACGAGGAGGGCGCGCTCAAGACCGCCCGCAAGGGCACTTCGCGGTACGAGGTCGTGGTGCACGGCCGGGCCGCGCACGCGGGTCAGGAACCGCACAAGGGGGTCAACGCCGCGGTCGAGGCCGCTCGCCAGGTGCTGTCCATCGCCGGCCTCGGGGACTCAGTGGGCGCCGTTGGTGCCGCCCCCTCCGTCCTGGGCTTCGCGACCGTCACGCCCACCCTGCTGTCGGCCGGCAGTGCGCGCAACACGGTGCCCGCGCTGGCGCGGGTGTCGGTGGACGTGCGCGCGCCGACCACGGCGGCGCAGGACCGGATCGACGAGCTCATGCGGGGACTCACCGTCCGGACTCCCGGAGCCCGGCTGGAGGTGCTGGGGGGCAGGCAACGGCCGCCCATGGAGCCGGAGTCCTCCGCCGAACTGTTCGCCCTCGCCTGCCGAATTGCCGCGGAACTGGGCCTGGAACCGCTGCGGGGGATCGCCGTCGGCGGTGCCTCGGACGGCAACTACACCGCGGCGGCGGGCTGTCCGACGCTGGACGGCCTGGGCGCCGTGGGCGGTGGCGCGCACGCGGACACCGAGTACGTCGAGATCGCGCAGATGGCCCCCCGCACCCGTCTGCTCGCTCAACTCATTGACCACACGACCAGCTGAAGCGGCCTTGACGAGTGTCGCTCCGAAACGAAACCGAGGCCCCTGTATGAGCGTGCCGGGTTCCCCGTCCCCTCAAGTCGCCCAACTGGCTTCCCGTAGAGGCTTCGGCCGACTCGAACACACTTTCCTGCCGAGGAAGGAGGTCAACGTGCAGGAGAAGTACCGGGGACTATTCATCGCCGCTTCCCTGACCGGCATCGCCTGCCTGGCGACCGGAGGCATCCTGTTGTGGGTCTACACGAGCTGGTGGGTGGGGGGGTACCCCCTGCTCCTCTCTGCGCTGAGCATCGGTGCCCTGCTCAACAGCCCCAACTTCCGGAAGAAACTCGGCAGTCAACGGCTGCACCTCTTCGAGAGGGGTCTGCTCGTGGACAGGGGCGCCGGGCAGTTGTTCGCGGTCCGCTGGGACCAGGCGGTCCATTACCAGGAAACCGTCCAGGAAGTGATCATCTACAAGGGCACGAAGACCCCTTACAACACCACGCACACCTCCACCCTGGTAGCGCCCAACGGCACCAGGGTGCAGATCTCGTCCAGATTCGCCGACTTCGGGACCTGGCTGCCCCTGATCTCCGAGGCCATCGCCCGCGCCCAGGCCCAGAAGGTGTGGGAGGCGGTCCGTGAGGGGCAGAAGGTAAGTCACGGCCCGTTCAGCGTGGACACCACCGGTATCTCCACCGAACGCGAAGGAGTCCTGCCCTGGTCGGCCGTCGCGACGATCGATGTCGGCGGGGGCTTCGTGGCCGTCCGGCAGCACGGACAGCCCAGAGCCTGGGCGCTCGCCAAGGTCGAGACCGTGCCGAACCTTCTCGTCTTCCTGACCGTTTCCTCGAACCTCTACGGGTGACGCGCACGCTGGCGCCGGCCGTCCGTACGTGGACCAGTGGCTGAGCGGTCGAGGAACCGCCGCAGTCCGGTCCGCACGCCGTCCGTGGGCATGGGGCGGCGAAGCAGGCCGCCTCGACGGCGATCCCCTCGTCGATCGGCAGGTTGACGCCGCGGGTGACCGCGCGCAGGCAGGCTGCTACGGCCGCCGGTGCGTGCCGGATAATCCGTGCGGCCAAGTCCCGTGCAGCGTCGAGGAGTTCGTCAGCGGGCACGACGTTGTTGACGAGGCCCATCCCGGCGGCTCGGGTGGCCGGGATCGGGTCGCCGGTCAGGACGACCGCCCGGACCCGGTCGCCGCAGTCGACGCGGTCCAGCTCGGCGAACATCGCGTCGATCGTTGGATAGTCGAGGGCGTTGAGTCTGCGTTCCCTGTCGATGGTGATCGTGACGACGTGATCGTCCTGCTCGGTGTGGATGGTCATGCCGGGTACTCAGTTTCGCCAGGGGCGCGGACGCACCGAGGCCAGGGGCGTTGGCCACGAACGTTCGCGGGTTCGATTTCTGGGGTTCGCCGCGCGATGCCGCTTCGGATCCGCCCGCCGAGCAGGAATTCCGACCGGGGGCCGGGGCCCTACGACGTCAGTCGCCGATGTCACGAGCCCCGGGAAGACGCAGTAGGTGGCTGCGGGCCGGGGGTGTCGCCGGCGTTCGCTGCGGTCAGCCAGCCGCACGCCCCGACATCACCCGATCAGTTCAGTACCATGGCTTCCCGGCGGTCGGGCCGACCTGCACCACAGGAGGCGTCATGGAGATCGTGGACCCGTCAGTGCGTCGGCGCCAGCAACGCGATCGTCAGGTGGGCAATCCGGCGGCCCTGTGTATGGGCGTGATCTGGTTCGTCCTCGGCGCCGCCGGCGCCTTCGTGCTCGGCCTCCTCGTCTCTCTGTGGTTCGACACGCTGCGCGCGATCTCCCTCAACGCGCCGTCCGGCACACACGTCTCCGGTGTCTCGGTCCCGCTCGTCGTCGCCGGGATGGCCGCAGGGGCCCTCCTGGTGGGCCTGGGGCTGCCGGTGGGCGCCCAACATCTCGACGGCTACCGGGCTGCACGGGGCGGCGGCGGATGGGCACTGGCGATCGGCGTCGCCGGCTTTGCCCTGGGCGTCGCTGTCGCGGCACGGGACTGGGTGGCGGCGGACCGCATCGGTTGGGTGGTGACGGACTACGATCCGCCGGAGCCCTGGGGTTGGGGGCGGTGGATCCTCTACTACGCAGACCTCTGGCTGCCGGGCCTCCTGATCGTGCTCTCGCTGCTGCTGGTGTGGTCGGCTGTCCGGGCCGAGCGCCGCGGCGCCGCGAACGCCGCCACCCGGGACCGGCTGCTGATCGAGGGGCTGCGGACCACCGGGACCGTCAGCGAGCTGCGCATACACTACTCCAGCGACGACTCCGGTGGGCGGCACGTTGCGGGGGCCACCGCCACAGTCACCTACGTCGACGCCGCCGGCACGCGCCGCTGGGTGACGCGCAAGTACGCCGATGCGTCCGTGCTCGTCCGGGGTGGAGAGGTGCAGGTGCTCCACGACCCTGCCCGCCCGGACGACGACGACTCGGTGTTCGTGAGCTTTCTGCGGGAGCCAGCCGCCCTCGACTGGGTCTGACGGGAAGCTCGGCGGAACTCCGGCTGGTGTCGGCGTACGGAGTTGGATCCCCAGTTGCGTACCTTTCCTCGTCCCCACCTGTCAGGCCACGTCGGTCTCGCGCTGGATGGCCTGGAGGCAAGTTCTTGAGTCGGTAGCTGGGACCTTTGCTGGCGACGACTTCGCAGTGGTGCAGGAGGCGGTCGAGGACCGCGGTGGCGAGGACTTCGTCGCCGAAGACCTGGCCCCGTTCATCTGGGGCTGGCACATGTTCCTGTTCGTGGATCGCCGCTGCCACCGGCCCGTATCCGTCTTCTGCTGTCCTCATTGGTCTTCGTGGTGGTACCCGGATTCTCCAGGTGTTGCCTTGATCGGTCAGATGCGAGAAAGGTGTGCCGGTGGCATCCCAGTTGAGGGTGGTCCAGGGTGGTGCCGTGCTACTGGAGCCGGTGACCGCCCATCCGTGGGAGTTTCAGGCTGAGTGCGTTGAGGCGTTTGTCGCCTCGTGGCGGGCCCACGGGTTCAGTCCGGTGACGGTCGAGAACGACATCGGACTGCTGGAACGAACGATTACCGCGCTGGGCCGGCCCGCCTGGGACGTCACTCCCGAAGACATCGACCGTGTCGTCGGTGACCTGGCCCTTGCCGGGCGGGCCGCCTCGACCCGCCGCGGGCAAAGGCGCCCGCACCTCCGGGCCCCGACCGCGTCGGGTACCGATGCTGGACGGGCTCGACCTCGTTCTGCGCTGGTTCCTCGACGACGTCCGCAGGAAGTTCCCCGACTCACCGGTGCTGTTCACGGACAGGTCCGGCGGAAGTCCGCATCGCGGGACGATCCACAACCGTTTGCGCTATCCAGTGGAACTCGAAGGCGGGCCGGCAACCGACCGGTTCAGTCCGCACGCCCTGCGAAGGGCCTGCGCGACCCACAACTACGAGCGCGGTGTGGACTTGGTGGCCATCCAGCAGCTCCTTGGTCACTGGACGGTCAGCTCGACCATGAGATACGTCCGTCCCTCCGCAACGTTCATCGAGGATGCCTACCGCCGCGCGGTGACCACCACGCTCGGCGAACTCACTGCCGAGGGGGACAGCTCAGCATGAAGATCCGATGGCGCCTGCGGATGGCCGCCGCCCAGCGGGAGGTCTGGACCGGCACCCAGCTGCAGCGGCTGCTGGCCGAACGCGCCGGGCTGCAGATGTCCTCCGCCTCGGTGTCTGCGCTGTTCAGCAAAGAGCCCTCTCAGGTGAAGATGTCCACTCTGATCGCGTTGTGCACCGCGCTGGACTGCACCCCCAACGACCTTTTCGAGGTCGACACCACCCCCGTCGAACGTCCCGCGGCCCCGATGCGGCCGGTCGCCGACCGGCCGAAGGCAGCCTCCGCGCGGGGCCGTTCGATGCCTCATCCGTGACCCGAGGAGGGCGGCATCATGGGCGTCAAACAGAGCGACTGCACCGGCTGCGGAGCCCCGGTCGGGTTCATCGACCGGCACTACTGCTGCCGCTGCACTGCCCAGCAGAAGGAGGCCGCGGCCCGGGCCGCTTGTCCCAGTGCGGCCAGCAGCGTGTCCTCCAGGCGGACACCGGCCGGTGCATCATCTGTACTCGCGTATGCACCGGATGCGGCACCGGTGCGGCGTAAATCCTCGACTCTCTGCCGCACTTGCCTGCGGAAGGCCGAACGCGACGCCGCCAAGGCGCCATGCCCTCGCCGCAGCCGGCCCGGATATCTCCGCAAGGACACCGGCTGGTGCGGGCACACCGCTCTCGTCCCCGACAGGCCAAACAGCCGCCCCGCGCCTGTGAACAATGCGGCAGAGTACGGAAGCATGCAGGCCTGGGACTGCGCTCGGCCTGCTGGCAGCGTCACTCCGACCGGCCCTTCGTCCGGGCCGAACACCTCGTCGCCGAACTCGACAATCCCCCCAACTGGCTGCAGGACTTCACGACAGATCTCGCCGCCAAGTACTCCGTCGGCCGGGCCTGCACGATGATCACTTCCCTGGGGCGGCTTCTCCGGGACGGCCAGCCCAACCTCCCCCAGTCCGTACTCGAACGCTCCCGCCACCCGGGCCGCTCGATGGGCTCGCTCGCACGTGCCCTGGAGACCTTCTTCACCAGTCGCGGTCTGGCCATGGCCACGGACCAGGCCGAGCGGCTCGCAGCCGGCCGACGACGACGTCGCGTCCTCGCGGTCCCCGACCCCCTGCGACCTTCGGTGGAGGCTTTCGCCGACTTCATGATCCGCTCGCGTGAGCGGTCCCGGCGTGCCGGAACGCTGCCCCGCACCGATGTCACCATCGAAGCAGCACTGGGCACTGACCGACGTGCACGATCTCGAAGCTTTCCTGGCCGGCTCGTCCAAAGCCCGAAAGCGTCGGCTGGTGGTGCTCGGACAGTTCTTTCGCTTCGCACGTTCCCAGAAGATCATCCTCGTCGAACCTGCCCGCGGTCTGACCGCCCGAGGACCGAGCGGCTTCACCGGTGCGACGCTGACGCTTGACCAGCAACGGCTGCTGTTCCGCCGCTGGACAACGGATCCGGCCGTCCACCCGCACGAAGCCCTGCTGGGCATGCTCGCCTCGTTGCACGGCGCCTCAAGCCGCGAGGTCAAAATGCTCCAGGGCCGTTGACCTCGACTGTCGTACCCGCACCGCCCGGCTCGGGAGCAACCGCCCGCACCCGGTCCTTTTGGATCCGCCGTCCTGGGTGGCAGTGGAACGCTGCCTGGCCCACCGCGAAGACCAGCGGACGGACAACCCGCATGTGATGGTCACCCGCCAGACGAAGTCCGGCCGAAGGACGGCCTGGACAAAGACCCGGGCGCGCCGAGACGCGGGCCGAGCAGCGTGGCCACTCGACTGGCAACGCCACTACCGGATCCTCGCCGCCCTCACCGACACCGAAGCCGGCGGAACCCTCCCCGACATCCAACCCGGTGTCCTCTTCGAAGGCGACGACCTGGGAAAGCGGCTCGCACAACAACGCCGGGCACACACCTGGGCGCAGCTGAGCGCCGTGCAACAGGAACGCCTCGGCAGGCTCGGTGTAGCACCCGACAAACCTGTGCCCGCCCAGGTGAAGGCGCACGCGGCGAAGGGAGCGGGCGGGCTGACGGCACCCTTCCGGCGGGGAATCGCGACCCTTGCGTGGTACCTCCAGCACGAAGGGCACGAACGGCCGGTCCCGAAGAAGCACGAGGAACCTGTCGACATCGACGGGCAGGAGCACGTGGTGAAGCTCGGTGTGTTCATCAGCAACACCAAGAGCCGACGCGACAAGCTCACCCAGGAACAGTGCGAGGCTTTGGCCGGGCTCGGGGTGGAGTGGGCGTGACACCGGCCGCAGCCGGTCGTAGAACCGGTGGAACGGCCCAGCACGGAGAGACCCCGGGCGAAAACGCCCGGGGTCTCTCCGTGCTGGGCATCCCGGCCGGCAACGCCAGCACCCCTTTCTTCGTCACGTCACGAGCCGTTAAGCCCAGGCCCGCCCGAGCCGGGCCTGATGTGGAGCAACGAGGAGTGCCGACGATCACTGAGTCAGTTGTTGCCGCCGCCGTTGTTGCCCCCTCCGTTGTTCCCGCCGCCCCCGCCACCGTGCGGCGGGGAGAGCAGGTTGAGCAGGCTGCCCAGAATGATGGGTTTGTAGACGTTCGTGTTGCCACAGATGTTCGAGACGCCCGCGTCGTTGCCGACGGCGCACGCGAGGCCGGAAACTCCGCCGCGCCCACCGCCTTCGCCGTGGCCGTAACCGTCCGAGCCGGCGACGGCCCCGCCTGCGGTCGCGAGTACAAGGCCGACCGCAGCGGCAGCGGTGACTGCGAATTTCTTGATCACGTTGCTCCTCCTGGTGAGAACTTCGAGTTCATGGTCCAGTGCCGCGCACGCCGGCAGCGCTCGCCTCGGTCGCCGTTACTCGCGTCTTTGCACAATTCCACCCTTTTGACGCAAAGGTTGACTCGTTGGTCACGGAGACGGTCGCCGCCGGAAGAGCCGCCGAAGCCGGCCCACCCGGGAACAGCACGAGGTCCATACCGGGCTCGGGGCGGAAGGGGCGTGACACCGGCCGTGGCCGGTCGTTGAACCGACCGGGACAGACGTCACGTCATGTCGCACAAAAGACCCCGGGCCCTATCGCCCGGGGTCTCCTGCCGTCGGCGCCGCGTGTGAGTCAGACGGGCTGGAGGCCGGCGGTCACGAGGCTGCGGATCACCTGTGCGCGTGAGGTGCCCGCTGCCGCGGCCCGTGCGTCCAGAGCGGCCAAGCTGGTCCTCGACGGCGTGGCCGCCGGCGCCGAGGACCCACCGGGCAGCCGGGGCGTCTCCGTGGCTGCCCCGAGCACGCCACGGGCCCGGAGCTCGTCGAGGTCGGGGATCCGGACACCGGGAAACACATCGACGAGATCGGCCTGGGAGGCCCGGACACTGCGCGCGGGATCCTCGGGGCCGGGCCAAGCATGCGGCGGGCGGTCACCCGGCCATCGGTATGGGCAAAGCCCGCCAAGAACACCCGCTGACCAGCACATAGACGATCGCCGCGAACAACGTCTCATCAGGCGTGTCCTGCGTCCCACCGCCCTGCGGCCGCACCCCCGACGGCGGGGTCAGAGGCCTCGCGATCTCCCACAGCCCGTCCGGAACAATCCAACTCCACGTCCCCTGCCCCATGTTGGACAGTGCTACCCAGCCTCACCACATAGGACACTGTCCAAGGCGACGGCCTGGTCGATGGTCCGGAGCCAGTCGTCATCGCTCATGCTGCCGTGGCTCCGCGGCGGCCCTGAGGCGGCGTAGCAGAGCGAATGGCAGGAAAGCTGGCAGCGGCCGGTGATCTCCAGTGACAAGAAACCGCAGCCTGGTGGGGGGCCTCGCGGGCGATCGTCATGCCGCGATCGTAGGGCGCGGGCCATCAACCCGTCCTGTGATGTGGCCAATTCGGCTGAAAGGAGCCCTTCCCCACGCTCGGACCGGGACCGGCTCGTCGTGCGCCCCAAGGCGGAGCACACTGCGGCCCTCCCCCGGGTCCCGCCTCGGCTGCGCAGATTCGACCCCTACGCCGACTTCGACGCCGGAGCCCCGGACTCAGTGGTACGGAGCCTCGACTCCTTCACCACAGGCAACCCTGGCAGGGAGGAAGGAATACTCCAACCTGGGCTACGCCCTCCCGGGCGCCGCCCTCGCCTCCGCAGCGCGAGCGTCTTACGAAGAGCTGCTGCGCGAGCACGTACTCGCGCCCCTGTACCTCACCGCGATCACCTCGAAACCACCGCCGGACAGCCGGCTGTCCGGGCGTGGATTCCTGGGACGAACCCGGCGCCCCTGGACCATGAACGGCGCGCTCCTGCCCACCGGAGGACTGTGGGGCAGCCCACGCGACACCGCCCACCTCGTCACCGGACTGCTCGTCGAACGCCGCCTGGGCGACCCTGCACCCTCCTGGCAGACGACCGGCCGACTGCGCTGGCACGACGGCGCCACCCGGGGCACTTGCTTCGTGTTCGGGGCCTGGGCGGTGAAGTCGCGGCCGATCAGGTCCGGCGCCTTGACGGTTGCGGAGTCAGGGACGGTGGTGCGGTGCCGGCCGCGCAACCGGACCCCTTCGATACCGGACGCCCGCAGAATCCGGCGACACGCTGGTGGTTGACCGCCTCCCCGCTGGTCGCGCGGAGCTCGGTGGTGAGGCGCGGGGCTCCGTAGGTGCCGTCCGAATCGAGACGCACGGCCTGTATTCGGGTGGCCAGGCGGGCGTCGGCCACCTGCCGGGCGGCCCGGTCCCTGGTCGTCCGACGCCAGTAGCAGAAGCCCGAGCGGGCGGTGCCGAGGATGGTGCACAGCCGCCTCACGCCGTAACGGCTGCGCAGGATCTCGCGTTCCTCCTCGGCCGGCACCACCCTGACGCCAGGGGTTGGCATGGTCGCCCCCGCATCGGAAGCACCCCGGCCTATGCGGGACGGAACGGCTCCTTCAGCTCGCTCCGGATCCCGCTCGGACCGGAGCCGGACCTCAGTACTCCCCGTTTCCCGCCCAGCCTCCCTGAGCGCCGCTCAGATGCCCTCCCCCGCCGTCGGCAGATCCTCCGGCAAAAGAGTGCGCAGGTCGTCCAGGCCGGGTCGGGTGACAGCGGTGAGGCGGCGGGCCTGGCTGGTGACCATCGTCTCCAGCAACTGGCGGGCCAGCCGGGCGTTGCCGAAGGTGCGTCCGCGCGGGGTCATGTCGATCCGGGCGCGCAGCGCCTCCAGGGTGGGGGCGGGGCAGGTGTAGCCGCTTTCCTCGGCATGCCGTCCCAGGATGGTGAGCAGTTCGTCGGTGGTGTAGTCCTCGAACTCCACGAACCGGGTGAAACGCGAGGACAGGCCGGGGTTGGAGGACAGGAAACCGCGCATCTCCTCGGTATAACCCGCGACGATCACCACCACTTCGTCCCGGTGGTCCTCCATCAGCTTCAGCAGGGTGTCCACCGCCTCCCTGCCGAAATCGTTCGAGGAACCGCCCGAGGTGAGGGTGTACGCCTCGTCGATGAACAGGACGCCACCCACGGCGCTCTGGAAGACCTCTTTGGTGAGCTGAGCGGTGTGCCCGACATACCGGCCGACCAGGTCCGCCCGGGCCACCTCCACCAGTTGGCCGCGGGACAGGACGCCCAGCGAGGCCAGCAGGCCCGCGTAGAACCGGGCCACCGTGGTCTTGCCGGTACCGGGGGAGCCGGAGAAGACCAGGTGCCGGCTGATGCGGGGCACGGGCAGGCCCGCGGCCTCCCGCTGTTTGGCGGTGGTGAGCAGGCTGACCAGATCGGTGACCTCGCGCTTCACGGCGCGCAGTCCCACCATGCCGTCCAGCTTCGCCAGCATCGCCTCCCGGTCCTCGGCATCCGTCCGCGGGGCCGTCGCGGATTCGCTGACGTCCTCCGGCAGCAGCAGTGTCAGGTCCCGCTCGGCCGGTTCGTCCATCGCGGCCAGCCGAAACGCCTGGCGGTCGACCATCTCCTCGAACACCCGGCGCGCGGCACGGCCGTTGCCGAAGGCGGCGCCGCGCTCCATGGCCTCGAAATGCGCGGCGAGCACCCGGGGGGTGTCGGGGTCCAGCTCGTACCGGTGGGAGCGGCACATGCCTTCGGTGATCGTCACCAGCTCGTCGACCGAGTAGTTGCCGAATTCGATGGTGCGGGTGAAGCGTGAAGCCAGACCGGGGTTGGAGGAGAGGAAGCCGTCCATCTCAACGGAGTAGCCGGCGGCGATGACCGCCACATCCTCGCGGTGATCCTCCATCAGCTTCAGCAGGGTCTCCACCGCTTCCCGGCCGAAGTCGTTCGAGGAACCGCCCGAGGTGAGGGTGTACGCCTCGTCGATGAACAGGACGCCACCGATCGCCCTCTTGAACGCCTCCGTCGTCTTGATCGCCGTACCGCCGATCACCTGCGCCACCAGGTCGGCGCGGGAGACCTCCACCAGGTGGCCCTTCTGCAGCACGCCGAGCTGCGCCAGGATCGAGCCGTAGAGCCGGGCCACGGTGGTCTTGCCGGTGCCGGGCGGCCCCGCGAAGACCAGGTGGCGGCTCATCGACGGCACCGGCAAACCCAGCCGCTTGCGTCGCTGCGCCAGTTGGTTGAGGTTCACCAGCGTACGCACCTGGTGTTTGACGCCGTCCAGGCCTATCAGCGACTCCAGCTCCCGCAGCGGGTCCTGCGGACCGTCGTCCTGCCCGCCCTGCTCGTCGCCGGTCGCCGCGTCCACTCCCCAGGCGTCCGGGGCCCCGTTCTCCGCGCTGTTCAGCTCCAGCACTTCGAGCCGGTCCCCGGCCCGGGTCTGGGTCAGGCCGGCGCCCCGGTTGCCGCGCGTCGTGCAGCCGTGGACCGTCACCGGCTCCGCGGTGTCCACCCGGACGCCGTCGCCGACGCTGCCGGACACCTCGCAGGACCGCAGCTCCGCGCGGGCTCCTGCGGCCAGCAGCACGCCGTGCGCTCCGGCCCCGGAGATCCGTACCCGGGTCAGTGTCGCCTCCCCGCCATCCTCCACCAGCACTCCGGAAGAGGCGCAGCCCTCCACCTCGGTGTCGCGGACCGTGGCCATGCCCTCCCGGCCCACCGAGACGGCGGCGTCGCCGCAGGCGCGCAGGGCGCAGTCGTCGAACTGGACCTGCGCCCCGTCGGCGACGCGCACTCCTGCCTGGGCCGCCCGTTCCACTATGCAGAACTCCAGCCGCCCGCGCGCGTCGTCACCCGCCTCCACGCCGTGCCGCCCGGCCCCGCTGATCAGGGTCCGGCGCAGTAGCGGTTTGGCCTGCGAGCGGATGGAGACTCCGCTGCCGCGCGGGGCGACGACCTCAAGGCGGTCGAATTCGGCGCTGGAGCACTCGGTGAGCTGCACCGCCGCCTCCGTATCGGCGCAGTCCCGCACCGTCGTACGCAGGAAGGCCGGCGAGCCGACGTCGGTGACGCGGATCGCCGCCCCGGCCGCCGAGTCGAACGCGCAGTCCTCGAAGGTGCCCCGGGACCGGTCGGCGACCAGCAGGCCCTGTCCCTTGGTACGGGTGGTGGTGCACCGGCGCAGCAGCGGGTCGGCGCCTGCCGACAGGGCGATGCCCGGCCCCGAGGTGCCGGAGACCGTGACGTCCTCCAGGACCGGACGGGCGGAGCTGGTCAGGTGGATGCCGACCTTGCTGTCGCGGACGGTGGTGTGCAGCACGCGGGTGGTGCTGTTGCCCTCCAGTGCCAGGGCCGGCTTGTCGGTGCCGCTGATGTCGCAGGACTCGATGATGCCCTGCGCCTCCCCGTTGGCCAGCACGCCGTTGCCGCGGGCGTCGCGAATACGGCAGTCGCGCAGCGTGGAGCCCGCCTTCTCGCTGAGTACGACGGCCGAGGAGCCGAGATTCTCCAGCACACAGTCCTCGATGACGCTCGGTGTCGTGGAGGTGTCCACGATCCCGGCGCCCTCCCGGTTGGTGATCCGGCAGCCGCGCATCGCCAGCGACCCGGTCTGCCGGGCGAGCACCGCCGTCCAGCCCGAGCCGATCACTGTGCATCGGTCCAGTGCGACCTGGCCGCGCGGCGCGTCCACCACCGCGACGTCCTCGCTGCCGCCCCGCAGCACGAGGTCGGTGAGGAGGACCGCGTCCGCGACCAGCGTGACCGCGGTGCCGCGTCGCGGGCAGATCTCCACCGACCCCGGATCTCCCTCGCCCACGATCGTGACCCGGGTACGCACGGTGAGGTTCTCGGCGTACCGGCCGGGACCGACCTGGACGACCGCGCCCATCCGTGCCGCGGCCAGCGCCTCGCCAATGGTCCGGAACTCGTCCGAATCTCCCTGACCCACCGTCAGTACTTGCCGTGACACGCTTGCCCCTCCTGTGTCCTGCGCGGGCCCGGGGTCCGTCCGGTCCCCTCCGCACTTCGCTTAGCATGTGCCCCATGCCGTATGACCGTTGCCGTCGTGTCATGACTCTCGTGGCGGTCGCTGCGACAGCCGCCCTGTTGTCGGCCCCGCCCGCCGTCGCCGACGGCGGCGAGCCGGTGAGCCTGCCCCCGCTGCGCCTGCGGATGTCCGCCGAGGACTCCTGTGCGACCGCCTCGGCAAAGACCGCGCTGATGAGCCCCTGGACCCACCGGGCTCTTCAGCTCTCCCGCTCCTGGCAGCTCAGCCGGGGCGCCGGTGTCACGGTAGCCGTCGTGGACACCGGGGTCGGAGCCCGGGTGCCCGCGCTGGCCGGCCGGGTCACCGCGGTGGGCGGGGCCGGTGAGGACTGTGTGGGGCACGGCAGCTTCGCCGCCGGGCTGATCGCCGCCGCGCCCACCGGACGGTCCACCGTCACGGGCGTCGCCCCCGGGGCGCGGATCCTCGCGGTGCGCGGCACCGACACCTGGGGCGTCCCGGACGCCGGGCTGATTGCGCACGGCATCCGCACCGCCGTGGACAAGGGCGCCGGGGTCGTCTACGTCGGCCAGGTGCTCGACGCCGGCCACAGGGGACTCGCCGCCGCGGTGGCGCATGCGAGCGAGAAGGACGTGCTCGTCGTGGCGCCCGCCGTGCCGGATGTCGCTCCCGAGGGTGCTGACGGCCGGCCTGACACCCGGGCCCGCCCCTACTGGCCGGCCCGGCTGCCCGGGGTGCTGTCGGTGGTCGACCACGGTCCCGACGGCGGCCGGCCCAAGGATGCGCCCGCCGCTCTCTCGCCCGACCTGTCCGCCCCCGGCGGGGCCGTGGTCGGCATCGGTGCGCGCGGCTCGGGCCATTTCATCGGTTCCGGCTCCTCGCTCGCCGCCGCGCATGTCGCGGGGGCGGCGGCGCTGCTGCGCGCCTACCACCCGGAGCTGGACGCCGCCGCGACAGCGCGCCGCCTGACCGAGGCCGCCTATCCCGACCACACCCCTCGGCTCGACGTCTACGCCGGGCTGACCGCGCTCCTGGCGGACCAGCGGGCGCCGGCCGAGAAGGACGCCGAGCCCGCGGTGCTCCCCCGATCCGCCGCCGAGGGGCCCCGGGTCCGCGCCCTGCTGGTCGGGGGCGGCGCCCTGGCGCTGGTACTGCTGGTGGGCGCCGCGATGGTCGTCGTCCCGCGCGGCAAGGCGCGCGGCTGGCGCCCGGGGACCTAGGACGGGCCGGCCGCGCACCGAGCCCCGTACCGGCACGGCCTTCGAGGTCCGTGCCGGGCGGCGAGTTCCGCGCGGGGCGCGGGATGTCACGGGGCCCCCTGGTCGGCCAACGCCGTCTGGATGTCGATGCTCTTGCGGCGTGTGATCCGCGTTCCGCGGCCGGGGATCAGGTTGCGGCCCTTGACATTGCCGAACACGAAGCCCTCCGTGGGCGGGCAGGACAACAGGATGCCCGGGGTGTTGACCTCCAGCATGCGGCGCAGCAGCGGATCGTTCAGGCCGCGTCCCGCGCCCGCCGCCGAGCGGGCCACCACCAGGTGCATCCCCACCTCGTAGCCCAGCGCCAGATGATCCATCAGCGGGCCGAACGGCTGGTTCAGGGGGCCGCCGCCGCCGACCATGTCGTAGTCGTCGACGAGGACGAACAGCCGCGGACCGGTCCACCAGTCGCACTGCCGCATCCGGGACGGGGCGATGTCCGCGCCCGGCACCCGGGTCCTGACCGCCCGTGCCGCACCGTCCACCAGTTCTTTGAGGGCGTCCAGTGACACCGCGTGCCCGAGGCGGTAGGCGTCCGGCACGGCCTCCACCAGCTCGCGCCGGTAGTCGACCACCATGATCCGTGCCTCGGCGGGGGTGTAGCGCTCGGTGATCGCCTTCGCGGCCAGCCGCAGCAGGTTGGTCTTGCCGCTCTCGGTGTCCCCGACGACGATCAGGTGCGGGGTCGCCGAGAAGTCGTGCCACAGCGTGCCCATGGTCTCCTCCTCGACGCCCAGCGGGATCCGCAGGGCGTCGTCCCCGGCGGGAGGCAGTTCGGAGGCGGGCAACAGCGTGGGCAGCATCCGCACCGGCGGCGCCGGCGGACCGGGCCAGTGTTCGCTCACCCGGGCCACCAGGTCGGCCACGCCGTCGGAGAGGTCTCCGGCGCCGGCGCGCCCGTCCACCCGGGGCAGCGCCGCCAGGTAGTGCAGTTTGGAGTCGCGGGTCAGGCCCCGGCCCGGTACCCGCGGCACCGTGGCCGCCTTGCGGACGTCGATCATGGAGTCCATCGGATCGCCCATCCGCAGCTCCAGCCGGGTCCCCGTCTGGTCGCGCACCGCCGCGGTCAGCTCCACCCAGCGGGAGGTGGTGATCAGCAGGTGGATGCCGTAGTTCAGGCCCCGGGCGGCCAGCGCGTTGAAGGTGCTGAGGTACTGGTCGTAGTCCTGGCGGACCGTGGACCAGCCGTCGACGGCCAGGAACACGTCGCCGTGCGCCTCGTCGGGGAACTCCCCGGCCGCCCGTCTCCGCCGGTAGGTCGGCATCGAGTCGATGCCCTGTTCGAGGAAGAACCGCTCGCGGTGCGCCAGAACCGCGGTGACCTCGGCCATGACCCGGCCCACCCGCTCCTTGTCCATTCGCGCGGCCACTCCGCCGACATGCGGCAGCCCGGCCAGCGCGGCCAGTGTGCCGCCGCCGAAGTCCAGACAGTAGAACTGCACCTCGCGCGGTGTGTGGGTGAGGGCCAGCGCACTGATCAGGGTGCGCAGCAGCGTGGACTTGCCGCTCTGCGGGCCGCCCGCGATGCCCGCGTGGCCCCCGGCGGCCGACAGGTCCACGATCAGCGGGTCGCGGCGCTGATCGAAAGGCCGGTCCACGATGCCCACCGGTGCCTTGAGCTGTCCGCGCAGCTCCATGTTGGTCAGCCCGTACTCGGGGTGCGGAGCCAGTGGGCCCAGCGTCTCATCCAGGGCGGACGGTTCGGTCAGTGGCGGCAGCCACACCTGGTGGGCGGGCGGCCCGGCGTCCCGCATCCGTTCCACGGCGACCGCCAGCAGCGACTGGCTCTCTTCCTCCGGCCTTTCGGGCTCGACCTCCTCGGGCGGCAGTTCGGGGATCTGCCGGGGCACCACCCAGGCGGATGTCCACGGCACCACCTGGCTCGCCACCCGCGCCTGGTGCTCCGAGCCGCTGCGCCGCCGGTAGGGCCCGGAGACGTACGCGGCGCGGAACCGGGTCAGCGCCTCCACGCCCGTCTTGATGAAACCGCTGCCCGGTGTCGGCGGCAGTTCATAGGCGTCCGGTACGCCCAGCACGCCGCGGCTCTCCATCGCCGAGAAGGTCCGCAGACCGATCCGGTACGACAGATGTGACTCCAGCTGGTGCATCCGGCCCTCGTCCAGGCGCTGCGAGGCGAGCAGCAGGTGCACCCCGAGGCTGCGACCGAGCCGTCCGATCATCACGAACAGCTCCATGAACTCGCGGTGCGAAGCGAGCAGTTCACTGAACTCGTCGACCACCACGAACAGGCTGGGCAGCGGGGTCAGCGGGGCCCCGTCCGTTCGCGCCTTCTCGTACTCCAGTGCCGAGCTGTAGTTGCCCGCGGACCGCAGCAGCTCCTGCCGGCGAATCAGCTCGCCGTGCAGCGCGTCCTGCATACGGGCGACCAGTTCCACCTCGTCCGCCAGGTTGGTGATCACCGCCGAGGTGTGCGGGAGTTCGTCCAGGCCCAGAAAGGTCGCGCCGCCCTTGAAGTCGACCAGGACGAAGTTCAGCGTCTCCGAGGAATTGGTGAGCGCCAGGGCCAGCACCAGGGTGCGCAGCAGTTCGCTCTTGCCCGAGCCGGTGGCGCCGATGAGCATCCCGTGCGGGCCGGTGCCGCCCTGCGCCGACTCCTTGATGTCCAGCTCCACCGGTGTCCCGCCGGGGCCCACCGCGATCGGCACCCGCAGCCGTTCGGAGCGGTTGCGCCGCCTCCACAGCGAGGCCGGTTCATGGCGGTGCAGGTCGGCGATGCCCAGCAGCGCGGTCAGTTCGGTGTCGGCGGCCATCGGCTCGCTCGCCTCCCGCCCCACGCCCATCCGGTACGGCGCCAGCCGCTTGGCGAGCGAGACTGCGGCCGGCACGGCCATCGTGTCCGGCTGCCCCAGCAGAACCAGTTGTTCCTTGCGTTCCCGGTCGGTGCGCACCAGCCGCAGCGTCTCATCGGTCACGTCGAGGCGGAGCGTCGACCGGCCCGGCCGCCAGGTCAGCGCGGAGTCCAGGTCCAGCAGCACGGTGTTGCGAAAGCCCGGCCCGTCCGCCCGGTGTCCGCCCGGAAGCGTCACCCCGTCGAGCACGACCACCACATACGGCTCCTCCCGGCCGGCCCGGGCCTCCGGATCGAAGGGGGGCCGCTCGGCGAACTCCGGGCCGAGCAGCTCGTCCAGCTCGTTCACCGAGGTGACCACCATGCGTACCGCGCCCGCGCCGTCGGACTCCGCCCGGTGCAGGTTGTGCGGCAGCCACTTCACCCACTCCCAGTCCGCGCGCCGGTCGTCGGCCGCGCACACCGCGATCCACACATCCTCCGGGGAGTGCACCACGGCGAGCTGCGCCACCATCGCCCGGGCCAGCCCGCGAATCCGCTCCTGGTCACCGCGGAACAGCACCCGTGCCCAGGTCCGCAGGTACACCGCGATCGGCTGCCGGGGCACGGTGGAGTACGCGCGGGTGAAGCTGCGCAGCGCGTGGGCGCTCAGCGGCTCCAGGTCCTCCACCGGCTTGGTGGAGAGCGGGGCCAGTTTCAGGCCCAGTTTCTGGTCGCCCACCGCGACCCGCACCTCACCGAAGTCCTCGTCGGCCGGGCGTCGTTCCCACAGCCGGCTGGTGCCCACCAGCGACCACAGGGTGGATGGTGCCGGATGCCGCCAGGCCAGCGCCCGCTGCTGCTCCGCGACGGCCGTGCGCGCTTTGCGCCGCACCTGGCGCAGATAGCGCAGGTAGTCCCGCCGCTCGCCGTTCAGCCGCTGCTTGCGCTCGCTGCTGCGGCGCACGTATTGACCCAGCACCATCGCGGCGGCGGAGACCGCCATCATGCCGAGGGCCAGGTAGATGAACACCCCGCTGCGAGAACCGCCCGGGCGCATGTACATCAGCACCATGGAGACCGACATCAGCGCCATCGGGAGGTAGTTCCACACCGCCGAGCTGTCCGGGGTGACCTCCGGCAGTACGGGCGGCTCCTGGAGGCTCAACTCCCCGTCCGGCATGTCGGGTCCACGTCTGCGGGCGGGCCGGCGGAAAAGGACGGTACTCAACGAGCGCTCTCCTTCCGGGCGCCGCGGTGACGGCACGGGCGGGACTCGACGATGGACGCGACGCCGTCCGGGCTCCGCGCGAATCGGCGAACAGGCGTACAAAACAAATGAACTTGGACGGACCGCGACGAAGTATGCGCACCGCCGCACCCGGCCCCGGGGAGCGGAACCCACCGGCCATCGGCAGTCTACGATCCATCTGACGGTTCACCCGTACGGACCCTTGCTGACCCGTGCGGGACCGTACGGATCCGAGCGAGCTCAAAACGGGCTTGCGCAGGCTCATATGGGCCCGCGCGAGCTCCTGGTGATCCACGCGAGCCCGTACGGATCCACGCCGGCTCACGCGGGCCGGTGCGAGAAGGATGAACCGGTTCAGCCCAGCAGTGTGCGGCCCCGTCCACGCACACGTCGCACGATCGACCGACCCGCCGGAGCCTGACGGAGTCTCCCGACGAAGCGTGAGTTACTCATGACCGACAGCACCATGTCCGAACTGTGCCGCGTCACCGTGCGCGCTCCGGCCAAGTCCATCGATCTCGCGGTCCCCGCCCACGTCCCAGTCGCCGACCTGCTGCCGATCCTGGTCCGGTACGCCGGTGACGACCTGGCCGAACAGGGCCTGGAGCACGGTGGTTGGGTGCTCCAGCGGCTCGGGGACCGGCCGCTCGACGAGGACGCCAGCCTGGAGTCGCTCGGCGTGGTCGACGGCGAGACCCTCCACCTGAGGCCGCACACCGACGCCCTGCCCGAGGTCGCTCTGGACGACATCGTCGAAGGCGTTGCCCAGACCATGGAGACTCAGCCGTTCGCCTGGAGCGCCCCGGCCTCCCGCCGGGTTCTGCTGGGCCTGGTGGTGCTCACCCTGGCCGCCGGGCTCACCGTCCTCGCCTGGCCCGGTCCCTCGGGCGGGCTGCGCGCCCTGGCCGCCTCGGCCACCGGGCTGCTGCTCCTGGGCGGTGCGGCGTCCGCCAGCCGCGCGGTCGGCGACGCGGAGGCGGGCGCCGCCCTCGGCTTCGCCGCCGTCCCGTACGCCGCGCTGGCCGGCTGGCTGCTGCCCGGTGGTGCCCTCGGCGGGCCGGACCAGTGGGAGGTGCTGGGGGCCCGGCTGCTGGCGGCGGGGGCCGCCGCGGCGGGTGGGGCGATGCTCGCCGTCGCCGCCGTCGCCGCGTTCGCCGCGCTGTTCCTGGCTCTGGTGGTGGTGGCCGCCGTCGGGGTCCTCGCCGGGGCCCTGATGATGACCACGGATCTGGGGCCCGGGCACGTGGCCGGTCTGATCGCCCTGGCGGCCGTGATTCTCGGGGCGTTCGTGCCGTCGATGTCGTTCCGGCTCTCCGGGCTGCGGATGCCGCCGCTGCCCTCCAACGCCGAGCAGCTCCAGGAGGGCATCGAGCCGCACTCGCCGTCCTCGGTGGCCGCCCGTACGGTGAGCGCCGACGGCTGGATGACCGGCCTGTACGCCGCCACCGCCCTCATCTGCGCGGCCTGCCTGTTCGGCCTGGCTCACCGGTTCACCCTGCCCACCGTGCTCATGGCCGGCGCCCTGTCACTGCTGCTGCTCCTGCACAGCCGGGCCCTGGGCAACATCCTGCAGCGGCTCTCGCTGGTCGCGGCCGGGGTCTGGGGCGGGGCACTGCTGATCCACGGCGCGGCGGCGCACGCCTCCGGGGCCGAACGGCTGCTGCTGGTCGCCGGGCTCGCCGCGGTCGCCGCCGCCCTCGCCATCACCTCGTGGACCGTTCCCGGCAGGCGCCTGGTGCCGTACTGGGGCAGGGCGGGCGAGATCCTGCACTCCGCCATGGCCATCAGTCTGCTCCCGCTGGCCCTGTGGGTGCTCGGCGTCTACGGCCTGCTGCGGGCCATGAACGGCTGACCGCCCCCGGCCCACCCACGGACCGCCGACCCGAAGGACCGACCCACCCATGCAGAACAAGCGCGACCAGGTCCAGGCCCACATGTTCCTCATGAGCCGCCTGACCTCGGGCATACTCCGCTCCGACCCGGACGCCCCGGAGAGCCCTCAGGGCCGTACCAACCGCGGGATCGCCATCGGCGTCATCGTCGCCGTTCTGGTGGCGGTCGGGGCCTTCATCGTCGGGCTGGTCAGCCCCGGCAAGCAGAACTCCTGGCAAACCTCCGGCGGCCTCATAGTCGACAAGGGCACCGGCGCCCGGTACCTCTATCTGGACGGGCGGCTGCGACCGGTGCGCAACTACACCTCAGCCAAGCTGATCGGCGGCGCCAAGCTCACCACCACCACCGTGAGCACCATCTCCCTCAAGGGCACCCCGCGCGGCACCCCGGTCGGGATCGAGGGCGCCCCCGACGAACTTCCCGCTGCGGGCGACCTGTCCCGGGCGCCCTGGCAGGTGTGTGTCACCGAGGCTCCGCGCTCCGGCTCCACCAGGACGGTGACCACACTCGCCGTGGGCCTGGACAGCGACGGCGCCACCCTGGGCCGTACACAGGCCCTGCTGGTGGCCGGACCCGACGGCCGCGACTATCTGATCTGGCAGGGCAGCCGCCTGCGCATCGACCGCGACTCCCCCGCCGGTGAAGCCCTGGGCTACGCCTCCGTGCGCCCTGTGCCGGTCTCCGCGGCCTTCCTCAACGCCCTGCCCGCCGGGCCCGATCTCGCGGCGCCCGTCATCGAGGGGGCAGGCGGCGCAGGACCGAAGCTGGACGGCCGTCCCACCAGGGTGGGACAGCTCTTCACCCTCGCCGTGCCGGGTGCCGGGGAGCGCCACTATGTGCTGCGCGCCGATGGACTGGCCCCCCTCACCGCCACGGAACTCGCCCTGCTGCTGGCCGATCCGCGCACCCGCGCCAAGGCCTACGACGGCGCCACGCCGGCCTCCGCCGTCCTGACCTCCGACGCCCTGCAGGGCCGGCTGGCGCCCGGCACCGGCCGCCGGGGAGCGGAGACCGCGCCCGGCCGGGCACCGGAGGTCCCGCCGAAGGCGGTGAGCGTCCCCCGGCACCACGCTCCGTGCGCCCTGGTCACCCCCGACGGCAAGGGCACCCGGTTCGGCGTCGCCCTGGCCCCCACTGCCGGCCTCGGACCGATCGCCCAGCACGCCGCGGGCGTGGCGGCCGCCGCCTGCCTGCCCGTCGACCGCGTCGCCGTACGGCCGGGGCGCGGCTCCCTGGTACGGCTGGTGGGCGCGGGCGGGGGCGAACTCGGCGGCACGATCTACCTGGTCACCGAGACCGGGGTGAAGTACCGCCTGGCCACCGCGGCCGCGGTGGAGGCCCTCGGCTACAAGGACGTCACCCCCGGCCGGATGCCCGCGCTGATGCTGGCCATGCTGCCTTCCGGACCCGACCTGCACCCCGAGGCCGCCGAGGCGGGCCGGGCCTCGGTCACCGCCCCGCGCTGCACCGCACAGCCTTCCGGCGACGGCGCCGAAGCCGGGGATCGTCCGAAGTCCGGGGCGCAGGACAAGGAGAAAACAAGGTGACGGCAAGAAAACAAGGCCGGAGTGCAATCCGGGCTTCCTAGCATCGGCGTTCCCGGACCGAACGATGGAGGGTGCGAGATGGCAACGAACGGAATGCAGCAGTCCGACGAGTCCGCGACCCGGAACGGCATCCAGGCACTGGAGATGGCCTTCACCGGCATCACCAAGTGCAGCCAGGACGTGCAGAACACCAAGAACAACCTCATGTCCCACTACAAGGGCAGTGATGGCAAGGCGTTCGTGGACCTCGTCACCGCCTGGGAGGAGAAGGCCGAGGTCATCATGGTCAACGTCCAGGACATGATCGAGACGCTGAACCACACCCTCGCCGAGCACGGCAAGCAGCAGGGCTCCGCGGTCGACTCGATCAACCAGGAGTACGCCCGGTCCGACTCCGTCTTCGACGCGCTGCGCGGCTGACCGGCCGGCCCTTCCCATATCCGCCCATCCCCCTTTCCCTCCCCAGCACCCACGCGAGACGAGGACAGGACATGACCGACTTCTCCGACGGCTACATCTACGTCGACTACTCGCACATGAGCAACGCCGCGGACGACATGATCAGCCAGACCAAGGCGATCGACAGCATCCTCACCAACCTTGACGCGGAGCTGAACGAGCTGAAGAACTCCTGGATCGGTGACGACAAGGACGTGTACGCCCAGAAGCAGCAGGTCTGGAACAGTGCGGTCCAGGCGATGGAGGAGCTGCTCACCAAGCACTCCCTGCTGCTGACCAGCGTCTCGGAGAACTACCAGTACAGCGAGCGGTCCCTGACCCAGATGTGGGACTCGGTGAAGATCGGTCGCTGACCCGGACCGCGGGCCACCGCTCTGCGGCCCGCAGTGCACCACCCCGACCACCAGGAGACGCGCCATGGCGGAAGACCCGAACGCGAAGACCGGCAAGCTCAGCATGGACAAGGGGGGCCTGCAGGCGTTCCAGCGCGACCGCGTCGAGCCGTTCCAGGAGCAGTTGCGCAAGATCGCGCTGGACGACCCGACGTTCGGGCCCTCCATGGGCAAGCTCATCGGGGCCGCGGACCTGTCCGGCAAGCGCGACTTCGACACCTACGGCGCCTCACGGCCGCTGATGCTCGGGCCGATGCTGAAGGAGGAGCACCTGCACGGCAAGGGCCTCGCGCTCAACCAGGCGATCGGCAAGTCGGCCGAGCGGCTCACCAAGATCTACGAGGAGCAGACCGGGCTCTTCAAGGACATCGTCGACAACCTCGAATCAAGCATCGAGACGCTGTTCAGCACCCAGTCGGGCAACTTGACCGGTATCGACGGCCAGGACTTCCTGGATGTCTTCGAGGACGTGGAGTCCCGACTGACCGGTGGTCAGAGCGGCGGGGGCAAAGACAAGGACAAGTGATCCGCGGCCACGCCTTACCGCGGTTCCCGAACGCCCCCGTTCCCGCCGGCCCGCCCGGCCTCGTCCCGTCACGTCCCGTTACACCCCGTCACGTCACAACGCCCGGAGAGCTCCCTCGTGGCCGAGAACGTCGTTTACCCCGCAGACTCCGTCGATGACTACTGGCACACCGCCGTACAGGTGCTCACCGGCTACATCATGCCCAAGCGCGAGACCCTGTTCGGTTCCCTGCTGGGCAACGACTCGATCCCTCTGATGCGGGTGGAGTTCTCCGACCACGACGGGGAGCCCTCCAACGCGGTGGTCGACGCCGTGGACGACCTGGAGTGGCGTAGCGACAACTCCGGCTGGCGGGTGGAGAACACGGACTTCGTCGTCCCGTTCTACTCGGGCATGGGCGGGTCGGTCGCCGAGGCCGGGGTGAACACCAAGGTCAAGATGAAGAAGGCCCGTATCACCCTCCTCGGCACCTCGGGTACCGACGACGCGCCCGCCGGCGGCGTGGTGCTGGGCGCGGAGTTCAAGAGCGGTTTCGGCAAGGACTTCCAAGGACAGAGCAAGGACACGGTCTGGAGCAACAAAGCGCTGGCCCAGTACAGCTACGGCGGCGGCAAGGCCCTGGAGCAGTTGCTGTACAACGGCAGCACGCTGCACTTCAGCTGGAACGATCTCCCGGTGCACGACGTGGACGCGGTGGACCTGGAGTCCCTCACCCTGAACGCCCAGGCGTTCGACCGGGTGGCGCAGTTCTTCGCGGCGCGCAGCCGGGAGCTGAAGGACTGGGAGTTCGACCTCGGCAAGCAGGAGGCTTCCTGGAAGGGGCAGGCCGCCGGGGTCTTCAAGGACCTCATCCACGGCCTGGTGCGCACCTATGAGTCCTACAGCGAGCAGTTCCCCGTCTCCGGCACCGTCCACTCCACCTACGGCAACGATCTGCGAGGCTTCCGTACCGACGTCCAGAACGCCGCCCAGAAGCTCCACGGCAAGTGGGACACCTGGCAGCTCCTGACCGGCAACCCGTTGCGCTGGCTCCACGACGTGCTGCTGGACGTCACCGACCACGTCTGGCACCACAACATCACCAAGGTGCGCTACAAGCCGACCTACAGCGGCCGTGGCTACACCACCGGCGGTTACCACTACGTCAAGTACGAGGGTTTCTCCGGCGCGGTCAGTCCTTACGGGAAGCTTGAGGAGAAGGACACCTGGAAGAAGATCGGCGAGGAGGCCATCCGACGCTGGCAGCGGTGCGTACAGGATGTCCTGTCAGCCGCCGGCAAGCAGGCCCTCATCGATGTCGAGAACTCCTTCAACGACCAGAAGTTCCCCGAGAAGGTGAACACCGTGTCGATCAACCTGGCCAACGAGCTCGCCAAGGACCAGGCCGCACGGGACCGGGCCGAAGCGGCGAAGGCGAAGGCCGACGCGGAGGAGAAGGCGCGCCTGGCGAGGGAAGAGGCCGAGCGCAAGGCGGCCGAGGCGGAGGAGAAGGCGCGCCTGGCGAGGGAGGAAGCCGAGCGCAAGGCGGCCGAGGCCGAGAAGCTCGCCCTGCAACGGCAGTTGGAGGCGGAGGCACGCGCCGAACGGCGGCAGGCCGAGGCGGAGGCACGCGCGGCTCGGAAGCAGGCGGAGGCCGAGGCCAAGCAGGCGGAGAAGGAGCGGGAAGCTGAGGCCAAGCAGGCCGAGGCGGAGCGGAAGCAGGCGGAGAAGGAAGCCGAGCAGGAGGCCAAGCAGGCCGAGACCGAGGCCGAACAGGAGAAGAAGGAAGCCGAGCAAGAGAAGAAGCAGGCCGAAGCCGAACGGCGCGCCGAGGAGAAACAGGCCGAGCAGGAGGCCAAACAGGAGAAGAAGGAGCGGGAGGCCCAGGACCGGCAGACCCTGCTCATGAACCAGGCCCGCACCGACCGGGAGCAGCAGCGCAAGGAGCAGGAGGCCAAGCAGGCCGAAGCGGAGCGGAAGCAGGCGGAGAAGGAAGCCGAGCAAGAGGCCCGGCAGGAACGACTCCAGGCCGAACAGGAGCAGAAGGAGCACGAGGCCGAGGCCGAACAGGAGCAGAAGGAAGCGGAACAGGAGAAGAAGCAGGCCGAAGCCGAGGCCGAACAGGAGAAGAAGGAAGCCGAGCAAGAGAAGAAGCAGGCCGAAGCCGAGCAGAAGCGGATCCAGACCGAGTCCGAGTACCGGGACCGGCAGGAGGAGCAGCAGGCCGAGGCCGAGGCCGAACAGGAGAAGAAGGAAGCCGAGCAAGAGGCCCGGCAGGAACGACTCCAGGCCGAACAGGAGCAGAAGGAGCACGAGGCCGAGGCCAAGCAGGAGAAGAGGGAAGCGGAGCAGGAAAAGAAGCAGGCCGAGGCCGAGAAGCGTGCCGAGCGGCAGATGCGGGACCTCGGCTCCGGTGCCGGCCCCCTGGGGTCGGGCGCGCCCGACGCCCCCGTCCCCGACGGTCTGCGGCTGCCCGAGGGCTCCGGGCACGGTGCCGGATACGGCACCACCACACTCAACTCCGACGGCTCGGTCACCATGGACTACCCCGACGGGTCGTCCCGCACCATCGACCTGCCCGGCGGCGATGTGGTCACCACCCTGCCCGACGGCTCCACCGTCACCGACAGCCTGCGTCCGGGCGACTCGATCACCAACACCGACGGCAGCGTCACCCGGCTCGGCGAGGACGGCAGCCTCACCACCACCCTGCCCGACGGCTCCCGCAGCGTCCTGGATCCCGACGAATCCACCCTCACCAACAACCGGTCCGACGGCACCAGGACCACTTCCCCCATCGACCCGGGCCAGACCCTCCCCACCGGACTCGGCGGCGGTGCCCCCGGCGGCGCCGGTCTGCCGGACGGCGGCTCCCTGTACTCGCCCGGCTACTCCGGTGCCGGTTACGAGGAGGAGCTGTACGACCAGGTCCTCGACTCCGGCAGCGGCGGCGGCGACCACGGCTTGGGCTCCGGCAACGGCGCCGGGGCTGGCATGCCGATGCTCCCCATGGGCACGCGGATCAACGGTGCGTCCACCGGTGGCGCGGAGGGGGAACGCGTCCGCGGCGTGGCGGACGACGGCCAGCCCGTCACCACCCGTCGCGCGCAGAGCGGGCGGGGCCAGGAGGAGGTCTCGGTGGCGGGCCGCGGCTCTCTCGCCACGGCTTCCGGGGGCATGCCGTTCATGCCCCCGGCGGGCGGCGGCGCCGGCCAGCAGACCGAGAGCGGCGACCGGGAGCGGTCCTCCTGGCTGGACGAGGACGAGGACGTGTGGGGAACCGACGAGGACGGCGCCCCGGCCGTCATCGGCCGCTAGACGCCATGAACACACAGACCGGGAGAGCGACGGAATGAGCGAACCGATCCAGGAGCGGCTGGCCGAGGCGGTGGCCAGGCTGGAGCAGACCCAGCGGGCCGTCGCCGCCGCCGAGCGGCGGCTGCAGAGCTCCAGCGTCACCGTGCGGTCCCGGGACCGCAGTGTGGAGGTCACCGTCAACTCCCAGGGCCACCTGTCCGACGTGCGCTTCCTCGACGGCAAGTACCGGACCATGGGCGCCTCGCAACTCGCGGCGGCGGTCGTCGAGGCAGCACGCCAGGGGCAGGCCGAGATGGCCCGCACCGTGCTGCACACCTTCCAGCCGCTGTCCGAGACGGTCGGCGGCCGGCCGCACATCGAGGGTTCCGGAGTCGACTGGGGCGACATCTTCGGCCCGCTGCTGGAGACCGTCAGGCAGGGCGCCGCCGGACGCGGCGGCGCGAGCGACCGGTTGCGCGACGCGATCACCGAGGATGACGAGGAGTCCTCGGACGCCCCCCGTCCGGAGGACCGGAAGAAGGAGCAGCGATGAGTTACGGACACGGATCACACTTCGAGGGAGACCCCGCCAAGCTGTCGGCGTTCATCTCCGAGGCCCGCTCGCTGGCCCAGCGGTTCAAACAGCTCGCGAACGGCTTCCCGGCCGCGGTGGCGCCGACCTCGATGTGGTACGGACTGAACGACGAGTACGCCCAGGAGATGGGATCGCAGGCGGACCGCGAGTACCGGTATGTCCAAAACGGCCTGAACCGCCTCGCCGATGGCTTCGACAGCTCCATCGAAGGCCATGTCATGGCGATGCGGAAGATCAAGTCCACCCAGTCCCAGAACCTGGACGACATCGGTCTGCTGCACGGCCGGCTCGGCTCGGTGGGCGAGGGCGGCGGCACAGGCGGCGGAAAGCACTGACCTTTGATCCCCGACAGCATCGAGTTCCCCGAGGCGGCCCGTTACATCCTCTTCATTCTGCTCGGCGAGCTGCCGTTGCAGGCCTCCTCCGACATGGCGTTCTCCAGCGCCGTTCCCTACGACGACAAAGCGGCGCAGGTCCTCGATCTGCGGGGCGAGGTCATCGACCTGCTCAACAAGGTCGACGGGGCGGTGCCGCCGCGGGTCGCGGAAAGCTTCAAGGAGGCGCTGGCCCCGCTCACCGGCGCGGGTGGCTCGGATGTGCTCGGAGACCTGGCGGAACAGATCCGCCAGGTCTCCGACAACCGGACCAAGCAGTCCCAGAAGATCATGGAGTCCAAGTTCGAGATCGTCGCCGAGGCCCTCATCCTGCTGGCCGAACTGGCGTTGATCGCGGCACTCTCGTTCTTCACCGGCGGCCTGTCGTTCAGCCAGACCGCCACGGCCAAGGCGCGTTCCACGGTGGCGATTCTCACCATCATGCAGCGTCTGCTCAACCAGACCCATCTGCTGCCCGCGCTGAGCGAGGCGGTGCAGGAGGCGCTGACCACCCTCGCCGTGCGGCTGGCGATGCTCACCCTCAACGAGGGCAGGCGCCGCCCCGACGGTATCGACGGCCGTGACATTCTCAAGTCCCTCGCGGTGGGCGGCCTCGCCGGGTTCTTCGGCTCCTTCGTCTCCAAGGGCCTCGGCGACATCTTCAAGAACCAGTTCCGGAACTTCGGCGACAACAAGTGGGGCGTCCTCGGCGGAAATGTCTTCCGTAACGCGGCCGGTGAAGGTCCCAGCGAGGGGCTCGCCGAGTTCCTGGTCAACGGGCTCTTCGACAACCGCTGGAAGTTCGACGTCATGTCGATGGCGGGCGGCAGCCTCAGCGCCGTCGTGGAGATGTTCCTCAGCGACGCCCTGAATCACATCACGAAGGGCCTCAACAGCAAGCTCTTCGACGGCCGGAACGTCTTCAGCCCGTACAACCCGCCGCCCGGCCCGGACAACCTCCTCGGCGGCGGAGGCGATGTCGTCGTCCACACCCCGGCACCCACGCCGAACACCCTCACCACCTCGTCCAGCGGTCCCGCGCCGGAGGTCACCACCAGCCGCCCCCCGCCGGGGTCGACGACACCTCCGCCGGTGCACACGCCCGTCCCGCCGGTGGTCCCCGCCACACCGGCGCCGGTGAACACCCTGCTGCCGACCTTGCCCGACGACGCGCTCGACCCGTTCCGCGCGGACAGCCCGCTGCCGGGCGGGGATTCCCCGTACACCGCCACCGGCAGGGACGCCTCCCGCACCATGCCGGCCGTCACCGGTCCCCTCCACCTGCCCACCCGCACCTCGGCCCCACCGCTGTCCACTGCGTCCCCCGGCACAACCACGCCGCTCGGAACGGGCGTTCCCGTACTGCACATGGCGCCCGTCACCACCCCGGTGTCCGCTCCCGGGGCAGACCGCGCTGTCACCGCCCCGGTCTCCGCCCCGGCCGCCCCGGTGACGGCGTCGCCCGTCGCCGGCGGGCGCCCGGAGTCACAGGCGCCGCAGGCCGCCCCCAGGGACACCGAAGCCGCCACGCAGCCGGACACGGACCCGGAGCACTTCCCGGACCGGCACCCCGCCCCCGGTTCCTCCCTCACCGCTCCCGACCGCTCGCCGGGGGAGACACCGGACACCACTCGGCGCACCGGCACCGGCGCCGACGGCCGGCAGGCGTCGGACAGCTCTCCTCAGGAGAACCCCGTACAGGGCAGCGACGGCGCACCGGTCGCCGCGCCCCTCACCCACCAGCCCCCGGCCACCGACCCGGTCCGGCCCGAGCAGTGGCGGCACCGCCAGGAGGCGGCTCCCGCCGGCGTCGTGCACACCGGGACACCCGGAGCGCCGCCCGCCGACGGGACCGGCGCGCCGACGGGGAACAGCGAGCCCGCCACCACCGGCACCGAGGTACGGCGCGTCCAGGCCGACGACGGGCGCTGGGTGCGCTCGCTCTCCCTGGACATTCCGGTCCGCCCGGGCCCCGGCCTCGCCGGTGTGGATCTCGACGACCTGCAGGAGCGGGTCCGCGTGCTGCTCGACACCGAGGTCAACCACGGCCTGCTGCTGCCGCGCTCCGGTGACCAGCTCCATGTGGACCTCTCCGTGCTGGTCGCCCCGGACGCCACCCGGGCGGTCGAACTCTCCGCGACGGACCGTCCCGCACTCTCCGACCAGCAGCACATACGGTTGTACGGCGACGACCCCGGACTCAGTCCCTCCGACCGCGAGCGCCGCCGCGCCGACAACGCCGTCACCGTCCTGCGCCGGCTACTGCGCCACGCGGGCCTCTCCCCCATCGCCGGCCCGGGCACGGGCCCGCTGGTCACGCCCGAGGCGCTGCGGACCGTCGAGTCGGTCACCGATGCCGTTCCCCTCACCGCGCCCGATGCCCCCGCGCCGCCCGGTCCGGACACCGTCCCGTCGGCCGTCCGCCCGTCCCTGGAGTCCGACGGCCCCGGCCTCGGGCCGGGTCGGCCGCACGCGACCGCTTCCGAGTTCCCCGACCGGCCGCGTCCGCTCGTCACGGCCCTGGCGCTGCCGCCGGCCGCGGCACCCGACGCGGACTCCGACAGCGACTCCGGCAGCGACTCGGACTCGGACAGCGACTTGGAACGCGAACCCGGTCACAGCTCCGCGCCCGGGCCGCACACCGCCCCGACGCCGCGGTCCGCGGGCCTGATCCTCAAGCCGCATCCCGACTACATGCTGAATGTCGGAGCCGCCGTCGGCAGCCTGCTGTACGCCATGGGCTTTCCGGCGGTACTGGCCGGCGACGCGCGCGGCCGGGTGCAGTTCGGAAATCCCCGCCCGCTGCTCACCGTGGACTTTCAGCTGGTCGCGACCGGCCTGCCCGCGGCCGACGACATCCGCCGGGAATTGGAGCGGTTGCCGGGAGAGACGGTTGTCTCCCTGCCCGACCAGAACCTCGCCGGGACCGTCATCCTGTTGGTGAACGGCGTCGAGATCCGGATCACCACCGGCACCGCGCCGGCCGGCTTCGATACGGCTCCCGGCTTCACGCTCCCCTCACCGGCCGATTCCCTCTCCGACGCCGCCCTCACTCTGGCCACCGCGCCCACCCGGGCAGTACGCGAAGAGGCCCTCTTCGACCTGTTGTGGGCGCTCAGCCGCACCCCTGCCCACGGCCCCCGTGCCGCCGCGCTCATCGGGGCCCGGGAGGACGCCTACCGCACCGGCGCGCCCCCGGGGGCCGCCCCCACTCTCGCCGTACAGCTCAGCGAAATCCTCGACGCCGCCCTGGACCCCGACACCCTGCACCAGCACGAGGGGCTCTGGGCCGACAACGAAGCCTCCGAGGACGACGAGCCGCGGCTGGAGGACGAGTTGGCCGCCCTCGCCGCAGAACTGCGCGCCATGCCCGAGGTCGTCGCGGATCCGGTCCGCGCGCTCGCCGCCCGACTTCCCGGGATGTCCCCGGCCGAACTCACCTTCGCCATCGCCGATGTGACGCCGGATCATCGCGAACGGCTCGCCGCAGGCCCGGCCCTGGTGGACGCGTTGCGCGACTCGCTCACCCCGGCCGACTTCGCTACGGCCGCCGCCCACCTGATCGTCCAGGTGCCGACCGGCGTCCACGAGCCGGGCGCCGTCCGCAGGACCGCGCGCACGCAGGTTGCCCGAGCGCTGCACGATCCCGTCGTCACGGCTCGTATGGTCAAGCGCGGCTCACGCGTCGTGGTAGTGCCCCGGGACCGGGCCGTGACCTCCCTGGAAGCCTTCCACGACCTGAAACACCAAGTGAACTCCGACGGCCGGTGCTACCACACCATTCGCGGCGTGGCCACACTCCACGCCGCCATCAGCGAGGAGAACCTGCTCGGCGAGCACACCACGATCGGCCACACCAAGAGCCTCCCCGACGGCTACTCGGCCACTTTCCACGAGGTCTCCCACATCGTTCACCGGGTCGGCCTGGACTACCAAGATCTCGGGCTGATCGACAAATCCTACGAAGCCACCCGTAGGTCGGGCGAGGCGGGCGCCTGGCCGGACTGCGCGCTGTACTCCTACGATGAGAAGACAGGCCGACGCAGCAGGCCCAACTACAGCAGCACGAACCAGTACGAATTCTTCGCCCAGCTCACCAATGTCTATCTGCGGGCCAACACGGGCAACGACCCCGTCACCGGGTTGCCCCGTGAGAACGGCGGCCCCGAATGGGTGAAGGAGAAGCATCCCACCCTTTATCACCTGATGCGGCGGCTGTACGGCCCAGGCCCGAAGCACCGCCTTCGGGTCAACCCGGTCGAAGCCACTCAGGCCCAGAACGAAGGACTGGCCCGCGCCCGCATCCTGCTCGGTGACGGCGACGACGCCCCGGCCACCGATACCGGTCCCGTATCCGACCCGGACTCCGACAGCGCCTCGGAATCCGAACCCGATCACACCTTTGCCGCCACGACCGCTCCCCGAGCCGAGATGTACCCCCCGCTGGCCCTGCCGACGCAGTCGGCGGAACCGACCGGGGAGGATAGGGAGTTCACCTCCGTCGACGGTGTCCGGCTGCGGGAGAGCGAGATCGAAGCCGGTCCACTCCCCGACGACCTCGGCGAGCCGCTGGGCCACGCCACCACGGCCCCTACACCGCAGGCACACCGCCGCCGACAGCGCCTCCGCCGCTTCCGCCATCTGGGGGAGCTGGTCCACCTGGTGCCCGCCGCCGACAGCGGCGGCTTCCAGGACGGCCCCGGGGAGCCGGTCGCCACTCCTCCCGCGGCCCTCACCCTCTACGCGGGCCACGGCGAACCGGGCCGCCTGCTGGTGGAGCTGAAGGACGGCCGCACCCTCTGGCTCGACAAGATCGAGGCGGTCCGGTACATCGGCGGACTGCCCGAGGTACGCGCCCTCCCGCCCGGGGGCCGGATCCATCTGGAGGTCTGCTGGAGCGCCACGGACGGCGACCCTGGCCAGCACTACCCGATGCACGCGGAGCTGCCGTACAGCGACGATCTACTGGACGAGACATCACTGGGCCTGCTCCTGGCCAACCTCACCGGTATGGGGGTGGACGCCGCCACCCGTCCGACGGGACTCAACGACGACACCCGCTTCATGCTGTCCTCGGCTCGGGGCGTCCGCGGCCGACGGGTGCTGTTCCTTCCTGAGCCGGACCTTCCGCAACTCGACCGGTCGGCCCGCTCCGGCGGCCTGCACACCGACCCCGGACCGGTACCCGAGGCGACCCGGCACACCACCCTGCGTCTGGTGCGGGCGCTGCGCCTGGAGTACGGGTGCGAGGAGAGCGACCCGGCCCTCGACGATCGCCTGTGGCGGGGCATCACCGCCCTGGAGCGCCTGCGCGCCGCCGACCCCCGGCTTTCCGGGGTCACCCCCCTGCGTACCGATATGTGGGACTTCGCCACCGAGCAGCACACCGGACGGCCCGCCGACCGGGAGGGGCGGACCGCACTGCTCGACCACGCACGCGCCGTCCTCGCCGCCGACCCGGCCGCCGATTTCGGTACCGCGGTCCCCTCCCGCGTCCTCGACGCCACGCTGAACATGCTGGCCGCCGACGGCGAGCCGCTGTCGCGCTATGCCCACGCGCTGCCCTCCGACGCCGCGCCCACCTCGCGACAGTGGGCGTCGACGCTCTGGGCCGCCGCCCGTTCGGCCCAGCGGCTGTTCTCCGACCCGCCCGAAGAGCGGCGGGAGGCGCTGGGCCGCCGGATCCTGCGGCTCGCGCCCGGCACCGAGTGGAACCGCGACCGGCAACAGGAGGTGTGGGCGCTGGTCACCCGCGCGGCCACTCAGGGGGTGGACATCGGCGACACCGACACACTGGCCGCCTACCACCTGGCGGACGGGGGGCTGTTCGGCCCCATGGACCGGCTGAACGGGACGTCCCCCGCCGGGGGCGTCAACTGGAGCGACGCTCCCGCACCGTTCGGTGTCGCCTGGCAGAGCCCGCGGCAGATCGTGCCGGGCCCGGCCGGTACCTCCCCGCGTCCGGCTCCGGCTCCCTGGATCGGCTCCGGCCGGCCCTACCCCCGGATCTACCTGGTCGGCGCCTGCCGCAGGGGCCTGATCGGCCTGCGTCTGCCGGGTGGAACTCAGGTGCTGCTCTCCGAGAGCGAGTTCCTGGCCCTGCTCGACTTCGATCCGGTGCTGCGCACCCTGCCGCTCAAGAACCCCGCGCTGTTCTTCGCCACAGATCCGGCGGCCCCGCTGCCCGCCGGGTTCGCGCGGCGATTCGCCGACCGCACCGGCCGCCCCGCGCACACCGCCGCCGGGCCGATGACGCTGACCGGCCCGGCGGACGCGCCGCGCACCCTCCTGCTGATGCCGGGCCGGCTGCCCGGGGGCCGCGCCGGCTGGGAGAGCGGCCACCGCGGTCCCGCGGCGGGCGCCGCCCACTACCAGGTCTCCCTGTTCGCGCCGGACACCGCCGGGACGGCCGGACCGGCCGAGGAGGCGGCGCGGCAGGTCAAGGAGATCACCGCCCGCCTCAGCCGGTCGATCGAGCGGAACACGCTCCAGACGGCGTCGGATCGCAACGTCCTCGCGCCCGGCACGTGGTGGCCCGAACAGTGGATGGTCGAGGGTTCCGCCCGGCTGCGGAAGACCCTGGACCGGCGGGTGATGCGGGGCGAGGCTTTCGGCGAACAGGACCTGGCCGACATCATGCAGTTGTCCGAGCTTGCTCCGCGGTGGCTGAACGAGGTGGGGATCGGTACCTACGAAGAGGCCGAGGAGTACACCGGGGGGCCGTTCAGGAACTGGTTGGAACTGAGCGCCGGCAGGCGCGTGCTCACCGCGACCCTGGCCGTGCGGCGGAACCACCCGGTCCTCAGGGCCCCGGGAACCCGCACACCGACGGACCCGGCCTACACACTCGGCCGGTTCATGCTCACCCAGGCGCCCATCGCCGCGCCGGACGAGCGGCGGAGCCTGGAGCGGGAGCGCGACCAGCAGATCCGCGACACCGCTGTCGACACTCTCCACCCGGAGGGCATGGCGGCCTCCCGCCGGCACGGCGATGCCGTCCCGGCGGAGGGCACCCCGTTGGGCGAGAGCGGCAGGAAGGCCCCCGACTACGTCGGGAAGGATGCCCAGGGCCGTGAAATGCTCACCAGGATCCTGCTTCTCCTGCGCCACGGGCTTCAGCTCTACAGCCCTCAGGAGGGCCGGCACGTGACGGACCACGGGCAGGACGTCATCCGTGCGCTGGCCCACGGTGGCCGTGTCAACGTACGTATTCCGGCCCTGCGTTCGGCGGACGAGGCAGCCTACTGGCTGCCGCACTTCCTGGGCGCGACCAAGGACGACACCAAGGCGGAGGTCGCGGAGTTCGTGTCCGAGCGGGGGTTCGCCACCCACCGCACGGCCATCGGCGCCAACAAGGGCGACCGGCCGGGCACGTTCGAGGAGAAGGGCGGCGCCAGAGCGTCCGTCACGAACATGCTCTCCGTCGGCTCCGCCCGGCCGCAGCTGTGGGGGCAGGACATCTCCGGCGGCGGACTCGGCGCCAAGGACTGGAACGGGGACATGGTCCTGCCGAACGGCTCGTACGGCCATGTCCTCCTGGTCCACCACCGTCCGACCCTGGAGAAGGACGGCTCCCTCCAGATCGGCGTCGAGACCATCGCGCCCCACGCCGCCAGCCCCGTCGGCTACCGGCACGACTTCCGTTCCACCGAGGCCACCTCGAACCCCGAGTCCGTGCTGCACGGCCACAAGCGGGACAAGATCGGTTCCGGCGGCCTCGGCAGGAACGAACGTTATGTCGACCTGAAGGCGATGGGCGCCTCCCATCCCAGCGGCGACTGGCGCGTCTGTCTGGATGAGATCAAGCAGGACTGGAACCAGGCGCTCATCAGGGCCGATGACGTCTCCGGTGGACGTCGCGCGCTCTACGAGGAGTTGGTCGGTGAGCGGGCCCGGTCGCTCCCGGTGCCGTCCGCCGCCCCGGGCACACTGCTGCGCACGGACGACGGCGGGGCAGTCCTGGACGGCGTCGGGTACGCCTTGCACCCTGTGCCCGGTGGGCCCGGCCGCACCGCCGAGGCCATCGTGCTGACCGCCCTCGGCGACCACCCGGCGCTGGCCGGACCGCTCCCGGCGGCGGAGCCCGACCGGAGCGTCGCGTTCCGCGCCTGGCTGGCCGACGCTCTGTCCGACGGCCTGCTCACCGACGACCAAGTCCCGCCGCTGGACCGGTCGGCGACGGTGACGATGCCACAGCTGGAGCGGGCGGGCCACGACCTGACCGGGACACAGCGTGCCCAGGGCATCCTGCTCGGCAACCTGCTCCCGGCCGCCGACATCGCCACCGGTCCCGCCGTACGGCTGCGGCTGCTGCTGGCCGACCCCGGCCTCGGCGGACCCGGAACCGAGTTGCCGCTGCTCACGCTGCTCACCGCCACCGTGCACGCCCTCGGCGTGACGGCCGCGGTGGCGGAGGAGGACCGTACCGTCGTCCTCTACGGCTCCGCCCCGAACCCGCCCGTCGACCGGCCGTACGTGCTCCTGCTCCGCGACGGCGACGAATGGCTCACCGGCCTCCCCGGGCCCCCGGGCCCGGGCCGCCCCCCTTCCCCTCCTCCCGCCCGGGAGCCGCAGCAGGTACTGGACCACCGCCCCCGACACCCTCCGAGGAACCCGTGAATGACATCCCAGCAGCCACCGGATCAGGGACCGGGGCCGGCGAGGACGCGCCGGCCCCGGTCCCCGAGGAGATCCAGGAGGCGGCCCGGCGTGCCCCCGGCCACTGGCAGGAAGGCGGCGGCGCGGCGGATCCTGCCTCCTCCGTGGGTCCCGGCGTCTCCGGAGCTCCCGGGGAGGCTGCGCGGGAGACGGGCGGCCCAGTGAGGCCGGTGGAGTCGGCCGAGGCCACCGGCGGAGCCGTCCCGCGTGGGCACCCGGCCTTCCGTGAACCCCCTGAGGAGTATGTGTCCGCTGCCCGGCTCGCCCCCCACCACTGGCTGTCGGTGATCGACCGGCACTGGAACAGCGCCGACGGCGAGGGCGCGCCGGCCTGGGCCATGCCGGGCCGCTGGCGCAGCGACGCCCGGGGCGAGATCGTCGAGTGGCAGGCGAACCCCGGCTACCGGCCCTCCCCCGACGCCCACGGCTGGGGCCCGCCGGTCGATCTGGCCGACGCCGCAGTACGTCTGGTGGCCACCGGCTACGACACGGAGGACCTGCTCGCCCAAGTCCTCGCCGATGCCGAGATCGCTGTCTGCGTCAACGCCGAAGGTGCCTGGAGGGTGACCGAGACGCCCGACGGCACGCACGCCGTACCGGTTTTCACCATGTCACCGAGGCCGGACGGGGAGCGCCCGCCGCCGCACCGGGTGATGCCGGTGCGAGCCTTCCTCGACCGGCTGCCCGAGGGCCGGGAGGTGCTGTTCCTCAGTTCCTCCGCCCCGGTGGCCCAGTTGCTGACCGCCGAGGCGCTGCGCACGGCGCTGGCCGACCCGCTCCACCACGAGGCGCCGGACACCGGCACCGGCACCGGTACCGGGCCGCGCCCGGAGGACCTGCCCTCGGAGACCGGTCGTACGCCCTGAATCTCGGCTCACCTCCCCCGGCGCGGTCCGCTCAGGAGCGGGTGAAAACCCATTCGTGGTTGTTCTGGCTCTCCGGCGCGCAGGGCCAAATCAACAGTTGACGCTCCTTCTCGCTGCGACTGTAGGAGTCCAGGCACTGGTTGTTGCTGGCGGCGTTGCGGATCCAGTACTTCCCGTCCGCCCGCTTGTCCAGCCACCAGAGCTGATTGTCCTTCATGGTCCCGTCGCAGGGGTACTCCGTGACCATCGTGGCCTCGCCACCGCCCCCGTAGCCGGGGAGGTCCAGGCACATACCGTCCTTGACATTGCGGATCTGGAACAGTGGCACCCCTCCGGGTCCAGCACTGGTGTAACGCTGCTCCACGTTCCACAGCTGGTTGTCGTTGCTGGTGTTGTCGCACGTGAAGTGATGGACCTCGGTGTCCGGGGCGCCTTTGGAGTAGCCGGGAATGTCCACACAGGTGCCATTGGTGTTGTTCTTGATCAGCACTCGGGACAGCACGGGCGGCAGGTTGCTCGCCGTCCTGCTCTTCAGCTCTCCCTTCCCCTTCCCCTGCTCCGGCTTCGCGCCGGACGAGGGGCTGGGCGGGGCGGCCGGCGAGGCGGCTTCCTCCGCCGTCTTCGGACCGGCCTTCCCCTTCTTGTTCTCCTTGCCGGGCTTCGTCCGCGAGGGGGCGGGCGACTCGGCGACGAAAGCGCCCGCGAGGTCGTCCTCGTCCTCCAGGACGTTCTCGACCGCCGCGGACTTGACGGCCTTCTTGTCCTCGTCCTTGCCGGTCACCATGACCAACAGCGGGATGGCGATCAGGATGGCACCCACCAGAGCGGCGCCGGCCAGCACCGGCTTGCCGGGACGGCCGGGCTCACCAGTGCCGGTTCCGGCCGCGGCGCCGCCGGACCGGGCAGCCGCGGCAACACCCCGGCGGGTGTTCCGCGCCCGTGCGACTCCCGCCGGCTGCCCCTCGCGGGCCTTCTCGGCGGCACTGCTCGCGTCCGCGCCATCGGCTTCCCCGGCTTGGGCAGCACCCGCCCGGCCGCCCTTCGCCTCGGCGCTCTCGGCCTCGGACGCCGTTGACGCCCCGGCCTCCTCGGCGGCCTCGGCACTTCCGCCCTCCGCCACAGCGGCCCCCGTGGCCCCGGACCCGGTGCCGGGGGACGCCGGACTTCGCGTGCTCCCGGTGGACCGCGCCGCTTCCCCGGACCCTCCCTCCGGAGCCGGGGCGGAACCGGCGCGGGGCTGCCCCCTGCCCAGGAGGTCGGCCGCGACGGTCCCGGCTTCGGGTACGGCGGTCCCGGCTTCGGCCGCTACGCCTTCGGCTTCGGCGGACCCCTCTTGCTGGACGGAGGGCTCACCCGATGCCTTGTGCTGGTCGGACATGTACGTCTCCTCTGGTCCCGGCGGCGCTGCCCCGGGGCGGTGCGGGTACGAGATCGAAGGGATCGGTTCAGTGCTCGCCGCTCGGGTCGGTGCCCGCTCCGGTCCGCGTCCGGCGGAGGGCCGCCGGAAGCACGGGCACCAGTGGGCCCGCCGCCCGGAGATGCCCGGCGAGCCGGGCCGGGTCGGCGGCCTCGCGGTCGGTCAGTGCGCGGGCCAGCGCACTGTGCAGGAGCTGCCGCCCGGAGGGCGTGAGGGTGCCGAGCAGTACTTCGTGGACCAGCTCGGGGAGCTGGTAGTGCCCGGCGAGCGGGTCACTGCGGTCGGGGTGCCAGACCAGCAGTCCGGCGGTTACGGCGTCGTCGACCAGCGTCGGCAGCCGGTCGGGGGATGTTCCCGGGAGCTCGGCGAGCAGCCCGAGGTCCAGCCGCCCTCCGTCGACGGCGGTGTGGACGAGGACGGAACGGGCCTCCGCGGACACCCCGGCCACCCGGTCATGAACAATAGTGCCCACCGCGGACGGCACTCGGGCGCCGGGCCCGGTGCGCCGGCCCGGCGGCAGCCTCAGCAGCTCCGCCAAGACGAACGGATTGCCCGCCGCGCGCCTGTTCAGGGCCTCGGCCTCGACCGGATCCTCATTCCGCACCGTGAGCAGCTCGGCCACGTCCTCGGTGGCCAGCGGCTCCAAGCGCAGCCAGGCCGTGCCTTGCCGGGCGAGGTCGGCGAGCAAGCCGCTGACCTGGGGAGTCCCGGTGTCGCGCAGCGCGCACACCACGGCCGCCGGGGTGTCCCGCAGCAGTCCGGCGAGCCGTCGCAGCCGTGTGCAGCTCTCCGGTCCGACTTCGTCCAGGTCATCCAACTGGCACAGCACGGGCGCCCGGCCCAGCTCGTGGGCGAGCGCCTCCACCGGGTCCGGGCGCGTCGCCGCTTCCGCGCCGAGGCCGCTCTCCTCGGGCTCCCGCCGCCTCAGCTCGTCCAGCAGCCGAACCACCGGGCACGACGGCGCGGCCCCTTGGCCGTCGGCGCCCGAACGGCCGCCGCGTACGCGGACGACGCGCAGCCCGGCCTCGGCGGCCCGCGCCGCCAGTTCGTCCAGCAGCCGGGTCTTGCCGGAACCCGCCTCCCCGGAGACCACCGCCCACTGGGTGCCGCCCGCGACCACGGCCCGGAGCAGCCCGTCGAGCTGCGCCGTCTCCTCGGCCCGCCCCACCAGGGGTGGTCCTGTGGGCACCGGGGGCGACGGCGCGGTGGTCAGACGGTGTGGGCCCGGGGCGCCGAGCACGGGGCCCAGGATGTCGGCGTCGTGGCGCAGGACGGCCATGTGCAGGTCGCGCAGTCCCGGGCTGGGGTCCAGGCCCAGCTCTCGGGCGAGCAAGGCGCGGAACCGCTCGTACTCACGCAGCGACTGGGCCGGCCGCCCGGCCGCGTACAGCGCGCGCATCAGCAGTGCCCAAGACGTCTCGCGCAGCGGGGCATCGGCGGTGAGCCGCGTGGCGGTGGGTACGGCGCGGTCGAAGTCGGCCTGTTTGATGAGGACGGTGACCTGGAGTTCCCGGGCGTCCTGACGTGCCGCGTTGAGCCGGGCCTTCTCCCGCAGGGCGAAGGCGTGGTCGGCGGCCTCGCCGAGGGCCGGGCCGCGCCACAGCCCAAGGGCCTGGTCGAGACGTTGCCGGGCCCGCTCCAGGTGACCCTGGCGCAATGCGGTGCGGGCCGCGAGTATGGACTCCTCGAAGGCGGTGGTGTCCCGCGCCTCGGGGGGTATGCGCAGCGCGTACCCGGCTTTGCTGCTGACCAGTACGTCCGAGCGGCCCTGACGACCCGGGTCGAGTGCCGACCGGAGACGGCTGACATGGGCGCGCACCGAAGACGCGGCGGCCCTCGGCTGGTCGCCCTCCCATAAGTCGCGGCATATCTCGGCGAGAGAGACCGGGTGGCCGTCCTGGACGAGCAGCCGGGTCAGCAGCACCCGGCGCTGCCGGGGGCCCAGATCGAGCGCGGTGGCACCGCGCAGCACCTCGACGGGACCGAGCAGGCCGTACCGCATGATGGAACCGTCGCTGGTGTCCATGAGATCCGGCCACCTCCTGAAGTTCTCTCCAAAGCGCCAGGCGCCATACGTATGGGAGTACGTGGACAGAACGCCCGTTCCATCCGAATCGCCCTGACAGCCTAACGTCATCCGCATGAAGGACATGCACCAACAAGGTGCTGTCTGGACGTAGTTGGGACCGTCGGCAATGGTCCTGCGGCACGGTCGTTCCCGCCGTGCTCGAACAGCCGTCGCATCGGCCCATCATGCCCCTGCTTCCGGGCAGGAAATTCGATTCGGACCGCGCTACCCCCGGCGGGTACAGAACTGTGACACGAGCCCTTGCCCGTTCACGCCGCGGGCCCGTCCTCCTTCGGCGCCAAGTGGCCGACGACGTAACGGCATTCACGGGAACGCCCGGTCTCCTCGCGACATCTGGGCCGCGAACGCCGCCGGATCGCAGCGCGGGTGGTTGATCAACGAACAGCACCGTTCCTCCGCGGACGGAAACCCGAAGGCCGGCCCATGGCCATCGCGCTGAAGGGCCTCAACCGGTGGGCACAGCGGCCAGGAGGGAGCAGCACCGGGTGGCGACCGGCCGAAGATCTCAGCGCTTTCGTGGATCAGCCCACAGATCCAGCGAGATCACCCCGATGCTCCGCCCGTCCTCGTCCACCAGGCGGCCGTAGATCTTCACATGCCGCAGCACCAACCGCCGTTCGGTGACGGTCACGCCGGGCAGGCTGGCAGCGATCCGGATGAGAATCTCCTCCAGGTGCTCGAACGATGGCAGGTTCAGGATGACCAAGAGGTTCGTCGGACTCGCCGCCGCCGCGCACATTCTGGTCTCCGCCCAGCCCGCGATGCGGTTACCGACGGTGCGCAGTTCGGCGTCCGGGACGGTCAGCCACAACAGGGCCATCGCGTGCCACCCCGCCAGCGCGCGGGCGACGTCGCAGCGGAACACGATCGCCGTTGCGTTCGAGCCGGTTCAGGCGGCGTTGGACCGCCTTCGGGGTGGTGCCGAGGTCAAATAGGTCGCAGGCCCCGCCATGTTGGCAGGGCCTGCGGACGACGGACCGCCCCCCTGGGTGTTTCGCAGCGCGTACGTCACACGGGCCAGCTCCTGCGAACCACTCGCCCTGCCCCAGAGGCGCTCTGTGGCGTATCGAACCGGCGACAGCGTTACTTTCAGCGACTCTCGCAGGTGGCACTCAGTCGGTGAGGAAGGATCCCTTGCGGCAGGTGCGGCAGACGAAGACGTAGCCCAGCTGGCCGCCGAGGTTCATCGCGGTCTCCCGGGTTATCCCCTCCTCCAGGTGTGCCGCGAACTCCATGGTGCCGGTGCAGGAGGGACACGCGGGCAGCCGGTCGTCCTCAAGGTAGGAGGGACTGCCTCCGAGCGACCCGAGCACCTCGCGCTGCTTCCCGAATCGTTCTGCGGGTTCGCGTTTCCATCCTTGGCGGGCGACGTCGTAGGCACCGAGCTCGATGTCATCGTCGTCGTCGACCTCCTCCGGGTCGAGCGTCACGACATGGGTGCGGATGGCCGAGGTGGCGGGCAGCAGCGTCAGTCCCGCCTCGGGCACGGCTACCGGCCGCAGTTCCTCCCGGGGAAACAGGTAGACCCGGTTCGCGCTGGAGCCCGCGTCCCAGAAACTACACGCACCGGGGTCGTTCTGGCACAGGAACACCGACAAAACGCCGTCCTCGACGGGGAGATGCGCGAAGAACTGAAGGGGTCCCCCGCAGCCGCACAGGGGCCAGTCGAATCCGGCAGGAGCCAGCGGCACGCCCCCGGTACGCGGGGCGTCGGAATCGGCCGGTGCGGGGCCGTCGTAGATCATCAAAGTGGTCTGCATGGCGAGAGGCTACTGGCTGCTCCAGCTCCGGGCACGTGGGCACCCGGCGGGGGCGGCCGTCGGGGCCGCCCCCGTCCTGGCCGGGCGAGGCCGGTACGGGGCGGGTGTGCAGGGCGCGGCCGCGGATCGCGGTGGCGACCAGCGGGTCGCGCAGCGGGGCCCGTTCGGTGGCCGCTCCAGCGTGCAGCAGCAGCCACGCTTTCCAGAGCTGCCGAGCGTTTGCGCAGGCCGTGGCCTTTCAGGGGGTCCTACGTTGTTGGTGGATCGGACGGGCCGTCGTAAGGTCCAGAGGCCAGAGACACCAGGTATGGCTTTCAGGGGGTTGCCCTCGATGGTTCACGTCACCTGGCCGCCCCGTGTCTCACGACGACTCGGCCGCTGATCAGGAGCTGCGGGCCCCTGTGGGTGCATCGCTGATCAACGTACTGCTCAACCAAGGCCAGCAGCTGCTCTGCATACCCGGTCTCGCGGTCAACCGGGCATCGGCCGGCTGCCGGGGCATGGGCAAAACCGACGCCAAGGACGCCACCGTCATCGCGGACCAGGCCCGGATGCGCCGTGACCTGACGATCCCGCGACCGGACGACGAGCAGGCCATCGAACTCCGGATCCTCACGGACCGTCGCGCTGACCTCGACGCAGATCGCACCCGCCGCATCAACCGCCTGCGTGGTCAACTCGCCAGCATCTTCTTTGCGTTGGAGCGTGCACTGGATCTCGGCAATGTCGGCCCGCTGGTCCTGCTGACCGGCTGCCAGACCCCGGCGGCCCTGCGTCGCGCCGGCCGCAGTCGGCTGGAGACGTGGCTCAGGAACCGCAAGGTCCGCGGCGCCGAGGCCCTGGCCGAAGCCGCCCTGGTCGCGGCCGAGCGCCAGCACACCGCCGTCCCCGGGGAGAAGATCACCGCGCAGGTGATCCATACCCTGGTGAAGGAGGTGACAGGCCTCAACGAGCAGATCACCGAGATCGACAGGCTCTTTGCGGCCCGGTTTCGCGAGCATGAACTCGCCGAAGTGATCTCCAGCATGCCCGGCATCGGCCCACTGCTGGGCGCCGAGTTCCTCGCCGCCACCGCCGGCGACATGAGCCGCTTCGGCACCGCCGACCGCTGGCCGGCTTCGCGGGAGTCGCCCCGGTTCCCCGGGACTCCGGCAACGTCAGCGGTAACCTGCACCGCCCCAGGCGCTACCACCGCGGCCTGCAACGCGTCTTCTACGCCTCGTGCTGATCAGCATCCGCAACTGCGACGCGTCCCGGCGCTTCTACGAACGCAAGCGCGCCGAAGGCAAGCGACACACCCAGGCCGTCCTCGCGCTGGCCCGACGACGGGTCAACGTCCTGTGGGCCCTGATCCGTGACGGACGGTGCTTCCAAAGCGAACTCCCTGTCACAGTCGCGGCTTGACAACACTATTAGGAGGTGAGGGACGTTGGGCACGTTCCGTTGAGAGAGGTGGGAACGGAGGACTGCCCCTGCGCGCGTCGGAGTGCAAGCGCAGGGGCAGCCAGTTCCAGGAGATCAGTGCGTTTCTAGTTGCGGTGATCGGGGCTGGGGTCACGGTGCGGGTCATCTCCCAGTGCCCGAGGACATCTGTGCTGTCGATGAATTGATCGGCCGCGCCAATGATCGGCAGGGCCCTGATCGCCGGTCGGTGATGTGGGCGGTCAGCCCGGCGGTGAAGCGCTCGGCATGCAGGACCTGGAATGGCCGACTGATCCACCGGTGGCCGCACCCGTCTCCGACCCCACCCCAGGCCTCCCCCGGCTTCGCCTACGGCTCCGACATCGCCAGCATCGGCCTGACCAACCCGGTGATGGCCATCGCAGCGGTCTGACACGAGGGTCCGCTCCTGCTGGGCCTCGGCCCGGCCCACCAGGTAGCTCTCTTCATCTCGAGCGTGGTGGGCACTCTGACGGTCATCCTCGACCGCGCGACGCTCTGGCGGGGCTGTCTCCATCCGGTGCTGTTCGCGGCGTACCTGGTGCCGGCGGTCACCCCCTGGCGGCACCGGCTTCCGCACCGGGGGACCTGCCGCCCAGCCCCGGGACCAGCACCGCCGCCACCGCCAGGTGCATCAGAGCGAGGGAGACCCGGGTGCCGCCGTCCATGCCGTCGCCGATGAACGGCAGGAAGGACACGGCCAGTACGGCGCCGGCCGCCCCGGTCCAGATGGCACGGGCGCGCCGCACCCCGGACCGCTCCAGGGCGGCCAGCAGTCCCCAGCCGGCAAACGACGCGAGCAGTGCGACGACCGCCACGGGCACGGCGCCGATGTCGAGTGTCTGCTCGCCGTCGGCGATCCGCAGCCGGTGCCCCAGCAGGGGGTCCGCGACCAGCCACACCAGGACGGGGGCCAGAACGGTCAGGGCCGTCACCCCCAGGCGCCTTCTCCGCGCGCTCACTTGGCACCCCCCGAGAGCGCCCCGTGCAGGAAGACCTCCACCAGCTCTCGCGGGGTCAGGTCGGGCTCGTCCTCCGTACGCGGCTGGGTGAAGAGCAGCCCGAAGAAGAGGGCCGCGATCTGCTCCGGCGGCCGGCGCAGGGCGGCCTTGTCGGGCTCCAGCAGCTCCGCGAGGGCCGCGCGGATACGGGTCGTCGACTCGTCGCGGCCCGCGCCGCGCACCGTGCCGGGGTGCTTGCCGCCGCGATGCCCCAGCGAGCCGAGGATCGCGCCCATCCTGGACATATGCGCCTGCAGCGCCTCGGCCGCCTCCGCGAGCCGGTCGGACAGCGGCTGGGACACGTCGATCGCGTCGAGCTCGCGGACCGCGTGCTCGGGGGAGAGCGCCTCGGCGATGCAAGCCTGCAGCAACTCGTCCTTGTCGGCGAAGACCCGGAAGATCGTGCCCTCGCCGATGCCCGCGGCACGGGCGATCTTCGCGGTCGTCACCGCCGCCCCGTACTCGGCGATCAGCGGGATCGCGGTCTGGATGACCATCGCGCGGCGCTCCTCCGGCGTCATCGCGGGGGCGCGACGGCGGGTGGTCTGGTTCTCCTTGGGTGCTGTCATGACCGCCAGCCTACGGAGTGAGTGCTCACTCCGTCAATGAGTGAGGACTCACTCCGTTCACCTTTCCCACTCGGCTGCTTGTCGGTGACAGCCCACCAAGATCCACAACTACGGCTGGAGTACTAGCGAGCTCGTGCACAGTCGTCGGCGGCACGTCGGGTCCTTGATCGTTGATCATGGTCTGTGCGGTGGGGGAACCGGGCACGTGCAGCGATCATCCGATGCCGGCGGATCACGGGCCTGACGCCCGACGTGATTGCTGAACTCGTCGCCGAGGCCGGCCCGTTGTGGCATGGGCGACGCCAGGCCGTCCTGACCGCCTGTTGGCGACCCTCGTCCACCTCCACCACGGCGCAACCCACGATGTACTGGCCTCCTGCTGGCCCAGCGGGGCTGCACCGTCACCCCCGATATCCGACTGCGCTCGCTCGCCGAGGTCATCGAACACCTCGGAGCGAACGGCCCAACCGGGATCCTTGACGGCACCGGGATCCAGGTCCGACGCCCCGCCACCGGGCGCAAGGACCGGGAGAAGTTCATCTCCGGCAAGAACAAGCAGAACACCGTCAAGTCCATGGTCGTCACGGACGCCGAGGGGCGCCTGCTGTTCTGCAGCCCTGCCGAGCCCGCCAGCTGCGCGGACATCACGCATGCCCGGAAGTTGGGCCTGGTCGAGCTACTGGCAGACGGGCCTGACGTGGAGATCCTGGCCGATGCCGGCTATCAGGGACTCGGCGACGGGCGGACGCGTGATGACACCGCCGCACCGCAAGTTCAAGAAGAACCCCGCCCGAGTGGTACGAGGAGCTGCACGAACGCCAGTGCAAGGCCCACTCCTCACGCCGTATTCGCGTCGAGCACGGCATCGGGCACCTCAAGAAGCTGGCGGGCCCTCGCCCGCCACCACGGCCGCCGCGAGCACATGAGCGACATCAACTGGCGCCGAGGCCAGACGGGCGGCCGCCCCGCCTTCGTGCCCTTCGGCAACAACGGCTCCAGCGCCGCCCACTGCTCGTCCGTGAGATCTCCCCGCCCCATGAACCGAGATCATTCATCGCTCAAGATCCACTTTCGATACACGGCCCACTGAGCTTTTCGTAAGTTCGGTGGGTGTGGTGGCGGTATGGGCGGGAGGCTGTCGGAGCGACTCATCAACCCTCCCCTTCGGTCGCCGGCTCCTGTCTTCCTCCCTTGTCGCGGCCTCAGTTGGCGTAGGCGCGTCGTATTCGGGCAGTCGAGTTGTTCGAGGATGGCGTCCTGAATGCGGAGATCGCGAGGGCGGTGGGGGTGTGTACCGAGAGTGTGCGGCGTTGGCGGCGGGTGTGGGAGCAAGGTGGTGCTTCGGCCCTGCGGCGACGGGCAGCCACCGGGCGCCCACCCAAGCTGGGCACACCCAGGTCGAGGCGGTCCGGGCCGCATTGGAGCAAGGTGCCCAGGCTCATGGTTTCGAGGCCGACCTGTGGACCCTGGAACGAGTCGGCGCGGTCGTCACCCGGGCTACGGGGGTGGTGTTGTCGACGGCGTCGGTGTGGCGACTGCTGACCGGCCGGCTGGATGGAGCTTGCAACGGCCCGAGCGGCGGGCGGTCGAGCGGGACGAGTCGGAGATCGCCCGTTGGATCGCGCACGAGTGGCCGCGTATCAAAAAGGGGCCGTGAACACACGTGCCTGGATCGTCTTCCTCGACGAATCAGGCGTCTCCCTGCTCCCTCGGATCCGCCGCGCCTACTCGCCCCGAGGGCGGACTCCGCTCCTGCGGCACCGCCTGAACCGGAAGCGCGCATCGATGGCCGGGGCCTTGGGTTACCACTCCGCCGACCCCCGTCGCGGGGCGCGCCTGTGCTGCCACCTCAAGCCCGGCAGCTACGACACCCCCGGGCTCATCGAGGTCCTGGAGCAGATGAAGGTGTTCTACCGCGGCGAGCGAGTTGTCCTGGTCCGGGACGGCCTGTCCGCCCACTGAAGCCGGGCGATGCGGGCCTGGTCGCCGAACAGGACTGGCTCACCCTGGAACGATTGCCCGCCTACGCTCCCGAGCCGAACCCGGCGGAACTGCTGTGGTCCTCCCTCAAGAAGCGTGAACTCGCCAACCTCGCCGGCGACCACCACGCCGATGTCGCCGACGCCACCGAGCAAGGCATCCACCGCATCAACGCCAACCCCGACTGCCATGGCCATTCCTCGCCCATACGGGCCTGACCATCCACAGCACACACCGAACTTATGAAAAGATCAGTAGCAGGACCGGTCCAGGTCATGCGCCGCGTCCGCGAAGCGGTACGTGTCGAGCATGAACTCGGCGAATCTCCGTGAGTCCTTCGAAAGCCCGGAGGAGCCAGGTGCCGTACGCGCGGCGGCCCGGGTCAGACAAGAACCAGATCCAGGTAGTCGAGAACCCAGCTGGCGTGGCTGGCGACTGAGACTCCGGTGTATGGATCGCCTCCGATGACCAATCCCACAGGGTTGGCGTTTGCGTCGTACGACCAGGCGACGGCACCGGAGTCGCCGGGTAGGGAGAAGGTGTATCCGGGGTTCATGATGGATATCTGCCCCGCGAACGGAATCTTCGTAAGGCTGTTCGGGACGCCGATGAGCCCTCCCCAGTTGGTCTCCAGAACCCTTCCGTAGGTGGTCTGAGTGAGGCAGCCGGTCTTACCGACCCACATGTTCGGCGTGGCCCATTGAGGCACATGTCCGATCCCGTAGTACTGCGGGCCGGTCCCCGGAACTTGGTGCACCTGGAGCTGCTCCTGCACCACTTCGCTGGGGTAGCACCAAGCCCGGGCGCAGTCGGCGTAGTTGGTCGTGAGAAACGTCAGATCAAGGGGGTGGACCTTGTCCAGCAAAGCGATCCGGTCGGTGGAACAGCGTCCACCGTCAGCCGGGGCAGGCTGCACGATGCAGGAATTGTATTCGGCGGCATTCAGCTTCGCGATCACGTGGTTGGCGCTCACCAGGAAGAGCTTGTTCGCGTCAGGCGCGCTACGTCCCCGCGCGAGGAAACCCAAGGTGCCCTGGACTCCCGTTTCATGCCCGACAGAGAGGCCTCCGGCGGCCTTTCGGTGCCGGTGCGTAAGGTTCTGCAGATTGATGAGGCCGCTGTGCACCACCTCAAGGGGAACGTCCCCAGCGGTCCGGACGCCAAGAGCGTCGACCAGGACGTCCCGTACGGCGCTCGTCTCCTGCGGCTCCGCCACGTAAACCCGTAGCACCTCGGTTCCGGGGAGGGCGGTGGAGCCCGGCCCGGCCGGCCCCCAGCCGACACCTTGTACATTACCCGCACCCAGGAACTGATCCGGAGGGCGCGGCCGCTCGTCACGGACCTTGTTCGCCGCGTCGGCGAACAACGCCGCCTCGACTTCTTCTCTCGCCGTGCCGACTCGGAAATCCGTCAGGCCGGCTGCCCGCTCAAGTTCCGCGCGGCTCTCCGCCGACGGTTCCCGTGGGGGAAGCATGAAGCCCTCGGGCTGTTCACCGGTCGAGCCTTCAGGAGGCGTATCCGGAGGAGTGGAAAACCCCTTCTCGCCCCAGCCGCGTTGGTCATTCATCATCTTGGTCCCCTTCTACTGCCCTGCATTCTGCTTCCGTCGTGGACTTCCTGTTGTCGTCGGAAATGTGCCGTCGACGGCGGTTCGGCTCTGGTTCGCGGAGGCTCGTCCGGCCCGATGACCAACGTTCCCTCTGCGGCCAATACGTGGTCTCTTCCGAGAGGCATCGCCTGTGGCGCGAAGCGAGGCGCTCCAGCCGTCCCGGGAAATCGCGGGAAGCCGGCCGGGGCGCATAAGCGTAGGCGTGCGCGCAATTCCCGTACGACGGCCCTGCAATGCAGATTTTACCCCCGCATGGTTGGCTCAGCCTGCCGGAACGGCACCCAGTAGGAGGCCTCATCCGCACACTGTCGGTCGAAGCGGAGCCGCACGAAATGCCGGAGTACCGAAGCCGGTCGACCCGGCCGTCCTCGTCCAGGCTGGGCGCGCGGGAACCTCGAACATCAGGCGGATGAGGGATGAGCGCTGCGATGACCGCGGGACAACCGTCCCTGGCGGTGTGAAGAACAACCCCGGGCGGTGTGCGGTGTGAAGAACAACGTGGACGAACGGCGAGGGCGGGCCTGTTCTTCGACATGGCGGGCGCTCCGCCGGACCCCGGATTCCGGATGTCGTCGCTCGCCTCCACCTGTCCCGTCCCGCTTCGGGGCGCGGCCCGAACAACGCGGCAGCCGCCGGTCACCCGGTCCGGCACTCCCGCCCCGTGTCCGAGCACGCGGATGATCACCTCCGCACGGTGTCGGGGGCGGACCTGCACACGGCCCTGCCCGTCAGGTCACCGGCAACGCCCCGCCCCGCCCCGTACCGGGGTGCGGGGCGTTACGGAGCGGCGGACAATGGGGGACGAGAACGGCGCCCGGAGTCGGCGACCCCCTGTGGCAGGGGGAACCCCGACCACGTGTGGCAGGGGAACGACAAGATTCCCTCCTGAACATCCCGCGTGCGGAACGTTTCTCAGGATCGGACCGGGCGACCCGAACAACATTCGAGGTCTGGCATGAGTGCCACGGAGCGATATGCGGTCCTGCGTCCGAGCGATCTCGTGTCGCTGACGGTCCGCTCGACGGGCTTGCAGGAACGCACCGGTGCCGCCGGGGTCAGGGAATGGGTCGCCACGGGCGAGGGCCGCCTGATCGTCGACCTGGAGCCGCAGCACGTCGCGGAAAGCGTGGTGGGCTCGCTCTCGGTGCAGGGGCGGCCGGCAGGGCCGACCAGCCTGCATTTCACCGTGCCGCCCGGTTACGTCATCCCCCTGACCGTCGAGGGTGTGCTCGACGCGGCGAACAAGCTGAAGCTGGTCGGCACGCCACGGGAGCAGGGCAAGGCCAGCACGCTCGAACTGCCGTGGCGGCTTCTTCTCGCCGTCGAGGACGAGGCCCGCTGTCAGCACCCCCACCGCCCCGCCACCAGTGACGACGGCGTCACCGCGATATGGCACACCCGGATCCTGGCACCGTCCTCGCCCACGTACTCGGCCGTCTTCCCCTTCGCCAGCCTGCCGTTGGAGACACCGTTCGCCGACAGCACCCCGCTCGGCGAGGGTGTCAAGAAGATCGCCGCCCGAGGTTGCGACCACCCCGGTACTCCGGTCTCCGTCGGCTCGCTCATCCTTTCCTCGTGCGGCGCGTGGTTCTCCGGCTCGGTGGCCTACCCGGATCTGGAATGGACTCACCGTGTCGTGATGGGGCGCGACGCCTACATCCGGCTGCTGCAGCGGGGAGTCCTGTTTCCCTTCGGGAACGAGGCCTCCATCGTGGAGGTGACCGAGCGGAAGTTCGACCCGGTCACTGGAGTGGCGGGACTGCACCGCACCGTCACCCTGGTCGTGACGCAGCCGGTCCTCGATTACGGCATCGAGGCACGGCACGAACGCGAGTTTCCGTTCCACCGGGTGGCCATCGAGCCCGTGCTGGTGACCCCGCTCGACCGGCCGGCGGTCGGCGCCCGCGCCCACTGGCTGACGCGGGACGGACTCCCAGTGATGTTCACGGTCCACGCATCCTCCGCCGGCGACGTCGTTCCCCTGCACCTGCCTCTGGTCTTCGCCGAGAAGGGCACCGATGTCGGATTCCTCAACACCCTGTACGCAGGCGGGCCGCGGGAGGATCTCGAAGCCGCCCCCGGCCCCCCGACGGCCCTCGTCGACCGGGCCGTTCCACTGGTGGTGCGCCGACGGGCGGACAAGGTCGTGGAGGCGGTCGAACGCTCCGAGCAGCACGTCCGGTCACTCACCCTCGCAGCCACCAGGATCGGGAGCGGTACCGCGTTCCACCCCCGGATCGCCGGGCTGGAGGTGACCCTCCCGGCGGTGCAGCAGCTGCTGGGGCAGCACCAGACCATCCGCGCGACGCTGGCGCGGGAGGTGGCGGACGCCGCAGGGTCCGGGAGACCGCCGGATGTCCTGCTCGAACTCCCTGACAAGGTCCCCGTGAACTTCGCCGCCGCCCGGGCCGCCGTCGCGGCCGCACCGTCGATGGCCGTGGACCGGATTCATCGCGAGCTGGGTCCCACGGTGGCGAACCTGCCCACCGACCCGGCGAAGTTGTTCGACCGCGGCGCCAAACTGCTCGGCGTCGTCCCGCTGGTGGACATCATCGGCCAGGTCACCGGGCGCCCGACGATCACCTGGTCGCGCACCCCCACACCGCAGGCCACCCTGCACTGGACCGAGTCCCTGACCAGCGAGAAGGGCCCCTTCCAGCCCCTGGCCGACTGCAGGGTCACACTCGGCATACGGACGGAGCTGGTCGACGGCCGGCCACGGAGCACGATCGACGGCACGGTCACCAACTTCGCGATCGGCATCCCCTCCCCCGCGGAGAGCCAGTACCTGGTCAAGCTCGGGTTCACCGCCCTGAAGTTCCACGCCGAACCGGGCGAACTCCCGGAGACCACGCTGGTGGTCAGCTCGGCGCGGCTCGGCCGGCAGCTGAAGTTCGTACAGCAGCTCAGCAGCTACCTCCCGGGCATCGGCGGCAAGGCACCCACCGTCGAGGTGGGCAGCCGCGAGGTGCGCGTCCGCTACGCGCTCGCCGTCTCGCCACCGCCGCAGCTGGGAGTGTTCGTCGTGCAGAACCTGCTGCTGCAGGCCGGCATCACCCTGTCGCTCGGCGACGACCCGGTGACGGTCGACTTCTCCTTCGGGACCCGGGACCGTCCGTTCCTGGTCACCGTGATGGGTTTCGGTGGCGGCGGCTACCTGGAGCTGGGCATCCGTGCCGGCGGGAACGATTCCGGTCTGGAACGATTCGTCGGCGGCATCGAGTTCGGCGCCGCCGTGGCGATGGACTTCGGAGTCGCCCGCGGCGAGGTGCACGTCTTCGGCGGCGTCGTGTTCACCAAACGCGGCAGCACCATCGAGATCGCGGGCTACTTGCGCATCGGCGGATCCGTCCGTGTCCTCGGGCTGGTCTCGGTCTCCGTCGAGCTCACGATCAGCCTGACCTTCGTCGAACCGAACATCCTGCGCGGCAAGGCCCGGCTCGTCATTGCGGTGGACCTCACCTTCTGGTCCACCTCCGTCGAGATCACCTGCGAGAAGACCTTCACCGGTTCGGACCAGGCCGTGGCCCCCCACGACAGGGCCCCGCTCACGGCCGCGAACCCGTCCTCGGTGCAGCACGCATGGGGTCCGGTCGGATCGTCCTTCCCCTGGCACACCTACTGCAAGGCATTCACGCAGGAGTGATCATGGCGCTCGCCCTCACCCGCCAGTTCGTCTGGACCGTCATACCCGGTGGCCGCGCGGAGACCACCGGAGCACGACGGGCCCTGTTCTCGGTGCTGCTCACCCCGCGGCTGCTGGCCCCACCCGGGACTCCCCTGACCGTCGGAGAGTTCGGTATGCAGGCCTGGCCCTCCCGCCTGGAGGACATGGACTTCGCCGCGTACCGGGGCGACCGGCGGCTCACTCTCACCCGGATCCGGCCCGCCTCCGAGGACGGTCGGCCGCTGTGCACGCCGGAGCAGCAGCTGTCCGCCTGGCGAACGATGTTCCCCGCCTCCATGCCCGTCCGGCCCTACCAACCGACCAGCTACCGGGCCCGTCAGGTCCGGGACTTCCCGGCGGACGAGGCCGGTACGGAGATCAAGCAGGCGTACACCCGGACCACGTGGGCCCTCGCCAGGACCGGCGCCCGCGACCATCGCCAGCGCGCCCGGCGGGAGGCGGCGTTGCAGGAGATCGCGCGAGACTGGCAGGCCGCGGCGACGCTCTCCGACCGCGACACCGCCGAGGCCGACACGTCACCGCTGGTGCGGGCCTACCTGTTCTACCGTCGGGAGAACCCCGACCTCGCGACGCCCGCCGAGGAGGAGGCCCAGGACCTGGACTTTCATGACGTCGTCGCCCGGCTGGCCGGTCACCCCCTCCTGCTGCGCACGGTGGGCCTGGTGATCGACTTCGCGGTGCCGGTGGCCGAGCTGTCCTCCGCGGACGGCCCCGCGCACCTCCGCCTGGAACCCCTGTGGCCCGTTTCCGACCCCGGTGCCCCGGCCGGCTGGACCAACGCCCACCAGGACGATCTGCGGCCGACGACCGCCTACTCGCTGGCCGGTTCCCGGTTCGTCCCGCTGATGCCGCCTGCGGCGGGTACCGCACGCCCCCAAGGGATGCTGCCCCTGGCCAAGGTCACCCTGGCGGGCACACCCACGAGCTCCCCGTACGCGGTCATGCCGTTCGATATCGACAGCGCGGCGCTGCGGATGGTCAGCGTCGCCCAGTCGGACCGCGGACAGGTACCGCCGGAGGCGGCGGACGCCGCCGGTCTGCCCGCGCTGCGCTCCACCGGCTTCGCCCTGATCGAACGCAACCGCCGCGAGGAGCACTTCGCGCGGCTGCAGCGAGCCACCGACCGGGACACACCGCAGAAACTCCTGAGCTCTCCGCTGACCGCGGAGAACCTGCTCGCGGGATACCGGCTCGACGTCTTCGCCGCCGGAAGGTGGCACTCGCTGTGCCGGCGCCAGGTCCGCTACACCGTCGGCGGGGTTGCGCTCCCCCCGGAGCATGGTCTGCCGGGCCTGTTCGACGAGGGCTTCGTCCCCGTCGGCTCGGCGACGACAGGCGGCTCCGGTGCGAGCGCCGCGCTCCACGTCCATGAGGCCGTGGCCCGCTGGGACGGCTGGAACCAGGTGGTGCCCCGGCCCGACCGGGTGGTGGATCCGGCCGCAGCCGAGCCGTCGCCGCCGTTCGCCGCGGCAGCCGAGGCCGTGGACGGGTCGCTGCCCCGACTGAAGTTCGGCTCGACCTACCGGTTCCGGGCGCGGCTGGCCGACCTCGCCGGCGGCGGGCTGCGGCGCGACCAGCCCGGCTCGGAGGACGCTACGGAGAAGATCGTCCATCGGCGCTTCGATCCGAATCCGGCACCGGAGCTGTTGCCGACCGCGGCCTACGTCGACGGCGCCGGGCCGCACCGCATGGTGGTACGGACCGAGCGCGGCACCGATGCGGCCGCCTACGCCGCGGCGCACGGCTACCCTGCCGCCGAGCTCCGTTACCTGTTCCCCCCGAAGAGCTCGTTCGAGCTGGCCCTCCAGTACGAAGGGGCGTTCAGCACCGCGTTCGGACCGGATGCCGCAATGGACGAGGTCCGCAAACAGTTCGAGATCGCGACCCGCGCGGACAAGGACGTCGCCGACATCACCGGGGCACATCTTGAGAGCGCCCCGGACGGCTCCGGCACCTATGTGGTCGTTCCAGCGAACCCCCCGTTCCCGAGACCGGCCTGGCTCGCCGACCGCGGCACGATCTGGGTCAACCTCCGGAACCGGCCGCGGCCGACCGATCCGGACACCGGCTATCCGGGAACCGCCGACGGGTTCGACTCGAAGGACTCCCAGAGCCTGTGGCGGGGGACCTGGCCGGACATGGAGCCCATCGCGCTGCGGGTCGAGCCGGCTGCCGACGGGTGCACCATCAGGCGCAGTCCCGGTCTCGGCCCTCGCACGTTCACGGTCTCGCTGGGCCCGGCCGAGCAGGTCACCGTCGACCTCCCCTCGTGTCCCTCCATGCTGGCCGTCCCGGACCTGGGCATCCCGCATTGGGCGGGTGCCACACAGGATGCGAGCAACCCGGTCAACATCGAGGCGGAGTACGGCCGCAACCCGCTGGTGAGCCCGTCGCGCACCATCACCCTGGTCCATGCGGTGCAACGCCCCCTGGCACACCCCACCGGCCGGTTCGGCGCCGTCCGGCACATGGGCGACACGGACGCCGAGCTGAAGACGTCGGCGTTCCACATCGACGTACGCAGCACCGGACGGATCGACGTCCGGGCCGAATGGGACGATGTCGTCGACGTCGCCCCCGCCCGGCCGACATCGAGGCGGGTCGTGGCGGACGTCGGCTCGTTCGAGATCGCGCACAAGCCGCCGCTGTTGGAGGCACCCGACGGTGCGTTCCCGCCGATGCGCCACGAGTTCGGCGACGCGCGGCGGCGGAAGGTCAGCTACACGGTCACCGCCGTCTCGCGCTTCGGTGAGTACTTCGGCCGGGTCGTCGCGCAGGATCCGCTGGCCTGCGCGGTCACCGGGAAGCTCGATGCCACCGATGTGGCGAGCACCACCCGGCCCCCGGCCCCGGAGGTCCGTCACGTGGTGCCGAGCGTCCGGTGGACCCGGTCCGTCGAAGGCGGCGGAGCAGTGATCCGGTCGTCGCGCAGCGGAGGCGGCCTGCGTGTCATGCTCGAACGGCCATGGTTCGTCACCGGCGCCGACGAGGCGCTCGCCGTCCTGGCCTGGCCGCGGTCGTCGGCCTCGCCCACCGACCGGCAACGGCGTCATCTCAGCCTGGCCGGCCGTGACCCGCTGCAGGCCACCACGACACCGTCCGCCGTCCTCGATGACACCCACATCCGCGCGGACGTCTCCGGGACGGTGAACCTGGCGGAGCTAGGGGGCGCCCCGGTCGTGGCGATGGCCAGCCGCCTGGACGCCAGTTCGCATTACGAGGAGGGTGCCGACTGCTGGTTCGCCGACCTCGACCTCTCCCCCCTTGCCGCGGCCTCGTACCGTCCGTTCGTCCGACTGGCGCTGGCCCGCTACCAGGAGAACACCGCGGACCCCGACCAGCGGCTGTCCCCGCCGCTGGCGATCGATCCGGTCCGGCTCCTCCCGCCGCGCGATCTCGTCATCACGCGCACCGCCCACCGGGCTGATGTCGTGCTCAGCGGTCCGGGGCCGACCGGGCCTCCCTTCACCACGGTCCGTGCCGAGCTGCAGGCCTTCGCCGGTGACCCGCGCGCGGCCCGGGACGGCCTGATCGGGCCATCGGGCTGGACCCCCCTGGCCCAGGCGACCGGGCGGCTCGGGGACAACCTCGTACTCGACCTGCGGCCCAACGACGAACGGCCGATGCGTATCGCCGTCACCGAGACCGAGTCCGCTCCCGGAGCGGCGGGCGAGCCTACCGGCCCCGTCTACGCCGACATCGCCGAACTCACATGACCACCCATGCCCGGAGGAAAGACCGATGGTGTTCCAACTCTTGCCGGAGACAGAGCCGCTCGAACTCCGCGGGGACGCGACGGGGCCACCCCTTCCGTTCGGCGTGCCCATCGAGGCAACCGAGATGTTCATCCGCGTGATCGCTCTCTGGCGCGACAACCGTCCGCTCGTCGGGCACGACCCGACCTTCGAGCTCAAGTCCGGCCGTGACGGCCTGCTCACCACGGTGGACGCCAGGACGGGCAAGGCCGAGGTCTGTCAGACCGAGGGTGACGTCGCGGCCCTGGCCGAGGTAAGGCGGCTGCCCGCAGACAGCTACCTCATCACCCTGTCCGGGCTCGAGGAGAACCCCGGACCCTGGCACCTGCGCATCACCAACAACGACGCGGAGACCTTGCGGTTCGCCTGTGTCGCGTCGTACCGCGAGGAAGAGACCTTGCAGCCCTGGATGGCGCTGGATCGGGCCACCACGTCCCAGGACGGTCTGCCGACGCTGCACGGTGAAGACTCCGAGACCGCGATCACGGTACGGAACTTGGGCCCGGCGCCGTTGATCCTCCACGATCCGCCGGGCACCCGGCTGGGTTCGGACCGATCGCCGGTGGTGCTGCGGCGGCGGCCCGCGTCGATCGCCCCGCACGACACGGACGAGCTGGTGGTCGAGTGCGGGCAGGTCTCCTTCGCGGATCGCTTCAGCCATACCTTCGACACCAACGACATGAACCGGGCACACGCGACCCTGTTGTTCGAGGTCCTGCCTCGTTCCGCCCGGCACGACTCGCCGGACGAGGAACCGGCCTTCTGCCGAGCCTGCGGGCGGTGCCCGGCATACGTGCCGCCACCGCTTGAGGTGGGCGGTCCATGCGAGACCTGCGGGCATCGAGGGGCAGAGCACTTCGACGTCCCGCCCGACCACCGGAACGTCTAGTGCGGCGATCTCCAGGAACGAGCCGCTGCCGCAATGCCGTGCACAGACTCTCCACACCGGCGTAAGAATCGGGGATATGCGATGAGCGTGATCCAGATCTTCCCCTCGGACGAGCCGCTGACGCTGGCGCCCGGCCAGACCGGCCCGCTGGTCGATTTCGAGGTACCGATCGAACCCGTGCCGATGTTCCTTCGGGTCATCGCGCTGTGGACCGACAATACGCCGCTGAACGGTGCCGCCCCGACCTTCGGGATCAAGCTGGGCCAAGGCCTCATCACCACGGTTGACGCGGACGGCACGGAGGTCGGCATTCCCGGCCCGAAGGGGGGAGGGACGGCGAGCTGTCAGCCCCTGCACGATGACATCTATCTCCTGACGGTCGTCAACCACACGGAGTCGAGAACCAGCTGGCAACTGCGCATCAAGAACAAGGCCGACCGTACGTTGCGTTTCACCTGGGTCAACTCGAACATCAAGGACGACACGTTCCAGCCCTGGATGGCACTGGAGGACCAGCTGTCGATCACCGGCGCAAGCCCGGTCGGCTTCGTCGTCGTGCGGAACCAGGGGACCGGAACTCTCACGATCGACGACAGTCCGGGAACACCGGTCGGCGGGCAGGACTCCCCCGTCGTCCTCGTCCACCGTCCTGCGGAGATCGCCCCGCATGGCGTCGATCACCTGGCGTTCAGTTGTGGGGAGATCCTCAGCCGCAGGAACCTCGAGCACACGTTCAGAACCAACGACGAAAAGTCCGCCCACACCACCCTGCAGATCGTGGCCGACCCGTCCTGAGAGGCGAACAAAATGCTTGACATCAATGTTCTGAACTGCGTCTGCATTCACAGCTCCCGATGAACCGTTCGCGAACGGGCGGGCGGGCGCCTCAGGTGACAGGTCATTCGGTTTCATGCGGCAAAGGAGAAATGGATCATGGTATTCGAACTGTTCCGAACCTCCCGTCTGGCCGAAAACGAGATGAGCTCTCCGATCGAGTTCGTCGTGCTGCTGGGTGCCGAGCAGACGTTCCTCCGGACGATCGCACATCTGGAAGCCAACGTCGTGCACGGCGGGGCACCGCCGACGTTCTTGATCAAGGCAGGCCTGGGCGGTCCCACGGCGGTGGAGGAGGGTGCCGACCCGGTCGACATCACGGGAAGTGGAGGAACGACCGTGGCAACCGCCGATTGCCACCGTATCGCTGAGGACATCGACACCTACCTGGTGACCGTCAACCACAGCGCCTCCTCCGGCCCCTGGCAGCTTCAGATCAAGAACAACGAGCCCGAAGCGCTGGACTTCGTCGGCTTCATCTCGCACACGGAGGACGAAACCCTTCAATCCTGGGCGAACTTCTCGCAACCTCAACTGGAAGGACAGGAAACAGAAACCACACATGGAATCGGAGTCCACAACGTGGGCACCGCACCGTTGATCATCGAAGATGCAGTCGGCTCACACTTGGGCGGCAGCGGGTCTCCCTGCATCATAACGGCCCGTCCCGATCCGATCGCCCCTCATGAAGCGCGCTCAATTGCTGTCAAGTGCAAGCCTCTCGAGGGACAACGCAGAGAGCGGTCGGAAGATTTTGTGCACACCTTCAGCACGAACGATCCGCATCTCGCGCATTCTCGGATCGGTTTCACGGTTGCGTGGCCGACCTTCCCCACCATGTGTCTCCCCGACGAAGGGTGTTCTGTCGGGTGCAAGGAATTCGTTCCCCGGATGCCGCCCGACGAGTTCCAATGCGAAACCTGCTTTGATGATGCAGGTTTTCACGGACTCCCCAGCAACCCTGATCGCACTCCACGCTGAGCCGGCGTCACACAACCGTGCGCAAGAAGTTCCGCGAGTAGGAGGAGGAACGCGAGATCCCGCGGAATGCGGCGAAGTATTTCGCCGGGGAGACGCGCTGGTGAACCGCTTCCAGTGTGTCACCGACCTCCGGCGCCGCCATGCCGTGAAGCGGCTGTGCAGCATAGAACACCCTCCAGCACACACCAACTACGCCGGCACCAGCCGCCTAAACCGTGTTCAGGATTCGGGGTCAAGGTCAAACCACCAGCCCCTACGACAGGACGAACTCAAGGTCAGTAGTTAATACCGTACATATCTGGCAGGTAGTACCATTCGAGGATTGGAATCAAGGAGCACATCGGCGGGGCCGAACCGTGCGGCCAGTTCGCGGATTTCGGGATCTTCGAGAAGGCGGAGGCGACCGTCTTCAATAAAGGGCGTGCCGTCAATGGTGATGGTCGGCTTGTCGAACTGGCAGTCGCAGTGGGCGTGTCCTGGCCCGCTACGGTCAGGCTTCCCCTCCTTGGTCAGGGCGTCCAGGCCAAGGTAGAACGCACCGGCGTGCTTCTCCCGTTCGAACTGGGTGCCACCGCTTGAGCGCACTTTCGGGTTGAGTCCGATCAGGGCGTGCCGCAGATAGTAGCCCCTTGGTGAATACTGGCGTAGCTCGGTGGCGGCAGTCGCGCCCTCGATCGCTGTTACCACGTTGTTGGTGAGTTCGATCGTGGTGGGCTCGGCCGGTGTGCCGGTGACCGTGGACTCCTCGATAACCAGCAGCCCGTCGGTGCGGTTGGGGTAGAAGTTGACGCCGCCGTAAGGGAAGGGCCGCCACATTCCAGCGATGAGAGGAGCGTGATGGCCACTGGTTGCGAGGTCACGGAAGGTCACATCGGTGCCTGCAGCGGTGGTTACCCGGATCTCGCCGGCTGCGGCGATTTGTGCGGTCGCCTTGGATTCCAAGGCGAAATACAGCTCCAGCGGGAAGCGGGCACCGGTGGCCAGAGCCGATGCGGTCGCGGTCTGGTGCAGTGAGAGAAACCGGGCCTTGCGCTTGGCGATCTCGTCGAAGAACAAGCGGTCGCTGTGCACCTCACCCCACCATGTGCAGGAGAGCACGACATCAGCCTCGGCGTGGATGGCCGACAGCATTGGTGATGGCCGCTCGGAGTCCCAGCCACCCGCGCTGAATGGGGGAACGGCCAGAACGTGCACCTCGGCGTTGCGACAGGCGGCTGCTGCCGCCAGTGCCTGCACCACCACAGGGTCCACCGAGTTCTCCGTCAAGATCAGCACCTGTTCGCCGGCGGCAACGGCGGTGTACTCCATGACGTTATAGGCGCCGGGCATGAGTTCGGTGATGGACAGCGGTGCTGCCATGGGAGTGTCCAAGTAACTGAAGCAGGTCGTTCCGTTCATGCGGATTGTTTCCTTTCCGGTGCCAGCTGAGCGCTCGTTGATTGCGGAAGGCGGACGGCGCGACCAGCTCCGAGGCCGAAGAGGCCCTGAACGAGGGTCAGCGCGACAAGAAGGCCGAGCGGGACAGTCCACCCACCGGCGAGGTCGTGGACTGAGCCGAACAGCAGGGGCCCAACGGCGGCCAGGAGATAGCCGACGCTTTGGGCCATGCCGGACAGCGCGGCGGCCTGGGACGCGTCGGCCGCACGCTGGCCTTGGAACGTCAGCGCCAACACCAGGCAGGCGCCGCCGCCAAGGCCGATCAGCACACTCCAGGCGGTCGCCATCTCGGGGGCCAGGAGCAGCCCCAGGTATCCGGTGGCGCACATCAATGAACCGCTGACGGCCAGCAGCCGTTGGTCAGTGAGTTGACGGGCGAGGATCGGCACAGTACTGCTGGAGGCCAGACCGGTCACCTGGAGCAGGAACAGCTGCCAGCCGGCGGCGCCTTCGGAGGCGCCGTGGTCGTGCACGATGCTGGGCAACCACGCGATCGTGGTGTAAAAACCGAGGGACTGCAGTCCCATGAACGCACTGACCTGCCAGGCCAGTGGGTAACGCCACAGAGTATGCCCCTGCTCCGCTCCGGGGGCGGTGGAAGTTACGGGCCGACGGCGGGCCAGTTGCGGTGCCCAGGCCAGGACCCCGAGCAGCGCCAGCACCGCCCAGCAGCCCAACGCGGTATGCCATCCTCCGGGAAGATGGTCAGCCAGGGGCACGGACACCCCGGAGGACACCGCGGCTATCAACCCCATGACAGTGACGTAAAGCCCGGTGACTGCGGCGATCCGCCGTTCGGGAACAGTGCTTTTGACCAGCGAGGGCAGCAGCACGTTGCCGTAGGCGATCGCCGCTGCCATGATCACGGTGCCGGCGAACAAGGTCACCACGCCTGGCAGCGAGCGCAGCACAATACCGGCCGTCAGTACCAGCAAAGCGATCCACAAGACGCGCTCGGTTCCGTGGCGCTGCGCGCTCCTGCCCACCAGCGGTGACGTGGCCGCGAAAGCCAGTAGTGGCAAAGCGTTGAGCAGTCCTGCCGCAGTGCTGGACAAGCCGGTGTCGTGTTCGATCATCGGCAGCACCGAACCGACACCTGTCAGCGGCGCCCGCAGATTCGCCGCGATAAGCAAGATCCCGACCAGGAGCAACCCCACGCGAGGCGCTCCGCCCTGGTGACCGTCGGATTCGTCCACGGAAGCGTCAGCGTCCTTCGGCACAGTCACGCTCATGCACCCCCTCTTGCCCCGGCGCAGCGCGACGGCTGATCCGCACGAGCGTGGAGGCTGCGGAGCGGGCAGCCACCGCATCTCCCGCTGCAATGGCCTCTACGAGGGTGGTGTGCCAGTGGTCGTGTTCGGCGGCGATATCACTGCCCCAGGTCAGCCCGGCGACCGCTGCGGCCAGCGCGCTCCCCAAGTGCTTGTAGACCTCGGCAAGCAACCTGTTCCCGCCGGCTTCCACCACCGCCAGGTGGAATGAGCCATCGGCGTCAGCCAACGCGGTCATCTCACCGGCACAGTTGGTCTCCTGCGCCTTGTGCAGCAGCTCCCGCAATCGCTGCACGTCTGCGCTCGTCCGACGCTGCGCGGCCAGCCCCGCAGCATGCTCCTCCAATACCGCGCGCAGTTCGAAGACATCGGACAGGTGTGCCGTTGCCGCCCTGCGCACCAGCACTGCCTCCAACTCGCTGGCGACCCGGACGTAGGTGCCGTCCCCGGCACGGGCTTCCAGCAGGCCCAGATGCACCAAAGAGCGCAAGGCCTCTCGCACGGTGTTGCGACTGATTCCGAGAGTCGCGACCAACTCGTGTTCGGGAGGTATCCGACTACCGACCGGCCAGCGGCCGGAGGCGATCTGCTCCCGTAGTTGATCAGCGGCCTGGGCGGACAGGGTCGCGCCACGGCGCGGCTCCCTCAACCCCTCCATTCAAACCTCCAAATGTTGGACAGCTGTAGGTAAACACGAAACACCTCCCAAGTGGCATGGTGACCTGTATCACATCGCGCGCACCCACCCACCGGGCGGCTCCACGAGGTCGGCGAGGATGCCGAGTTGGTCGCCGTCAGTGCGGACCAGGTGTCGAACTCTTTGGAATCGAGCCGGACTCGTCCGGCTCGTCGGCCTCGGAGAACCACACCCTGCCGAAAGGCTCCTCGCTCTCACGGGTACACGTGCTGAAGCCGTCGTCCCAACGGTCCTGCTCCTGCCGGGTGTGACCGTCGCGGCTGCCCGGAGCCGGGGGCGGGGTCGCGGCAGCCGATCAGTGAGCAGCCGGCTGGTCGGCCGCCGGTCCGACCAGTGGCGTGGCCGACCTCTTCACGTGCGTGCCAGGAGCGACTCGACCATCCGGTCTCCTTGCAGGCAAGAGGGTCAGCTGGCCGTAGTGCTGGTCAAGGCCCTGTCAGAGGCTCTGACGGTCAGGGGCAGTCAGGGAAGACACCTCAAGGGCGACCTTCGCCCAGGCCCCGTCGAGCGGATCCAGGAGAAAATCCGTCTTGCCGTCCTCGGCCCGGTCGTCAAAGTCGAAGCGGCGGGTCCCCGGGACCTCGCACCCGCTTCCGGCCAGGGCCGGGGGCACGTGCGCCGACGGGAGGTCCGCCCGCCGCACCGAGCGGCGGCTGGGGGCGTGTTGGGCCTGGCGTCGCGGCGCTTACCCAGTACGAGGAGTGGGAAGGGTGGCTCGTCGTGCCCCGGTCCTGGCGCGAGGAGCTGCCGGACGGTACGCCGGCCCGGCTGGAGGTGTGGCTCCCCAGGCCGGCGGTACGCGCTCGGCATCGATCCAGCACGGGCCGGAGCGCCCGTCGCAGGGGCTTCGATTCCATCAACCCACGCGGGTGACGCTGACCTCTCTGGGATGCCGGTCATGGAGCATCTCGATCACGCCCCGCTCGTCGGGCAGAAGGCCGTGCTCCTCCCCGGTCCGTTCCGCGTCCGCTTCGCTCGCGGCTATCACACAGTGGCCACACCATGTCATCCATCGCCGACGCCCGCCGACCGTCGCGGCGGTCTGCGGGCGTCGGCGGGCATCGGCGGGCATCGGCGGGCATCGGCGGCCTGGTCTGCGTCCCGCTCACTCCCCCGACCGTGCGACGACCGCCGCCCCGGTCGGCTCCTTGGCCGGCGACGGAGAGAGCAGCCCGTCCGCCACCGCGTCGTCCGCGGCGGGCTTCGGCTCCTTGAGGGTGAAGGTGAGCACCAGACCCACCAGATAGACGGAGGCGATCACCCAGACGGTGCCCTCGATGCCGATCGGGCCGACCAGTCCGGCCACGGCCGAGCCGACGAACTGGCTGAGGCCGGCGCCCAGGTTGAGGATGGCGACCGCGCTGGCGATATGGCGGGGCGCGAGGAGCGGCATGATCGCGGAGAGTGGTACGAACGCCCCGAGGGCCAGCCCGTAGACGACGGCGACGGCGAGCGTGATGCCGAAGCTGGGGCCGACCGCCTCGGGCACGTAGTAAAGCGCGAGCACGGTCACGAAACAGCCAAGCCCGCCGGCCCAGGCGACGGTGTTGACGCCGCCGATCCAGTCCGCGACGTAGCCGGAGAGGAGGTTGGCCACGACATTGGCCAGCAGCATCGTGCCCCAGATGGTCTGCCACTGCGCCGTGGAGAAGCCGACCTCGTTGACCATATGGGTCGTCAGGAAGACCACGAAGGCGTAGAAGGACAGGGTGTTGATCATTCGGACCACGCCTCCGACGCCCACGCGGGGGTGCGTCTTGACGACGGTGAGCGCCTTGACCATCTGGGACATGGAGTCCTTCATCGATGCCGGAGGCCCCTTGGTGACCCGGGCCCGGACAAGGAAGAGCACCAGCGCGCCGCCGGCGGCGACGAAGGCGAGGGAGAGCCAGAGGGTGGCCATCTCACCGACGACGGGGATGACCGCGCCCGCGAAGTAGGAGCTGATGACGCCGAGTCCGGCGGTGGAGGCGAACCAGTACCAGCTGACGGCGCGGCTGAGTTTCTCGCTCGGGGTCTCCATGGCGATCCAGACCAGGAAGCCATAGGCGAAGAAGGGGTAGCCCAGACCCCGGATGCCGAACGTCAGCAGCATCAGCGGGTAGTTCCCGGCGGCCACGCCGACAGTCAGGAAGAGGACCTCGAAGACCCCCCAGATCCCCAGGCCCAGGAGCATCACCCGACGGGGGCCCCAGGCTTCGGCGAGCGCGCCGGAGAGCCAGGCCGCGACGGCGACCACGAAGCCGTAGACGCTCCACAGCAGGGCGACCTCGCTGCCGGAGAGCCCGCGTGACTCCAGATAGGGCGAGAGGAATCCGACTTCGATGCCGTCGCCGACCATGAAGAGCATGACGGCGAGGTAGCCGAAGGCGAGCGGGCGGACGATCCCCTGCCGTTCGAGCAGTCCGGGGCGGGGCACGGCGGCGTCGGCCGCGGTATGAGACGAGGTGGGCATGTGTCCTCCGACGTACGCAACAACGCGTGAACATTTGATCAAAACTCGAACCAAAGTGCATGTAATATGAGTGGCGCCTCTGCGGGTGTCAACCCTTGGCCGGGGTGCGCGTTCTCCGGTCCGCCAGGCCTTGACCGGCGGAGAGCGGCGAGGACAGGATCCGAACGGAGGATCAATGGAGAGAACACATGGTCAGAAGCAACCACCGCTGGGCAGGATCGCGCGGCTGTACTACGAGCATGGTCTGACCCACCAGGAGATCGCCGATCTCTGTGGGCTGTCCCGGATCAAGGTCACCCGGCTGCTGGCGGAGGCCCGCATGGTCGGGATTGTCGAGATCACGGTGCACAGCGACGACCATCTGTTCGTGGGCCTGGAATCTGCCCTCGGACACACCTATCCGCTCCTCCAGGCGTGGGTGGGCCCCGCGTTCGAGGACGAGGGCCGCGCGCTCCACTCCCTGGGGGCGGTGGCCGCCGACTGCGTCACCGCATTCCTGACGGAGGGCACCACCGTCGCCGTGGGCCTGTCGGGGTCGGTCGCCGCGATCCCCAGGCATCTGCGGGAGGCGGCCGGGCTGAATCTGAGCATCGTCCCGCTCACCGGGAGCAAGGGCGGCGTCTCCCGCGCGGCCAGCCCCCATGAGCTGGCCCTCTCCTTCGCCGCCGCCGTGGACGGGCGGGCCTACCACCTGCCCGCTCCGCTGCTCGCGCGCAACGCGCAGACCGCAAGGGTGTGGCGGGAGGACCCGGCGGTCCAGGAGACGCTGGAGCGGGCCGTATCGGCGGATGTGCTGGTCGCCGGCGTCGGCGGCACCGCGGCCGACGCCGGACTGCTCGTTCAGGGCCTGAACGCCGCGGAACTCGCGGGCATCCGGGAGCGTGGTGCGGTCGGCGACATCTCCGGGCGCTTTTTCGACGCGGACGGCGCCGCCGTGCCGGGCGAGGTGGACGAGCGGCTCATCGGCCTGAGTCTGGAGCAGTTGCGGGCGATCCCCGTCCGCATCGGCGTGGCGCGCGGGGCCGACAAGCGGCGGGCCCTGGCGGTCGCGCTGCACCACGGCCTGATCAATGTGCTGGTGACCGATGTCAACACCGCCGAGGCGCTGCTGGCCGACGCCGCCCCCGAGGAGGCTCCTTCATGAGCCGCCGCCGGGAGTTCCGCGGCGACACACCCAGGGGCATCCGAGCGACGCTACGAAAGGACACGATATGAAGCCCGTACAAACGCGCGAGGAGCTGTGTGAGCAACTGGCCGAGGTCGGCCGGCTCGCCGTGGAGCGCGGACTGGTGCTCGCCAGCGGCGGGAATCTGTCGGCGCGGCTGCCCGGATCCGACGAGTACGTGGTCTCCGGCGCGGGTACGTGGCTGGACCGTCTGGAGGTCGCGGACTTCACCGTGATGAACCTCGCCGGGGAACGGACCGGTGGCGCGGAGCGGCCGTCCAGTGAGTGGAAGCTGCACCAGCGGACGTACCAGGTGCGGCCGGATGTGAACTGCGTGGTCCATCTGCACCCGCAGCACGCGGTGCTCCTCGACGCCGTCGGCGAGCCGATACGGCTGATCACCCTCGACCACGCCTACTACGTCCGCTCCATCGGCACGGTGCCGTACTACCCCAACGGGTCGGACGAACTCGCCGACGCCTCGGCCGAGCAGGCACTGACGCACGACTGCGTCGTCCTGTCCCACCACGGCAGTTCCTCGCTGGGTGCGGATGTGGGCATGGCGTTCCGCCGCGCCATGAACCTGGAGGAGGCAGCCGTGGCGACCTATCGCGCGCTGACGCTGGGCAACGCGACCGCCGCTTTCCCGTCCTCGGCCCTGGCCACGCTGCACCACGCGTGACCTCTGCTTGCTTCCTCACCTCCGCACAGACTGTGGGCGGGCCCCGTCGGGGCCCGCCCACAGTCTGTGCGGAGGTGTGTTCAGGAGGCCAGTTCCCTCGCGTTGGCCACTGCGGCGGGCTCCGCGCCTGTCGCCCAGGCCCGCAGCGCCCGTTCCGCGATGCGGGAGTGCTCGGTGACCACATCGTCGGACGCACCGCCGATATGCGGGGTGAGGGTGACATTGTCGAGCCGGAACAGCTCGTGGTCGGCGGGCGGCGGCTCGGTCCAGAATACGTCGAGGCCCGCCCCCGCGATCCGCTTCTCCCGCAGGGCCGACAGCAGCGCCGTCTCGTCCACGACGGCGGCCCGCCCCGCGTTGACGACATAGGCGTCGGGACGCATCAGGGCGATCTCGGGTGCTCCGATCAGCCCCACCGTCGCGTCGTTGAGGGGCACATGAACGGTGATGACGTCGGAGCGGCGCATGAGTTCGTCCAGGGCGACGATCTCGGCGTCGGCGCCCAGCGCGCCCGGCTCCAGATAGGGGTCGTAGACCAGGACGTCCATGCCGAACGCCAGTGCCCGGCGCAGCACCCGGCGGCCGATCGCGCCGCCGCCGACGATGCCCAGGGTCCGGCCGCCCAGACCGATCCCGCGGAACCGGGCGTACGGCTCGAAGATGTCGTCCGCCGTCCAGTCACCCGCGCGCATCCACCGCTCGGCGGCGCTGGTGTGACGGACGGTGGAGAGGATCAGGGTGAAGGCCAGATCGGCGGTGATCTCCGCGTTGCGCGCCGGAGTGGTGGCCACCGGTATGCCCCGGCGGGTGCATGCGGCGAGATCGACGTTGACTGGGCTGGCCCGGCAGGTGACCACGAACTTCAGCGCCGGAGCGGCGTCCAGGGCCGCCTGGTCGACCCGGTCGACCTCGCAGACCACCGCGTCGGCCTCCGCGAGCCAGTCGGCGAGCTGGGGCCGGGCGAGGGAGTCACCCGCCATGGACGGCTCCACGGTCTCGATGTCGAAGAGATCGGCCAGCTGCGCGGCGGCGGCGGGGTCGAATGGTGCGGTAATGAGCAGCCGCGGTCGCGGCGACGCACTGGTCACAGGGTTTCCCATCCATCGGCGTCATACGCCGACTCAGCCTTGTCAGAGGTGTCAGAGGTGTCAGAGGTGTCAGAGAGGTCAGAGGTGCTGGAGGTGTTTGTGGCAGGGGATATTGACGGCGGGGCCTCGGCCTCGGTCCGCAGTTCCCGCAGCGCGGGCCAGACGGGTCGCAGTGCGTCCCGGGCGGCGGCGAACGCCCGCGCCTGCCGGCCGTACGGTTCCTGCAGGGAGGGGTCGGGGTGGAAGGCGTCCGTGGGGCGGGCCAGCGCCGTGAGCGCCGCGTCGAGGTCCTCGGCCACCCCGCCGGTCACCATGGCGAGGGCGGCCACGCCCCTGGCGCCGAGCTCCGGCGCGGTGGAGCGCACCACCGGCTCGCCGGTGACGTCGGCGAGCACCTGACAGAGCAGATCCGAGGAAGCCGAGCCGCCCGCGATTCGCAGCACCCGCCCGGGGACGGGCGTGCCGAGGCACTCGCGCAGGGTGAAGGCGATGCCCTCATAGACGGCGCGCAGCAGTTGCCCGGCCGTGGTGCGGACGCTCATCCCCACCCAGGACGCGGAGGCCGCGCTGTCGATGAAGGGGGCACGTTCCCCGCTGGGCGAGCCGTAGGGGAGATAGACGACACCGCCCGCGCCGGGGCCCGCGGCGCGCGCGACCTGCTCCACCTCGGGCCAGTCGCTGCCCTCCAGCCCGGTCACCCGGCGCACCCAGTCGAGGTTGGGCGCGCCCGTCATGGGGGCGAGGCAGGCGAGGGCCTGTCCGTCCAGGCCGGTCGCCAGGGTGATCTGGCCCTGGGCGCGGCGGTCCCGGCTGTCGCGGTGCACGGTGGCGGTGAACGCGGTGGTGCCCACGATGAGGTAGGCGTCGCCCGGCCGGACCGCCCCTAGGCCGACCCCGCCCGCGGCGGCGTCGACCAGACCGGCGGAGACCGGAACGCCGACCGGCAGACCGGTGGCGGCGGCGGCCTCGGCGGTGATGCGGCCCGCCGGGGACGCGGGGGGCAGTACCGGGGCGAGAAGCCTGCGGAAGCGCTGGTGCCCCAGCCCTTCGATCAGGGCATCGGAGTATTCCCCGGCGGCCACGTCGAGATAGGTGCGGGATGCCTCGGAGGCGTCGGTGGCGACCTCGCCCGTGAGCCGGAAGCGGATCCAGTCCTTGCAGTTGAGGTGGTGGGCGGCCTGTGCGAGCCGCTCGGGGTAGTCCGCCTCCAATTGTTCCAGGAGCACCGGCAGCGCTCCGGGGAACAGGGACGAGCCGGTGACCTCGTGGACCAGCGCGCCCCGGCCGTCGGCCTCCCAGCGCGCGCTCCGGTCGGCGGCGGCGCCGTCCATCCAGATCCGCGCGGGGCCGCAGGGGCGGCCGTCGGCGTCCACGAGCCACGCGCCGTCACCCTGTCCGGTGACCCCGACGGCGGCGATCTCGACGCTGTCGCCCGCCTGCCGGACCGCCGAGCGGACGGTGTCGCGGACGGCGGACCACACCTCGTCCATGTCCTGTTCGACCCGGTCGCCGTGGTGTGTCACCCCCAGCGGCGCGCGCGCCCAGCCGAGTTGCCCGCCGTCCCGGGCGAGGACGACGGCCTTGACCGCGGTGGTGCCCGCGTCGATACCGATCACTGCCTGACGAGCCACCGAGGAACCTCCCGCAACCACGCTATGAACATTTGTTCATCGAACGATCTAAAGTGCAGCAAACTTAGGCGGGCGGACTGCCGCAGTCAACCGCCCTCGCCCGGGCGAACCCGGCCGGCCACATCAGCAGGTCCGGACGGCGGCGCCGAGGCCCAGGCATGCCAAGGGAGCGGACGCTCAAGGAAGTCGCGACCGACCTGAACGTCGCCGCGAGACGCTGCGGACGTGGGTGCGCGATGCCGACGGTCGTCCAGGACGATCGTCACCGATACCGCCTCTACTCCGACATCGTGTTCGAACTCCTGGCCCTGGCCGGGGTCACGTACACACCCCTGCTCGCGGCCCTGCCGGACCAGAAGATGTGGCGCATCGACCGCGCTGCCGGGTACGGCGCCTTTCAGGACGTGGCCTGCGGCCGGGTCGACCTGGGGCGGATCGAGCGGAACCGGGAGGACATCGTGCGGATCATCGGCTCCATCCACACCGGGGCCGTCCTCGCCTACGACGTGACCCGGATGCTGTCGCGCGAGGGCCGCCCAACCCCGCTGGGCAATGCGATCGCGCACTACGGGCGGATCGCCAAGGCCCTGCACATCCTTCGCTTGGCCGACGAGCCCGGATGCTGCCGCCAGATCAAGGGGCAGGCCAACCTCCAGGAATGCCGTCACGCACTCGCCCGGAAGTTCTTCCGCGGCCGGTTCTGGCAGCTCTACCAGCGTTACCAGGACGGCAGGGAGAGCCTGTTGACCGAACTTCCGGGGCGTGAGCCGACGAGCCCCCGGAGATCGACGCACGGTGACGGAACCAAGCGTCGGGCCGGTCAGCTTGCCTCGGAAGCCGTGCCACACCGCCTCCTGATGTGCTGTCATCACGAGTTGTTGGGGACCACCACGGCTTGTGGAGGATCAGGTGCAAGAGGGCACGCAGTTACGGGACGTCACGGCAGTCACGGTCCCGAGGGTCGGCCGGGTTGAGGAGACCGGCGATCCGTCGCTGCCGTACAGACTGCTCGACCATGACGGGATCGCCGTGGCGGCAGTCACCGAGTTCCTGCTCGACATGCTCGCCGACGATGACAGCCCGGCTTCGCTGCGCTCCTACGCGTACGAGCTGCTTGCCTGGTTCCGGTTCCTTCTCTGCGCCAAGTCGATGGCGTGCCCATCTGACCTCGAACGGTTCGTGGGAGATAGCCGGTCAACGGTTCCCCTTCGTCCAGGCGCAATGGGCCAAGGACCATCTTCTCGGCATCCCAGACCTGCGCTGTCCGGGTTCCTGCCCCGCCGAACCAGTCGGCCTCGTTGTAGGCCACGGGTCCTGCCTCCGAGCAAGCGCTCAATGCCTGCTGGCGCCTTCCAGAACCCGTTGAGTTCGGATGCCCCGGCGACCGTGACCGCATCGAACAGAGCGTCGGTCACCTGCAAGAGCCAGAAGTGTTGGCCGAGAGGACGACGCTTGCCCGCGTGGCGGAGCCGGCCAACTCGCGGAGCACGGATTCGGTGGCGATGACCGCTTGCAGGCGATACATCCCCTCATTCTCGCCTGCCCCTGATCGCAGCACGATGCCGGGTATGCCGAGGTCGACCGGCGCGGCCCTGGCGAGTTGGCGGCTGCTCACTGATATCTCCCGTCAGCATCTGGGCTGTCTGGTCGAGGAGTTGGCCGGCCCGTGGCAGGCCGCTGTCGAGGGGCGCCGTCCTGAAGCACGCGGTGGGGCCAGGAAACGCGAGGCAGGGGCAGGTGCCCGGCATCGGCTGGTGTTCGTCGACCGGTTGGTCGCCACGCTGATCCACCTGCGGCACGATCTCCCGCACTCTGTCCTCGCCCTGCTGTTCGGTGTCGACCGCGCCACAACCACCCAAGCCATCGAAGAGGTACGCAGGATCCCGGCCGAGCGGGGATGCGCGGTCCGCGACCGTTCTGACCTGCGGCTTCAAAATCTGCGGACCTGGACCTCGGTGGCATCCAGCCGCATCTCGATGCCCTCGGCCCGGGCGTAGGCGAACACGTCTGCCAGGGACCGGGTTCCTGGACGCGTTCGTGCACCTGGGCGACGGCAGGACCCGCATGAAGGACCTGACGACCTCCATGGTCGCGCTGCTGGTCTCCGAGGCGTGCAACATCGGCATGACGCCGGTCATCAACCCAGGCTACGAGGCACTGGCCCAATCCCGCCTGGTCCACGTCGACCAGTACTACCTGCGCAGCAAAACACCATCACCGCGGCGAACGCCGCACTGATCGGGGCCCAGGCCCGGGTGCCGATCGTGCAGTTCTGGGCGGAGCAGGCGTTCGCGCGTCCCGGCAAGCATGCCTCTTCACCGGCAGAGCCGGGCGGGGTCCCTCCCTCCCCCTGCCCGGAGTCGCGTCGGGCAGGGGGAGGGGCCTTCCCCGGAGGGGCTTTTCCCGGGGAGGGAGAGAGGCCCCCTCGCGCGACCGCGCAGCCGTGTCCCCGGAACCCACGTCCGGAGGGTGGTGATGACGCTCCCGTCGGGATTGCGGGGCTATCCCCCGCCCGTCGCATGGGTCAAGCGTTCGCGAATCCGCCTGGCGCTCCGTCAGAGCAGCCTCTGAGCAGGCCGGAACGAATTTTCGCGAGAACTGGATTCAGAAAGCTTCCGAGGCGGACTGTGGGCCCCGCGCTCCTCCGGAGCGCGCCTACTCCAGGAGTCCGCATGTCCTCGTCCAACGCGCTGGATCTGCTCATTCCCGCCGTCGCCGTAGTGCGGATCGTCGTGTACCTCGGGCTCAAGCTCCGTTCCCTGGCCGCGAGTTACGACCTGTAGCGGCGTCCACCGGTCGGCCCCAGGTGTGGGGACAACCGTATCCGCCGACCGAGGGAGTTCAGCTCCGCGGCCTTCGGGGGCAGTCGAGGCCACGACTCGCAGCCGAACGACAAGCGGAGTGATTACGCGATCGGTGGGGCGCGAGAAGGCATTCCAGGCGACCCGCCGCGCTGTTCCGGGAAAAGTGGGCAGCGAAAGCCGATGGCGCAGTGCGAGCTGCTTCCCGGACCGCATACATCTGTCGCCTGATTCGGGCGGAACATTCGACATCTGCTGATTGATGTCGCCGACGGGCCCCGCACAGTATGTACAGGTAGTTCTCCCGCCCCCACACCGTGCCTGTGGCGCAGACGGCCCGACACAGCGTGCCCTTCTCCATCTCACGCACGAGGTATCTGCCGGGAGAGCAGGTCGCAGTCGGACGGGTTGCACGGGATCGCCGACAGCCTTTCCCAGCAGCATTCAAAGGGCTACACATTGTTGTGGCAGAAAGGACGTGCCCGTGGACCGTCGACCCGTCAACAGGAGAGAGCGTCCGCACCAGGGCGAGGGGTCGTTCCCTGACCTCACTTCGGCGAGCTGGGGCCCAGGCGAACGCGAACGGTTCGTCTCCTCGCAGCAGACGGCTCGCACCAGCGCCGCCACGGCGTCGGGAAAGCACGGCGCCGTGACCGTCGCCCATGGTTCCTACGCCGCGCGCGCAGGGCTCGAGGCGATGAAGCAGGGCGGCAACGCCGTCGACGCGGCCCTGACGACGGCGCTCACCCAGGTGGCCCTCACTGCGGGGGCCCCGATCAGCTACTTCGGCATCATGTCGCTCGTCTACTTCGAGGCGAAGACCGGCCAGGTACACACCATGAACGCGGAATGGAACACGGTCGCCGGTGAATCGGACCCCCTTTCCATCCCTGGAGCCATCGACTTCTCCTCGAGCGAGTCCATGCTCGGCGTGGGTCCGCCGAGCGGCCGCACGGCGCTGGTCGGCGGATTCATGAAGGGCGTCGATGCCGCCCACTCCCGGTTCGGGAAGCTGCCTTTCGCCAGTCTCTTTCACCCGGCCGTCGAGGTCGCCGAGACAGGCATGCCGGTGAACGAGGACCTCGCGTGGATGTACGCGCTGCGCAGGGACGATCTGGCCCGTCTTCCGGAGACCCGGGAAACGCTCCTGAAGCCCGACGGGTCCGCCTACCGGCGGGGTGACATCCTGTGTCAGCCCCGGCTGGCACAGACACTGCGGCTGATCTCCGAGTTCGGCAGCGACTACATGTACAAGGGGCCCTGGGGGGAGAAGCTGATCGCCGCCCTCCAGGCAGAGGGCGGCACGATGACGCTCAAGGACCTCGCCGACTACGAGGTGGTCTGGGCCGACGCGCTCGTGGCCGAGGTCGGCAACGGCCTCTCCCTCGCGACCGCGCCCTGGCCCAACGCGGGCGGCGTCGCCCTGATCGAGGCACAGCATCTCGCCGACGTCGCCGGACTCGTCCGGGGCCCGCACTACACAGAGTCGTCGGAAGCCCTACGCAAAGCCCTTGAGATCACGCAGGTAATGATGCTGGGGCATTTCTCCCCGGATGAAGCCGGGAGGCTCTTTCCCGGTCTTGATCTCTCCCCCGAGGCCCGGGTCACGCGGGCGCACGCGGAGAAGCTGTGGGCACTCGTCAAGGACGGCTCTCCGCTTTCCCGGTGGAAGCGCAACGCACCGATGCACTCCGACGACGTTGTCGCGGCGGACGCCGAGGGCAACATCGTTGCCATCACCCACTCGATCAACTGTGCCCTGTGGGGCAGGACAGCCATCAACATCGACGGCATCTCGATCGGCGACCCCGCCTCCTTCCAGCAGGCGCAGGTCGCGGCGACTCCCCCCGGCGGGCGTCTGTCGGCACCCACCGAGACGGGCATCGTCCTGCGGGACGGCAGGGCCGTCCTGGGCTTCGCTTCCATGGGTGCGGGGTTGCACCAGCGCACGTTCCAAGGATTGTTGAACTACCTGCGCTTCGGAATGACCGTCGAGGAAGCGATCAACACCCCGGACTTCTTCATTCCGGCGATCGATCCCACGACCTTCGAGATCACCGCCGTCTTCCCCGCCGGGAAGTTCGACCACAAGGTCCTCGAAGGCATGGGCATCACCTGGAAGGAGGCAGAGGAGGGGGACGAGCACGCCTTCCTCGGAGGAGAGGGCTACTGGGTCGCAGTGGAACGCTCCACGGAGACAGGCACGATCAGCGCAGCCTCCCACAACCGTCACAACAGCGACGCCGTGGCGTTCTGAGCCATCGCGGCGCCCGGACCTTCCGAACCTCGAACTCCATCGCATCCCCTGAGCTGGGGTGTTGCGACGACCACTAGAACGGAAGCTGCGGCGGGCAGGGCCTTTCCGTGGGCCTGGTGGATGGCGGCTCAGGCGACGAGAGCAGGGCAATGCCAATTTGGTAGCTACTCAACCCGTCCCGCACGTCGGTCGGTAGGGCCGTTCCGGAATGAACTGCCGCCATTCCTCCTGGGTCAAGTCCCGGGCCAGCGTCCCGCACAGGCGGGCCGCGGTACGGGCGGGGTCGGTGTCCCAGAGGCGGGCGGTGTGGTCGTCGCCTGCGGTGGCGAGAGAGCGGCCGTCGGGGCTGAAGGCCACCGCGCGGACCTGCCCAGTGTGCCCGGTCAGCGTAGCGAGGCGGGTGCGGTCGGTGAGGTTCCACAACATGACGGACGTGTCCGCGTTGGCCGTGGCGAGGGTACGGCCGTCGAGGCTGAAGGCGAGGGAGAACGCAGCTCCCGCTCTGCTTGCGAGGGTGGCGCGTCTGGTGTGCCGGGTGGGGTTCCAGAGCATGATGGTCTGGTCGATGCCTGCGGAGGCGAGGGTTCTGCCGTCGGGGCTGAAGGCCACCGCGCGGACCTGCCCAGCGTGCCCGGTGAGCATGGCCTCACGGACCCACCCGGCCGTGTCCCACAAGGTGACGCGTCCGTCGTAGTTGGCGGTGGCGAGCATGCGCCCGTCGGGGCTGAAGGCCACCGCGTTGACGCCGCTGCCCACCATCCCGGTGTCGGCGGTGAACCGCGCCAGGCGGGTGTGTCGTACGGCGTCCCAGATGATGACCGTCTTGTCAGCGCTCGCCGTGGCGATCGTACGGCCGTCGGGGCTGAAGGCCACGTCCGTCACCCGCTCGGTGTGACCGGTGAGCCGCACCGGTCGGCCGCCGCCCGTGAGGTCGAAAAGGGTGAGCACCTGGTCCTCCGGACCGGGGGGTCGGACGGGTCCGCCGGTGGCGTCCCGGGAAACGCCTGCAGCAGTGGCCAGTACCCGGCCGTCGGGGCTGAAGGCGGCGGCCCGGATCGGGCCCGTCCCCACGGCGAGCACGGTAGAGCGGGTGCGTCGGGCCAAGTCCCACATCGCAGTCGCGCGGTCGCTGCCGACGGTGGCCAGGGTGCGGCCGTCGGGACTGAAGACGGCATCGTTCACTCTGTCCGCATGACCGTTGAGCGGGCCCTGGGTGGGGTCCCACAGAGAGATCGTGCCGCTCTCCCCTGCCGCGGCCAGCTGATGGCCACGCGGGTGGAAGGCGAGGCTGTAGACGTTGGTACCGTGCCCGGTAAGTGTGGCCCGTAGGGTGTGCCGTGCGGTGTCCCACAACTTGATCATGTGGTCCTGGCCGCTGCTGGCAAGGGTGTGGCCGTCGGGACTGAAGGCGACGGTCCTGACCTCCGCGCCATGGCCGGACAGAACGGCCACACCGGTTCTGCGAGCGATGTTCCACAGCCGCGCGGTATGGTCCTGGCCCGCCGTGGCGAGCAGTCTTCCGTCAGGGCTGAAGGCCACGGAGTCGACGGAACCGGTATGTCCGGTCAGGCGGGCGAGCGGGCGGCCGTCCGACGTGCTCCACAGCCGTGCCGTGCGGTCCGCGCCGGAGGTGGCAAGCATACTGCCGTCCGGGCTGAACCCCACAGACCACACCCGGCCGGTGTGCCCGGTCAGAGCCAGCAGCCGTCGCCCGCTTCCGATGTCCCAGAGCAGCGTCGTGCCGTTGTCACCGGCGGCCGCCAAGGTACGGCCGTCGGGACTGAAGGCGACGGTCTTGACCGAAGCCCGGTAGCCGGTAAGCGTCGCCGTCGGGGTGCGGCGTGCCACGTCCCACAGCACGACCTTCCCGTCGTCCCCGCCGGTGGCCATCCGGCGTCCGTCCGGGCTGAAGGCCACTGCCCGCAGCCACGTGGCATGAGCGGTCAGCGTCGCCAGGCGGGTGCGGCGCAAAGGATCCAACAGCACGACCTTCCCATCCCGGCCGGCACTGGCCAGTGTCCCGTCGGAGCTGTATGCCACCTCTGAGACGGCATCGGTGTGACCGGTCAGCTCGGCCTGGTAGAAGCGGCGTACGGACATGCTCAGCAGGGCGCCTCGCGCCTCCGGGGTCTTTGCGGTGCGATACGCCTCCACGCTCAGCAGCATCGCGGTGCCGGGCCGGGAGTCTGCCAGGTTCAGGGACTGGGCCGCCAGTTGGCGGGAGAGCGCGGCCGCCTGGGCTTGTAGGGCGTGGTGCCGCTGGTTCACCGCCACCGCGCCGACGGCCATTGCCACAGTCAGCAACAGGGCCAAGCTTGCCACGAGGTAGCGCAGATGACGGGTGCGGCGGGCGGCCACGGCCCGCTCCCGGTCTTCCGCAGCGACGCTCTCGTCGAAGAAGTCCCTTTCCAACAGGGTCAGTTCCTCGCGATGCCGGTTCCGCGCGGCCCACTCCCGGATCACCGCCAGCCTGGTCCCCCGGTACAGCGTGCCGGGGTCCCGCTCGTGGTGGTCCCAGACCGTGGCCGCATCTGTCAGCCGCCGGTGGGTGAGGATCCCCTCGCGGTCCTCCTCGATCCACGCTCGCAGCCGCGGCCATGCGGTGATCAGCGCCTCGTGAGCGAGTTCGATGGTCTCCTCGTCGATGGTGACCAGACGGGAACGCGCGAGGTGTTCGAGGATGAGCGAGACGGCCGCTGTCCGGTCCGCCTCCGGCTCGGCTCCTCCTCCACCGACAGCCTCCAACTCGGCCCGGGAAACGGGGCGCCGAGTGTCCTGGGCCCCTTCTCCCGGCATGATCAGCCGCAGCAGCACCTGGCGCGCCAGCACGAGTTCCTCTGCCGAGAGCCGGTCACATGCGTCTTCCGCCGTCATCGCGATCGCGCCGTGGACACCGCCTGCGGCCTCGTACGCCTCCACCGACAGGGTTCGGCCGCGACGCCTGCGCCACGTCTCCAGCATCGCGTGCGACAGCAGCGGCAGCCCTGCGGGCTCGCCCTGCAGTTCCTCCACCAGCCGGGTGGTCAGGGCTCGCTCAACGATCAGTCTGTGAATTTGGGCCGGACCGACGACGGCCCGACGCAGTTCGGCGGAGGTCATCGGACCGACCAGCAGGGTGGTCTCGCGCAACGCGTCGGCGAGCGGACGGTGTTCGGCGCAACGGCCGTAGAAGTCCGCGCGCACTGCGATGACGACGCGTATCCGGCTCCCTGGGCGCCGGACCGCCGCGATCAGGCCGTCCAGGAACTCAGTGCGTTCGTCCTGGTGCCGGCAGAGCGCGAAGACCTCCTCGAACTGGTCGATGACGACTACCACGTCGCCTCCGCTCTGGTCTTCGTCTTCACCATGGCGGGGTGCCAGCGCGGCGAGCATACGGGCAGGATGCAGGCCGGGGGTACGGATCTGGATGCCGGCAGGCCGCTCGTACGGTGCCGCGGTCGACCCGGCAGTCCCATCGTGATCGGTCTGCCGCAACCGAGGTATCAGCCCCGCACGCAGCAGTGAGGACTTACCGCTGCCGGAAGCCCCGACGAGCGCGGCCAAACGGTGCGTGCGTACCAAGTGCACGATGTCGTCGATCAGCTGGTCCCGTCCGAAGAACCGTTCCTGATCCTCCGGCTCGAACCGGGCAAGTCCGAGGTAAGGCGAAGGAGTGCCGTCGTCAACCGGTTGGAGATCCTCGTCCGCCGCCTCGCGCCAGCGCCGCTGCCACCTGTCGGGGCTTCCCCCACATGCGGCGGCATAGGCCAGCGCCACTTCCAGGGTCGGCAGTCTCTCCCCGGCCGCCGCGCGGGACAGCACGCTGACCGAGTAGCCGGCCTGCCGGGTCATCTCTCTATAGGTCGGACCGCCTGCGTCGGCGCGCAGCTGGCGCAGTTCGTGCGCGAACCGCTGCACCGGGCCGGCATGCGGGTCCAGCGGCCTCTCCCGACGTCCCGCCATCGGTTCCTCTTCCAGGAGTGCCGCCAAAGGACATCAAAGCCCACATCACCCAGAAATTACCCACGTACTACCACCTCGACCCCCGGCAGATTCGGCCACACACCGTGGACTTCCCTTGAGCATCCGCCGGACCGGCCATTGTTTCGTGCGCCTGCCCCCCGTGCGCAACAATCGCCCGCCCTTGAAGACTCGATACATCCCCGGCGTCACGTTCTCCGGACCAGGCCGGGGACAAGGCCGAACATCACCACTCCCACATGTTCGCCCTCAGGGAAAGGAAGGACTGACATGCACAAGAAGATCGTGGCACTGGCACTCGCGGGGGGTGCTGTCATGGCGTTCGCGCTACCGGTGAGCAGCGCTCAGGCAACGCCGCAATCGCCGCCTCAGGCCCAGGTGCTGGCGAGTGAAAGCACCCCTGCCTCGGCTGATGCCCTCCAGGCGGCTGGGTGGAGCTTCTACCGCGCCTACTGGGCCAAGAGCTCGTGCCTGTCGGAGGGCAAGGCAGGCACGAGCAAGCACTGGTGGAAGGACTACAACTGCAAGTACCAGCGGGGCAACGACGGCAATAAGAAGTGGTTCCTCTACGTCTTTGACCGGGTAGCGGGCTAAGTTCCCGTCTTCGGCTTTCGTCCGGGGAGCGCCGGACGAAAGCCGAAGGCCTCACAGCGCCCACGACAACAGAGCTCCTCAATCGTCCGGCCTTCATCCAAAGCATGACTCACGGAGGTACATCCATGTCACGGGAACGTCGAGGGTTGTGGACACTGCCCATCGTCGCGGGTGGCGTCATCGCCACCTCATTGCTCACCGCCACGCCGGCTCTGGCCGACGGGCAGGCCTGCTTTCCGAGGGCCTGCAGTTCCTCGCCTGCAGCGGGCGCACGCTGGGAGGACCACGGAGACATGTTCTACGTCCACGACTACAAGGCCGATGGCAAGGGCACGATCGGGATCATTGAGTACCACGTACCCGGCGAAGGCTGGTACGGCGTTGGGAACCGGGTGTTCTACAACACGAAAGGATCCGACGGGCCTCCGGCACGGTTCAACCTTGAAGTCCGAGAAGGGGTCGACATTCGCTACATGACCTGCCTTGGCAAGGTGGCCTCCGGCTACTGCTCGGACTGGAAGTACGAGTCGAACAACGGCTGATGAGTTCCCTCCAAAGGAAGTGCCGTAGCCGGTGGTCATACGGGAGTCCTTCGCTTCCTTGTCTGGGGCGATTCTCGGTTTGGTGTCCGGTCTTGGGTGCTGCAGGCCGGCTGATTCGGTTTGTTTCAGAAACCGATCTCAACCGATGATGGAACATGCGAGTCGAACGCGTTTCCCGCCGGGGTGATCTTCCGGCGGTAGGCGTATGAAGGCAGGGCCTCTTGGTAGCTCGGAGGTGCGAACCGAGCAACTTCCAGGAGGCCCTGCTGTCGCAGTTCTACGCGCTCGCGCCCGCATCGCTCGACCCGGCCGCCCGATCGCGTGATTGTCTCGCACGCGCGTACGGGAACGCGGCTGACCATCCGGACCGGGTGTGTCGGTACCCGTCGGACATGGCGGACGCCGAGTGGGCGGCTGTGCGCCCGTTGTTGCCGGTGCCGGCCTGGCTGGAATGGAACGGCGGACAGCCCGACGGCTACTGCCACCGCTCGATGCCGGACGCGATCCGGTACCTGGTCGCCGACGGGATCTCCTGGCGCGCGCGGCCCGCGGACTTCCCGTCTGGGGCCGGTTCCGGCGGGGATCATCGACGCGCAGTCGGTAAGGGCCGCCGCGTCCGTGCCTGCCGGAACGCCGGCACATCGATGCTTTCGTCTTCCGGGTCGACGAGTCGGAGACGAACACCTCCAGATCGGCCGCCTTCGCCGAGGTCTGCCGTCGGCACGGCATCCGCCGCAGCATGGGCCGCCTAGGGCCCGTCTTCAAAGCTGTTCAGGGCCCCGATTCCTGCTTCCTCCAAGCCGGTGAACCCGCACTATGTGCTGTCGCGTGCCTTCTCGCAAGCGACCAGTTCTCCCGCATTGCCGATGAAGGCAGGGCCGCAACGTGGCGGCAGGCGATCGATGACCATCGCTACTGCGGCCTGTGCGCTGTCCGTCTCTGAGATCCGAGGGCTGCTCCGATGCGGTCCTTCGACGTAGTACCGGCCGTCTCTCAGCGTGCCGATGTACGGGATGTCCCAGGTGTAGTCCATCTCCGTGCACCTGCTGAAGTGCAGCTCCCACATACCGGTCCACGGGGAGAGCTGGCGAAGCAGTGGTTCGGCATGCGCTACCCGCACGAGCTTTGCAAATGGTTCCAGAAGCGGTGACTCGTTCGGCCCGAACGGTTCGCCGTAAGCGGTCAGGATGTCGTGCCAGGCTGCATCGACGGTGTTGGTCATACCGCGATTGTGCGGGGCCCTTTCGGCCTTGTCACCAAAGATCATCCACCAGAGGATCACGGTCGGAGGCAGAGACATGAACTCACCGATCAAGAATGGGATTTACTCGCTCCGCTCATACCCTCGGCCTCGACTGGCCGGCCCAGGGTGGACGACCGGCGGATCATCAACGGGATGGTGTACAAGATCCGCACGAGCCTGCCGTGGCGTGACCTGCCCGACCGCTACGGGCCGTGGCAAACGGTCTACACCCGCTTCCGCCGCTACGCGTTGAGCGGCGTCTTCACCCAGGCCCTCCAGCAGATCCAGGCCCAACCCGACGCGGCCGGCGACATCGACTGGCCCGTCCAGATCGACTCCACCATCGTGCGAGCTCACCAGTATGCTGCCTCCACCGGCCGAAAAGGGGGATGCGTCGACCGGACGAACCGGACGATGAAGCCCTTGGCCGATCCCGTGGAGGTCTGACGACCAAACTTCACCTCGCCTGCGACGGCCGCGGCAGACCCCTGGCCCTCCTGATCACTCCCGGTCAACGCCATGACGGTATCTGTGCGCAACCGCTGCTGGAACGCATCCGCGTCCCACGTCTCGGTCCCGGCCGCCCACGCTGCCGCCCCACACACGTGATCGCAGACAAGGCATACAGCTCTCGCGGATTCCGCACCTACCTGCGCAAACGCGGGATCGGCCACACCATCCCCGAGAAGGCCGACCAACAGCGGCACCGACGTAACCGCGGCTACCGGGGAGGCAGGCCACCCGCCTTCGACCGCGAGACGTACCGCCGCCGCAACACCCGTGGAGCGGTGCTTCAACCGACTGAAGCACTTCCGCGGCATCGCCACCAGGTACGACAAGACCACCGCCTCCTACGATGCGGCGGTCAGCCTGGCGTCGTTCCTGCTCTGGGCGAGGTCCGTTTGAAGACGGGCCCTAGTACTCCAGCCGTAGATCGTGATCTTGTTGCTGAAGTGCGGTGGAGAGGGGGCAGCGGTCAGTCGTCGACGAGATCGAGCTGGGCAGCACAGGCGTCCGCTACTCGAGTCCTTCGAGACGGCGGGCATCTTTGATCTCGCTGATCCTGGCAGCCGTCATCGGGGTTCACTCCCTCCTCTGTCCAGCGGCACGGAGGGCTTCTCCAACCTCGCTGAGCTTCACGGAGGCCAACACGCCCGCCCGCTCGATCAGGTCGTCCCGGGCCACGGTGGTCAGCCATGTGCACGGAGTAAAGCCTGGACGCGGGAACGCGAACCGCAGCACGCCTTCGAAGGGCAGTCCTTCCGGGGCTCCTACGGCCACTTCAACGCCCAGGCCGCTGATGTCGACGCCCGCTGGCGCAACGACCTGCATCGCCTGAAACCCGGATGGCTCCTCGTCCGAGAGCAGAACGACCGGGCGTCGCTCATCGAAGTCGACCCACCAGACTTCACCGCGTTGCATGTGTCCTCCTGGTACGAGACGGCGGGCGAACGCTGCGTGCTCCGTACGGGACACGGAAGGGATGCGGCCCCGTCTTCTCACGTCGTGACCGAGGGGCGGTGAAGACGGGCGCGGCCACCGTTGATCATCGGTGTGTGAAGACTGAAGATCATGCGGTGGCCGCGAGTCACAGCGTAGACCCTGCCCGCTGGCAGGAGGCGTTCGAGGTCCTGATGTCCCGGATAGCAGGCCGGTTCGCTCGGGTTGACCCCGGCGTCGGATGCGGGACTTGGTGCTGGGGCTGCTGTCGGACCTGCCGCGCACGAACTGCTGGAGCATCGCCGAGTGGGCCGGGCAGGCCAGTCCGCATGGAATGCAGCACCTGCTCGGCCGGGCTGCTGAGGTTGAACTCGGGATGTGGTGCTGCTGATCAGGTGGGTCGGATGGTCAGGCCGGTCTCGGTGAGGCAGCCGTCCATGAGGTGGCTGCGGTACTGAATGTGCCGCAGGCCGCGCCGGGCGGTCTGGACGAGGTGTTCGGGGGTGCTGAAGGCGACGTTGGAGAGCCATCCGCGCCGTAGGAGTGACCGGATGCCTTCGACGGGGTTGAGGTCGGGTGCGTAGGGCGGCAGGCAGTAGATGGTCAGCCGGTCCCGGGATGCGGCGAACTCCCGCAGTCCGGCGGCCTTGTGGACGTCGAGGTTGTCCCGGATGAGCACGATCGTGCCGCCGAGCTGCTGGTGGGCGGCGATGAGCAGGTCGCGGTAGTCACGCCAGGAGAAGCCCCTGCGCCCGTCACGCCGGCCGTCGTCGCGGCGGGGCCGGTGGATCAGCCTTGACCGGTGTCCGGGTCTGCAGCAGGTCGGAGCGGCGATGGATATGCGTCTGCGGGAACGTCCGCGGACCCGGACCACCGGGGTCCGGCCGCGTGGGGCCCATGCCTTTGCGTGCGGCGGCGTCATGGAGAATCCGGCTTCGTCCTCGAAGACGAGCCAGGCTCCACGCGCCGCCGCGAGCCTTCCGCGCGGGGCCGCACCTCCTTGGCCCACCCCGCGACCGCATCGTCGTCCCGCTCCATCGCGCGTCGGGCCGGGACCTGGCAGGACCACCCGTTACGCACCAACAGCTTCCGCACACCCTGGATCGTGCACGTCAGATGAAAGCGCCGGCCGATGACCGTCCCCACACGGGCCGACGTCCAGCGCCGGTCCTGCCGGCCATGCGCGGCACCCCTTGGCCGACTCCGCCTCCAGCTGCGCGAACTGCTGATCGCTCAGCCTCGGCAGCGACGCCGGCCTCTGCGACCGCAAGGAACACGGGCCGCCCTCGGCCCACGAGTGACGCCATCGCTTGACCGAGCGGACACCGACCCGCAGATCCCTGGCAATCGCTGTACTGCCCTCGCCCCGGGCCAACTGCCTGGCCGCCCGGCCGCCCGGAGCCGTAACTCCTCGCGGAACTACTGCCGTTCGGCCGTCAGCCCGCCCCCTTGTGGATACCGCACGACTCCGGTGATACCGCAGCCAACAGGCAGCCGTCACCCCCTACGACACCACGAGTTCAACCGCAGTAGGAAGCGGGTGACTCGTGGGCGGCGAGCTCTTCGGCCAATTCCATGCAGCGCAGGCGGGCCGGAGAGAAGTCGTAGGGCATCTTTCCGGTGGCTTCGAATGCGCTCATGGACTCTTGCCCCCTGCCAGAGCTATGGCCGGCCTCGTCCCCACCCTCATCTGCGATAGCGGGGTGCAAAGTGTCCCAGGAGTCGAAGAGCGCGTCGTCGCTCTCCGCCAGGCCGGAATCCTCGATAACGGCCTGCAGCGCCTTTTCGAAGGCGTGCCGTTCGGCAGCCACCCGGGCCACGCGGGGGTCATCGACAGCGATCGTGTCATCGAGTGCCTCCTCGGCGGCATCAATACGGTCGGAGGCCTCCCGCAGATCCGGGTGAGTGGCCAGGGCGATGAAACGGGTGGCCTGGACGGCCGCACCGAGCGGGCCGAAGATCCGCTCGGTGACCAGCAGGCTGTCCAGGTCCGCCTGGTGCAGGGAGCCCTCGGGCAGGCTCTTGAGGCGGCTGGTGACGAAGTCGGAGAGCAGACCCATCCTGCTGCCCTCGGTACGCATGCGCTGCACGGCAGTCCGTTGCCGCCGCAGTTCTGCTTCCTGAGCGACGAGGGTTCCCTCCAGCCGTTCCAGGATGCTCGCGAGGCCGTCGTCGCTGTCGGCGCCGGTGGAAGCCGTGTCGGTGAAGGCGTCACGGATGTCGTCCAGGGCGATCCCGGCATCGGCCATCCTGCGGATCCACAGCAGCCGGATCATGTCTTCGTAGCCGTAGCGGCGGCGATCGTCGCCGCCCCGCACGGGCTCGGGGAGCAGGCCGATCTCGTGGTAGTGACGGATCGCCCGCGGCGTGGTGCCGACGAAGGCCGCCGCGTCACCGATCTTGACCTGGCGCGGCGGGATGAAGGACGAACACATGAGCGGGGGCCTTCCTCAGCGGGGCGGGACGTAAGTCCACCGGACCACATGCCGCTACGGAACGTGCAACCCGAGACACCCCGCCCGGCATCCATGCCAGGAGACAACCGCAGGAGGGCAGGCGGGGTCACAGCACCTGAGGTATCGCTGCGACCTGGACCGCCGCCTCAAACCGCACTGCGAGTTTGTCGAACCGGTCGCCGCGGCACGATGCCGCTTGAGACGGCTGATCCCACATTCGACGGCGTGCCGCGCCTTGTAGTCCTGACGGTCGAAAGAGAGGGGGACGTCCACTGCTACGGCCGCGGCGCCTGCGATTGCTGACCTGGTAGGCCCGCTCGACCGTTGCGAACCGCGGGCTGTCACCGCGCTGCCCTGCGGTGATCAGCAACGACAACGGCTTCTGTCTTGTTCACACGCCAGATGGATCTTCGTCGTGAACCCGCCTCGCGACCTGCCAACCCGCGGTCCCCGGGCTCTTCGCTCACACCGCCCGACAGCTCCTTCTGCACAGCACCGTCCCGACAGGCATCAGCCGCATGCTGATGTGCACGGCAGATCGTCGAGTCGACACCGACTTCCCAGAAGATCAATCCGGGCTCATCTGCCCTCGTCTGCAACAAGGCCAGCAGTCGGACCCGCACGCCCCAACGCTGCCACCTCCGGAACAGTCCGTACACCGTCTGCCACGTCCCGTACTCAACCGGCAGATCCCGCCACGGAGCGCCGGTCCGAACGCGCCACCCGGCCACCGTCCACCATCCGCCGACAGCCGACAGCCGACAGCCCGGCCACTTGCGACCACTGCTCACCGGAAAGATCCCCACGCCCCACACTTTGATCATCACGGTCAAGGTGCGCGCAGGTAACCAAACCTAAGACACGGCCCAGGCGGAACCGGTGGTGCCGGTCGGCAGAGCATGCTGATAGAGCGCCACCAACACACCATGCACAGGCTGGTCCTCTGCATTCTCCTCGGCCTCATCGACCAGTCCGGCGAGGGTCTCGCCGAGTTCTCTTGCCTTCGCAGGGCTGAGACGCAGGTGGCGCAGTGTCAGGTGGGTCTCGGCGGGAGAGCGGTCCAGCTCTTGAGCGACTGCGGCGAGCATCGCGGCGGTGCCTGCCGCTTGGGGTTCGGCGACGACCATGTGACGGGCCGTACGCTGGTAGTACTGCTCGGTGCCGCCGCGGACCTGGCGGGTCTCTGCGACATGGACCAGCCCGGCTTCGCGGAGCACTTTGAGGTGGTGGGCCGCATTGCCCTTCCTCGCGTCGAGTTGCGCCGCGAGCTGGCTGACGGTGGCAGGCCGGTGGCCCAGGGCGAAGAGCAACCGCTGACGCAACGGGTGAGCGAGCGCCGCGAACTGCTCAGGCGCACCGATCTCCAGAACATCCTCAGGAGGCGGTGGACAGGAAGGCTGATCGTGCATTCCGAAAGTGTCTAAACTCTTTGACGCTTTCGCAAGGACAGTGCTCTACTCCCCGCCATGACGACTCCAACGAAGTTACCGCCGGCCCCTGTCATCGACGAGATATCCCGGCTCCTGATCGACCACTACGTCTACCCCGAGACAGCCGAGCAGCTCGCCGGCCTGCTGCAACGACGCCTCACCGAGGGCGCCTACGAGGTCGACGACGCCGAGGGCCTCGCCCGGCTGGTCACCGCGGACCTGCAGTCCGTCAACGGCGACCGACACCTGAGACTCAAGCACCACGCCGACCCGGTATCCCCGAAGCAGGGGGCAGCCACCCGGGACGCCATGCGCCGGGACTTCGACACCTCACTGGGCGGTGTGCCCCGGGTGCAGTTGCTCGACGGAGGGGTCGCCGTCGTGAAGCTGGCACCGATGCTGTTTCCGCTGGAATGGGCCGCCGAACCACTGAGCGCCGCACTCACCCTGGCCTCCCGCGCCCAGGCGCTGATCGTGGACCTTCGCGCCAACCGGGGCGGCGACCCGGACACGGTCGCCTTCGTCTGCAGCTACCTGCTGGACGAGCGCACCCACCTCAACACCATGTACTGGCGAGGCGGCGAGCGCAACGAGCAGTCCTGGAGCCTGCCGCACGTTCCCGGCGCGTGCTTCGGCGGCAGCAAGCCGTTGTATGTGCTGTCCAGTAACAGCACCTTCTCTGCCGCTGAAGAGCTGGCGTACGACCTCCAGCAGCTCGGCCGCGCCGTAGTCGTCGGCGAGCGCACCCGCGGCGGCGCACACCCGTGCAGGGGCTGGACCGTGCACCCACACCTGGAAGCCACCGTCCCCGTTGGCCGCGCCATCAACCCCGTCTCCAGCACGAACTGGGAGGGCACCGGTGTGCAGCCGGACGTCCCTTGCGCTGCTGCTGACTCCCTCGACCACGCGCACGCGCTGGCCCTCGCCCGACTGGCGGGCTGACCCGGTCCAGCTCATCGACAGCACAGCGCGCAGCGCCTCCTCTCCATGTCGGCGGCTGACTCGGCGGTGGCCCCGGTCTCCGGCGGCCCGCAGCGTGCTCACCCCGCACAACTGGGTTCACTTCGGCAACGGAGCCACACCACCGCGCCACCCGCCCCCCGTAGCCAGCGCCTTGTCTCCGAACCGCCCCGATGCCGAGGGCGGACGACTTCGGTCGACGTCGCACAGTGGCCGTCCATCCCATCGATGTCCCGGCCCGCCACCAGGCGCTCGCGCCTCCCGAACTGCCCGGGAAACGCTGCTCTCCGTCATCGACAGAGCCAGCCCACCACCGGGTGAGACGCGGACCAGCCCGGGGTCCGGCACGCGTCCATGCCGACACCCGTCGTCCCGGCACCCACCCGCCGCCAGGTCCCGGAGAACCACGTGGTGAGTGACCATGCCCGGCGGCAGCGAGCCCCCAGCCCACCGCCGGGCTACAGTCAGTGCCTGCGACCGCCTGTCACACGGCACAAAGCTGCGGTCAGGCCAGGGTCGTGATGCAGAACGGGTGGCCCGCAGGATCCAGCAGGACCCGCCACCGGTCGGGGTCCGGCTGGAATTCGGGCTTCACAGCCCCCAGGGCGAGCAGGCGGGCCTCAGCGGCGTCCAGGTCGTCGACCCCTAGATCCATATGGGCCTGCTTCTCCTGGGAGGGGTCCGGCCACGTGGGGCGGCGGTAGTCGGTGAGACGGTTGAATCCGAGACCGGCAGCTCCCTCCTGGCCGAGCAGGATGAAATCGTCGGTGGAGAAGACCACCGGCAGACCGAGGGCTTGTCCGTAGAAGTGGGCCAGTTCGGCGGGGTCGGGGCAGTCGAAGGTGACCGCCGAGTAGCGGAACGTGGACGCTGACGTGTCTTCATTACTCATGAACGGGACGCTATTGGGGATCTAGGACAGCTTGGGTCCTATTTGCCATGGGGTCGCCGATGCCGCGGCCCGGGACGACGGCCGGTGCCCCGGGAGCCGACAGGCGGTGACGGTTGCCGCACAGGGGAAAGCAGGAGAGTCGGGCAATGAGCGAAGCGAGGAGTGCCACCCGGTTCCGGCCGCACACGTGGTCATCTGTCACTCGGTCCTCGTGGCTGCGATCATGAGGGGTCGACAGCCTCCTGCCCTGCCGTTGAAGCACCCCTATGACCTCACGCCACGCCCTGATCGCCGCCCTCTCCCTGATGACTCTCGTCGCCTGCAGTCCGAGCGCGGAAGAACTCGGCACGGACCACCACAAGCTCTCCCACGTCCAGACCATGATCGGCTGCATCAGGACACGGCTGGGCTGAAAACACGCGCGTGGCCACCGTCATCCCTCCCATACAGCCGCAGGCCGCAGGCGCCGCAGGCCGCACAGAACGCTGCAGATGTCGCTCTGGAACCACCAGGCTGGATCTCGCGGCGGGGGTGGGTTCAGCGCTTCGCGGCTCTCCCGGCTGCGGGGAGGGGTGAGCGGTCTGTCCGTGCCGTACAGGCTGTGTCGGTGTCGCGGCGCCTGAGAAAGGCTCTGCCAGCACGGGCCGGGGACCGGCCTGAAGTGTCGGGCCGGTCCGCGACCGCGACAGCAGGTCGCGGACAGTGGTGACGAAGCCTGGTCCGGGCAAGGGCAGTTCCATGTCCGGCTCGCGGAGGTACCCGACCGCGACCGCGATGGGCATGTACGTGGTGATCTCAGTGACCGCAGCTGAGCGTGAACGGCCGACCGTGTTCTTGGCCGGGCGGCGAAGGACGCGCCGCGTGTTCGTGGTGGGCGCGGTGTCGAGCCGGTCCGGTCGGGCGGGGTGGGTGGGTGGGTGGGTGCGGTTACCGGAGCGGGGGGGGTGAACATCGTCGGCCTGGTCGTGCCACCACCGGGCCGCTTCCTCCTCCCCCAGATGTGGCTGTTTCCCGTCCTCCGCCTGCCACTTCACGGCAGGCTTGGGCCAGGGGGTGAGCCGGGATGGCGCAGCGCAGGGTTCGGCGGTCGCGTGGGGAGTTGATCCGGGCGCGGGGGCGTGAGGGGTTTGTGGGCCGTCATGCGCAGCGGTCGGTGTTTGCGGAGAATCTGGCACGGGATCCGGAGTCGGATGATGTGGATTTTCTGTTCCATGTGCGGGGTGTGGGGGGTGTGGGGAAGTCGTCGTTGGTGCGGCATTGGCAGGGCACTGCGCGTTCGCGGGGGGCGTTGACGGCGGTCGTCGATGAGGTCGATGTGCGGGGCGTGGTGGAGGCGATGGAGGCCGTCGCCGCGCAGTTGGGTTCGCAGGTCGGGGTGCTGAAGGCATTCAGCACGGCCGTGGAGCGGTATCGCAGGGAGCGGGAGCCCCACCAGCAAGAAGGACCGGTGCAGGCCGAGGGCCTGGAGGGTGCGGAGGATCCTGGTGGGGTGGCGTCGGCGTCGAGCCGGGTGATCGCGCAGGCGGCGCTTGGTGGGGCGGCGTTGCTGCCGGGGGTCGGTGTTCTTGCGGGGATGACGAGTCCGGAGATCGCCGCGCAGGGGCTGGACCGGCTGCGTACCGGGATTCGCGGGCGTGCGCGTCGGGTGCGTGATGATCCTCTGTCCGACGGACCCGTCAGGGCGCTCAGTTCGGTCTTCGTCCAGGAGCTGGAGCGGCTGGCGGAAGAGCATCCGTGGCTGGTGCTGGCCTTCGACACATGGGAACTGACCGGGCGGTACCTGGACACGTGGGTGCGAGCGCTGCTCCTGGACGAGTACGGGCCGATGCCGGCCAACGTGCTGGTAGTGCTCGCCGGGCAGAACGAGCTCGGAGAGCGTGAGTGGGCCGAGCTGCGGGGGCAGATCACCGACGTGCCGCTGGAGGTGTTCACCGAGCAGGAGGCACGCGCGCTGCTCACCGCACGCGGCGTGGGCGAGGACGAGGGTGTGGTCCAGGAGATCCTGCACCTGTCGATGGGCCTGCCCCTGCTGGTGGACACCCTCGCCCACATCCATCCCGGCACCGCCGGTGATCAGCAGGAGACGGGGTACTCCGCCGATGTGGCCGTGGCGCGGTTCGTCCGCTGGATCCCCGACCCGGACGATCAGGCCGCCGTCCTGTCCTGTGCGCTGCCGGTCCGGCTCAACGAAGACGTCTTCCAGGCCGTCGTCCCCTCCACCGCGGCGGGACGGTACGGGTGGCTGTGCCGGCAGCCGTTCGTCACCGGTCACGGCGCCCATCGCCAGTACCACGACGTCGTGCGCACCAGCATGCTCCGCTACCTGCGCACCCGCTCACCGCTGGTGTGGACCGAGCGCCACACCCGACTGGCCAACGCCTACGCAAGGTGGCGCGCCATGGCCGAGGAGCATCTCCCGGAGAAGGAACGGTGGTCCGATCCCGACTGGCGCGCTCACCGGCTCAGCGAGACCTACCACCGCCTGTGCGCCCACCCCCGCCGCTTCCTCACAGCCGCTCTGGAAGAGACCATTCACGCAGCCGGACAGGACCTGGAGACCCTGCGCCGCTGGGCCGACACGCTTGTCCGGGCCGGCCGCGACACCGCCCATCCCGGCATCGCCGCGTGGGGCGACCGCCTGACGGGAACCACGAGTGGTGAACAGCCGTTCCTCGATACCCTGCCCGCACTGCTCAGCGCTCCGCGCCTGACCGCCACAGCCCGCGCCCACGCCCACACCCACCACGGGGAGCACCTTCAACTCGCGGTGCGTGTCGACGAAGCGGTCACGGCATACGGCCACGCCATCACCGCAGACCCCACCGTCGCCCAAGCCCACATCGCGCGGGGCCTGGCCCACAGATGGTCCGGGCGCCACGAGCAAGCACTCGCCGACCTCAGCCATGGTGTCGAGCTCGACCCTGAAGATGCCCGGGCCTTCTATGAGCGCGGCGGCACCTACCGGCTCCTGGGCAGGTACGAGGAAGCACTCTCCGACTACAGCCGCGCCATCGCACTCGACCCCACCAACACCTGGGCCATCGCCCTGCGCGGCGGCACCCACCTATCCATGGGCAGGTACGAAGAAGCGCTCACCGACTACAACCACGCCATCGCACTCGAACCGGACAACACCTCGGTCATCACCCAGCGCGGCAGCGCCTACCGGCTCCTGCACAGGTACGAGGAAGCGCTCACCGACTACAACCGTGTCATCGAACTCGAACCGGACAGCACCTGGACCGTCTCCCAGCGCGGGGCAACCTACCGGTCTTTGGGCAGGCACGAAGACGCACTCACCGACTACACCCGTGTCATCGAACTCAAACCGGACAGCCCCCAGGTCCACACCTTTCGAAGCCTGCTGCATCGCCAAATGGGACACTTCGACCATGCGAGGTCCGACCTGGACAGAGCTGTCCGAGAGCTGTCCACTGACAAGGACTTTCAGTTCGAGTTGGCCATGCTGAACACTCTGGAGTTCGGACTCACATCAGCTGCGGCGGAGTGGCAAGTCCTGTTCAGCCACTCGGACGGACCATCCGACATCAGCATGGGAGCGCGGTTCCTTCAGTTGTTCCAGGTGCTGCTGCTGGAACCCTCGGTGAATCCGGTGCAGTGCTTGGAAGGGGTTCTCTCCAACTGTCCCGACCATGACGCGGTTGTCGACCTCTTCCTGTACCTCAAGGAACTCGAAGCTGTGCCTGGGGAGCATCTGCCGGGTGTGGTGCTGTGTCTCCAATACCTGGTGACCATTCCCCGGCCGCTCTCCCGCCGTCGCCCTGATGACGTACAGCGGCCACCGGAGACCCCGTCGCGGAACTCCGGGCCGGCACTCCGGCACCGAGGACACCGCGGCGACACCAGTTGTTTGCCGAACTCGCCCAAAGGCTGTCCTCGGCGAACCCGACGGTCGAATCAACAAGCGCGCCAAGAACCCGAACGCCGCCGAGCCGGCCCGCGAGTTCATCCTCAGTGACGTCGGCCGGGCCCACCTCCCCCGCACCCGTACCGCCTGGACGGAGATCCCAATTTTCCGGGCCCCGGCGGCGTACTGATGGGGCCCGGAAGATCGTCGAGTCGATGGACACCTCCCAGTCGATGCACCCGGAAACATCCGCTTGACCTGCGGCTTCTTCAAGGTACGGGCCCAGGTGCCGTCGATCTGACAGCGACGGAAGAGCGTGCGCCCAGCCTCCCACGGTCCATACCGCACGGGCGTTCCCGCCCAAGGCGCACCCCAGCTCTCGCCCGCCACCGGATTTCGTCGAAGCACTGCCGCCGTCCCTCGGCTTTCGCACCGTCTCCGGTAGCGGCGGCAACAATGGTTCCAAACGCACTCATTGTTCGTCTGTCAGATCTCCACGGCCTTCCCGTGATCGTTCCACGGCCTTGATCAGTATCTCGAACCCGCCTTGGCCGAGGTCGACGCTCGATGTGACCTCGCGGATCATGCGCAGGTTTGGCAGTGTTCCTCGCCAGAGCTCTCGCTCACCCGTGAGCTTGAATCCGTGGCGTTGGTAGAAGCGGACCGCGCTCCCGTTGTAGGCGGTGACCCACAGGCATATGCGGGTGGGGCCTGCCCAGGTGAGGAACTCGGTCATCAAACGACCGCCGAGGCCCTGCCTCTGGGCGTGGTTCAGCAAATACATCGGCCCAAGGGTGACCGCCTTGTCCTTGCGGCCGCAGAGAAAACCGACGATGCCGGCTTCGGACCGGACAACACGGCAGAACAGTCGGTCCGGTTGTCGGCTTGCTGCCTCGATGAACTCCCGCCAATGGGCGATGCCCTCCGCGGTGGCCGAGGAGCCGCGCTGTTCACGGATCCAGTTCTCATCGATCCCCAGCTCCGCGTTGGGGTATGTCTGCAGCCAAGTCCTCAGCTGCAAAGGCCCCAACCACGCCGCGTCGTCGGGATGCGCGGCTTCGATCACGTAGGTCATGGCGACGATCCTCGTCGGGCGTCGTCGCCAAGTCACGCAGGGCAGACGCCAGCCGGTCTTGACTGGCACTTCGGCGCGCGCCGGGGTGCCTACGGGGCGGTGGGTGCCGGTTCCGGTCGCAATGACGGTGCCGTTGAAGCGAGGCGGCCGACGACGGACACGGATGACGTGAAGCGGACCGACGCGCCGGGGTGGCACTCCGGCACCCTCGCCGGACCCCCTGCCGGCTGTCCCCCCTCCCCCGGGGCGCTGCCGCACGGCTCGCCGGGCAGTAGTTGCACCGAACCCCTTGCTGGGACGAGCCGATCTCCCTAATGTGAACCTTCAAATCTCTGGAAGTACCTGCATCAAGCTTCGTTAGGGCCAATTTTGAACGATCAAATTCCGTGTGCAGTCGAGACGGCCACCCCCGCGCCCCCCGGCCGCGGGCCGATGGCGGGCTACCTCGACTACGCCAGAGTCGGTCCGGTCTCCCGCCCGGCCGTCGCCGCCCTCGCCACCGCGACCACGCTCGCGACCCGGGTCGACCCGGCCGACCTCGACCGGCTCTTTGCCCTCGGCGAAGCCGCCCGGACCTCGGCGGCCCGGCTGCTCGATGCCCGTCCGCACGAGATCGCTCTGGCACCGTCCACCAGCAACGGCCTGTTCACCGTGGCCGCCGCACTCCACGGCGCCGGTACCGTCCTGGTGCCCCGCGGTGAGTTTCCCGCCAACCTCTACCCCTGGCTCCGGTTCGCCGGTCGCGGCGGCCCCGCCGTCCGCCTCGTCGACGCGGCCGGGCAGCGGCACATCACCCCCGACCTTCTGCGCCGCCATCTCACCCCCGACGTCACCGCCCTCACCGTCAGCGCCGTCGACTCGCTCACCGGCCATGTGGCACCGCTCGCCGCCCTCAAGGAGGTCCTCGGGCCCGGCCGGCTGCTGATCGTCGACGCCATCCAGGGCCTGGGTGCCGTCCCACTCGAAGCGGATGCCGCCGACGTCCTCGTCAGCGGCGGCCAGAAGTGGCTGCGGGCCGGCTGGGGAGCCGCACTGCTGCTGATCCGCGACCGGTGCGCCGAGCGCCTGTCTCCCGGGCTCGGCGGCTGGGCCGGTGTCGCGGAGCCCTTCGCTCCGCGACATCCGGCGCCGCCACTGCCCGGGGCCGCCGCCCACCTCGCCACCAACCCGGACTTCCCGGCCGCCGCAGCCATCGGTGCGGCCATCGACGACCTGTTCGAGCAGGGCGGCCCGGCCGCCGTCGGCACCCGTATCCGTGACACCCTCGCCGACCTGCTCGACCGCGCGCGGCGGGCCGGCGCCGAGGTCCTGCTGGACGGACTCGGCCCCCACGAGCGCGCCGGTATCGGCACCTTCCGCCTGCCCGGCCACGACCCCGCCACCGTCCACCGCACCCTCGAAGCGGCCGGCCTGATCACCACCCGTCGGGACGAGTGGATCCGGCTGTCTCCCCACACCTCCACCCCTGGCGCCGCGGCGGACCTGCTCGCCGAGGCGCTGCACACCCTCACCCACCGCACGACACATTCCCAGGAGTCGACATGTCCCACCAACTGAGCCGCCGCCGGCTGCTCCAGCTCGCCACCGCCTCCGCCGCCGGGCTGGGCCTGGCCGCCTGCGGCGACAACGGATCGGGCAGCGCCGGAGGCGACGGCGACAGCGGCAAGATCACCGTCTGGAGCTGGACCACCGCGGCCGAGGGGCTGCGCAGCGTCGTGCCCTCCTTCGAGCGGGACAACCCCGGCATAACGGTCGAGGTCCAGGACGTCGGCAACCCGGCCATCTGGGACAAGATCACCGTCGGCCTCGCCTCGGGCGGCAAGGGCCTTGCCGATGTCCTGCACATCGGCGTCGACTACCTGCCCGGTTACCTGGACAAGTTCCCCAACGGCATCGCCGACCTGTCCAAGTTCGGCGCCGACAACTACCAGGCCGCCTTCGCCAAGGGCCTCTGGCCGACCGTCACAGGCAAGGGCAAGGCCGCCCACGCCCTCCCGTGGGAGGTCAACCCGCTCGGTCTCTTCTATCGCCACGACCACTTCGAGAAGGCCGGTGTCGACCCCGACGGCATCAGCGACTGGAACGACATGACCGCCGCAGGGTCGAAGATCCTCGACGCCACCGGCGTCCGGCTTCTCGGGCTCGACAAGACCGGCGCCACCCAGGACATGGACTTCTTCCAGAACCTGATGCAACTCCAGGACGTCTTCTACTTCGACCAGGCCGGGAAGATCACGCTCGCCTCCCCGGCCGCCGTCAAGGCCCTCACCATCATCAAGCGGCTCAACGATGCCGGCCTGATCGCCGACACCGCGGGCCAGGGCACCGAGAAGCGCCTGCTCAGCCAGGGGAAGCTCGCCACCTACGCCGAGGCGGCCTGGGCCGTGGAGTATCTGGCCTCCACATTCCCCGAGCAGAAGGGGATGTGGCGCTCCATGCAGCCGCCCGCCGCCGTTCCCGGGGGCAAGCGCAACACCATCGTCAACTCCACCTACCTGGCCGTTTCCGGCTCCAGCACACGCCGCAAGGCCGCCTGGCAGTTCATCGAGTACGCGCTCACCAAGCCCGCCCAGATCAACCGGATATTCGCCTCCGGCGGTGTCTTCCCCGCCCTCAAGGCGGCGTACGACGACCCGCGATTCAGCGCGCCGCACCCCTTCTACGGCGGCCAGAAGGTACTGAGGCCCTTCGTCGAATCGCTCTCCGCCGATGCCCGGGCCACCAACTTCACCGGCGACTACGCCCGCGCCCTCAAGTTCGCCAGCGACGCGCAGAGCCAGGTGCTGCTCAAGGGCGCCGATCCGGCCGACGCCCTCAAGAAGGCCGCCGAGCAGCTTGCCCAGCAGACCGGCCGGCAGCAGGCGGCCTGACCCTCATGACCATCGCCCCGTCCGAACACGCTCCCGCCGCCGCCCCGGCCGGCCGCGGCACCACCGACCAGACCGGCCGCACCCGCCCGGGACGCCGCCGACTACTGACCCGCACTTCCGTCCCGTACCTGCTGATCATGCCTGCCGTGCTGGGCTTCGTGATCTTCAAGGCGTACCCCATCGTCGCCTCGCTCTGGATCAGCCTCACCACCGGCAACGGCGCCGGCCGGCACTTCACCGGGCTCGACAACTACCAGCGCCTGCTGCACGACCCGCTGTTCTGGACCGCGCTGGAGAACACGGCGCTGATCCTGGTCGTCCAGGTGCCGCTGATGCTCGGTCTCGCCCTGCTCGTCGCCCTCGGCCTCAACTCCACCAAGGTCTGGCTGCGCCCGCTCTGGCGCCTCGGCGTCTTCATCCCCTCACTGACCGGTCTGGTCGCCGCGGGCGTGATGTTCTCCGTGATCCTCAACCGCGACGCCGGACTGCTGAACTGGGTCCTCTCCCTGTTCGGTATCGACCGGGTGAACTGGCTCGGCAGCCCCTTCTGGGCCCGCGTCGGCGTCGTCCTCGTCATCACCTGGCACTACACCGGCTACAACGCGGTGATCTACCTCGCCGGCCTGCAGGGCATACCCCAGGAGCTGTACGAGGCCGCGAAGGTCGACGGCGCGGGCCCGATCCGCCGCTTCGTCTCCATCACCCTTCCCCAGCTGCGCCCGATCCTGCTCCTCACCGTGGTGCTCTCCACCATCGGCACCCTGCAGCTCTTCGACGAGCCGTACGTCCTCACCGGCGGCGGCCCCGACAACTCCACCTTGACGGTCACCATGTATCTCTACAACAACGGCTTCAAATACTTCGACTTCGGCTACGCCTCGGCCCTCGCCTACGCGCTCGCGCTGATCGTGGCCGTGCTCGGCCTCCTGCAGGTCCGCCTGATGGGGGAGCGCAAGTGAAGCGCCGCAGCCCCCTCCTCACCCTGCTCCTCGCGGGCGCCTTCGGGCTCTGCGTCGGTCCGTTCTACTGGCTCGCCATGGCCGCCACGCAGGAGAACAGCGACGTGTTCTCCTGGCCGCCGAAGCTGCTGCCCGGCGGTCACCTCATGGAGAACCTCCAGGGGCTCCAGGAATCCATCGGGCTCACCCGCGTCCTGTTCAACACCGTGCTGGTGGCGGGCGTTCAGACGGCCGGCGCGGTCGTTGTCTCGGTCCTCGCGGGATACGCCTTCGCCAAGTTCGAGTTCCGCGGGCGCAATCTGTTCTTCGTCCTGCTGCTCAGCACCCTCGTCCTCCCCGATACGGTGATGCTCATCCCGATCTTCGAGATGATGATGAAGCTGGGCCTGATCGACTCCTACCAGTCCGTCATCCTCCCCGGCCTGGTCACCCCGTTCGGCATCTTCCTGATGCGCCAGTCACTGCGCTCCATGCCCGACGAACTCCTGGACGCGGCCCGCGTCGACGGCGCCGGCGAACTGCGGGTGCTGTGGCGGATCGTCATCCCGGTCAACCGGCCGGTCATCGCCGCTCTCGCGCTGTTCGTCTTCCTGGGCGGATGGAACCAGTTCGTCTGGCCACTGATCGCGTTGCGCAGCCCCGACATGTACACGCTGCCCGTGGCCACCGCCACCCTGCAGGGCCTTGCGACCACCAACTACGCGCAGGTCCTGCTCGCCGCCGCCATCGCCGCCATCCCTGTGATGGCCCTCTTCCTCGTCCTGCAACGCCAGTTCATCTCCGGCCTGCTGGCCGGGGCCACCAAGGAGTGACCACCGTGACCACCGAAGTACCCGCGGTCCCGCAGCAGCCGGTCCAGATCTGGCGCCCCAACGCTCCGGCCGACGCGACCCCCGACGCCATCGTCCACCGGCAGCTCGCCACAGGGCTGTTCCACGGTGCCGGCGTCCCGCTCACCGTCCACCTCACCGGGCTCGGCTGCGACCGGCTGGAGACCTCTGTCACCCCGGTCGGTGACGGCGTGGCCGTCATCGAGGTCACGGCGCCGGTCCCGGCCACCGTCCGTGCCGAATGGCGGATACCCTGCGTCGGGGCCACCGCCTACTGGACACCGGACACCAACGCCTCGCGCTGGCTGCCGCCGTCGTGGGTCGCACCCCGGACCGTCTCGCTCGCCCTGGGTGCCCCCGTCGCCAGTCTGATCGGCGCCGACGACCGCGCGCTGTGCACCGCCGCCGCCGGGGAGACCTCCGCACCCGTGCGCGTCGGCGCCGGTGTGGTGGAGGAGAGCGGCGAGTTCGCCTTCACCGTGGAGCAGGACCTCACCCCGGAGGGGCCGCCGCTGCGGCTGCGGATCGATCTCGGCGGCCGCCACTTCGCAGCCACCCTGCGGTCCGTCACCGACTGGTGGGCCGAGGGCCTGGACCACCCCGGCATCGCGCCCGCCGCCCGGATGCCCGCCTACTCGACCTGGTACAGCCTCCACCAGAACGTCGACACCGCCGCCGTCGAACGCCAGGCCGCCCTCGCCGCGGCCGTCGGCTGCGAGAGCATCATCGTCGACGACGGCTGGCAGACCACCGACCGCGCGCGCGGCTACGGCCACTGCGGTGACTGGGAGCCCAACCCGGAGGCCTTCCCCGACCCCTCGGCCCATGTCGCCGAGGTCCACCGGCTCGGTGTCGCCTATCTCCTCTGGTACGCGGTGCCGTTCATCGGCCGGCACAATGACGCCTGGGACCGCTTCAAGGGCATGATCCTGCGCGAGGAGCCCCACCTGGACGCGGCCGTGCTCGACCCCCGCCACCCCGAGGTCCGGGCGTACCTGATCGAGAAGATCGCCCGCTCCGTGGAGGAGTGGGGCATGGACGGTGTGAAACTCGACTTCATCGACCGCTTCGCCGTCGCCGGTCCCCCGCCCGCCCCGGCCGGCGCCGACCGCACCACCGTCCACGAGGGCGTCCTCCAACTGCTCGCCGACCTCGACACCCGGCTGCGCCGCACCCGGCCGGACGTGATCGTCGAGCACCGCCAGCCCTACGTCAGCCCGGGGCTGTGGCCGTACGCCACCATGGTCCGCGCCACCGACTGCCCGCTCAGCCCCGCCGAGAACCGCCAGCGCACCGTCGACTGCCGGCTCACCGCCGGCCCGCTCGCCGTCCACGCCGACATGATCACGTGGCACTCCGACGAGACGTCCGAGTCCGTCGCCGTCCACCTCGTCAACGCTCTGTTCTCGGTGCCGCAGATCTCCGTCGACCTCGCCGCCCAGAGTCCTGACCGGCTCGCCACCCTGCGCTTCTGGCTCGGCGTCTTCCGCCGGTACGCCGACGTCCTCCAGCTCGGCGTCCTGGAACCCGTGCGACCGGACCTCGGCTACCCCCTGGTCCTTGCCCACGACCACAGCACCACCGTGGTCGCCCGCTACGCGCCGCTGCCCGTCGCCCTCCCGGACCGGCACGCCGCGGACGGCCCGCAGACCCTGCTCGTCGCCAACGCGGACGTCGACACCGTGGTGCTCCTGACCGCCACCCGGCCGGAACAGGCACTCGCCCGCGTCCAGGACTGCCGTGGTGAGATCCTGTCCGAGACCGCGCTCGACCTCGTCGCCGGGGTGAACCCGGTGACCGTGCCGACCGGCGGCCTGCTCACCCTGACCCGCGAGCGCTGACAACCGCGGGCTGGGGGCCGCCACCCGCAGTCCCCAGCCCGCCGACCACAGAGGAACGATGACCGCTCGACAGGTGACCATCGAGGACGTCGCACGCTCGGCCGGAGTCTCCCGCCAGACCGTCTCGAACGCCCTCAACGCCCCCCACCGGCTGCGCGCCACCACCCTCGCCCGGGTCACCGCCGCCATCGACGAACTCGGCTACCAGCCCGACCAGTCCGCCCGCAGCCTGCGCACCGGCACCCGCAAGGTCATCGGCTATCCCGCCCCCGCGGACAATCCCGCCGACCCCAACCCCCTGATGGGCGGCTTCCTCCAGGCACTGGTGACCGCAGCGGACGCCGTCGGCCACCGCATCCTGGTGTTCCGCTCCGATCCCCAACAGGGCTCCGGAGCGGTGGCCAAGTCCTTCAACGGACTGATCGCGGCCCGCCAGGTCGACGGGTTCGTGCTGTCCGACGTCATCCACGACGACCCCCGTGTGGACGTGCTCACCGAGGCCGGATTCCCGTTCGCCGCCTTCGGCCGTACCGCCCCCGGCCGCCCCCAGAACTGGGTGGACATCGACTCCACCGCCGCCACCGCCGCACTGGTCGGACTCCTGCTCGACCAGGGCCACCGCCGGATCTGTTACATCAACTCCGCCGCGTCCCTGCCCTGGCTCGCCGACCGCAGGGCCGGCTTCCTGCAGGCCGCGGCCGCCGCCCCCGACGGCGCCTTCGAGGTCGGGGTCCCCGACGATGAACCGGCCGCACTTTCCCACGCCGTCCGGCGCCTGCTCACCGGCCCCGACCACCCGACCGCCCTGGTCTGCGCAAGCGACTGGCTGGCCCTGACCGCCTACCAGGCCGTCCGCGCCGCAGGCCTCACCGTCGGCGGCGACGTCGCCGTCACCGGCTTCAACGACATGCCGCTCTGCACGCTGCTCCAGCCCTCCCTCACCAGCGCGCGCCTGCCCCTTGCAGCCATTGCCCATGCCCTTGTCGATCAGCTGATCACCACCGTCGAGGACCCCACTACCGCCCCGACGAACGGGCTGCTGCTTCCCGCGGAACCGGTTGTGCGCGGCAGCACGCCGGGGCGGTAGTGGGTGGCCGTCGCCCGTCACGCCCCCCGGCGTGACGGGCGGCGGGACCACGGCCGCCCCGGCTCGGCAAGGGCCCGGGAGGAATCCCGGGTGAATTCCTGATGCAAGGGCCTTCCCGGTGCAGTGTGGCATGTGAAATTGTACATTGCACAACGGGCATGCACATGCCAATCCGTGGCATGGCCCGTCAAATCCCCCCATGGGAGAGCGAACATGCGAATATCTTTAGCGCGCCGAGACGCGCACCGGACGCACCGACGCGCAGCTGCCCCCCTGGCTGCCCTGGCCCTGGCCCTGAGCCTGGGGGGCGGGCTCCTCGCCGCCCCGGGTCTCGCCGCCGCGGCCCCGTCCTCCATCTCCGGTCCGGCGGGTGCCCCCACGGCCGCCGGGACGCAGCTCAGCCTCCTCGGCGCCGACCCGGACGCCCCGCGGGCCCAGTTGGACGTGGTACCGGCCGCGGCGGCGCACTCGGGCCGGCGCGCCCGCACCGCCTCCGACCGTCCACCGCTCAGTGCCGACCAGTCCGCCCAGCGCACCGACTACGACCAGCCGGGGGCCGGGAAGGCCGTGCATCCGCGCCCCTCGCTGCACGGGCGGAAGAGCGGAGTCCGGTCAGCCGACTGTCAGATCGGCGACTTCACCCAGAACACCGGCGACGCACTGGTGCGGAAGATCAAGGAGTCCGCCACCGACTGCGTCAACACGCTGTTCACCCTCACCGGCGGCGACGCGCGCGGGGCCTTCCGCGAGGAGCAGATGGCCACCGTCGCGCAGGCGCTCCGGGCCGGCTCGGCCGACTACCCCGGCGACGGCTCCACCGGGATGCCTCAACTGGTGCTGTTCCTGCGCGCGGGCTACTTCGTGCAGTGGTACCACCCGGACGACGTGGGCCCGTACGGCGGCACACTGAAGTCCGCGATCCAGGGCGGTCTGGACGCCTTCTTCGCCGCCCCGCACTCGCAAGACGTCACCGACGCCAACGGTGAGACGCTTTCCGAGGCGGTCGTCCTGGTCGACAGCGCCCAGGAGAACGCCCGCTACCTGTCCGTCGTCAAACGGCTGCTGACCGACTACGACGAGAGCTACGACAGCTCGTACTGGATGGTCAACGCGGTCAACAGCGTCTTCACGGTGCTCTTCCGCGGCCACCAGGTGCCGGAGTTCGTCACTGCGGTGGAGCAGGACCCGAGCGTGCTGGACACCGTCACCAAGTTCGCCTCGGACCACATCGGGGTGCTCAGCGGCGACAAGTGGTTCCTCGTCTACAACGCCGGACGCGAGCTGGGCCGCTTCCTCCAGCACGACAGCCTGCGCGACAAGGCCCTTCCGCTGGCCAAGGACCTGCTCGCCAAATCGCAGATCACCGGTCCCACCGCCCCGCTGTGGGTGGGCGTCGCCGAGATGACCGACGCCTACGACAAGGAGCGGTGCGAGGAGTACGGCACCTGCAACCTCAAGGAGCGGCTGACCGACGCGGTGCTGCCCGTGCGGCACGACTGCGGAGGCGGCATCACCGTCAAGGCCCAGGAGATCACCACCGACCAGCTGGCCGAGGCCTGCCGCAGCATGAGCGAACAGAACGCCTTCTTCCACACCGTGGCGCGGGACAGCGGTCCCGTGAAGGACGACACCAACGAGACCATCGAGGTCACCGCTTTCGACTCCAGCAACAACTACCGGACCTACGCCGGGATCATCTACGGCATCGACACCAACAACGGCGGCATGTACCTGGAGGGCGACCCCTCGGCGGAGGGCAACCAGCCGCGCTTCATCGCCTATGAGGCGGAGTGGCAGAAGCCCGAATTCGCCATCTGGAACCTCAACCACGAGTACACCCACTACCTCGACGGCCGGTACAACATGTACGGCGACTTCGAGGACGGCATGACGACACCGACCGTCTGGTGGGTCGAGGGCTTCGCCGAGTACGTCTCCTACTCCTACCTCAAGGAGACCTACGAAGCGGCGATCACCGAGGCCGGAAAGCACACTTACCGGCTGAGCACGCTGTTCGACACCACCTACGCCAACAGCAACCAGGACCGGACCTATCGCTGGGGCTACCTGGCCGTCCGTTTCATGGTCGAACGGCACCCGGGCGAGGTGGACACCCTGCTCCGCTACTACCGCAGCGGTGACTGGCCGGGCGCGCGCGACCTTCTGACCCGGTCCATCGGTGGAGCCTACGACGCCGAGTTCGACCAATGGCTGACCGACTGCGCGGCGGGCGCCTGCAAGGCCTCTTGACCTGCCGGCCCGTCCGGGCGACCGGTCGGGCCGCTCCGCCGCCCCCAGTCCGGGGGCGGCGGAGTGCTTTGGCGATGCGACCCGCCGTCCGTGCAGGGAGAAGATGCGGTGGGCGATGCGGAGGGGCGGACCGCGCCCGGTCCGAGCGTGGACAAGGCGCGGAAGGCGGCGGAGAGGAAGGGCCTTGGCGACCCGACGTTCCGCGAGCCCGACGTGCAACCGGACCCCCGATCCGGCGGCCGGCACGACTGCGCTGTCGGTAGGTCCGGCCAGTGGAATGCGAGGCGTTCCCGGGGCACGGCTCGGCACACGCGAACCTCCCACCCGGGAAAGAAGCCGGCGCCTGGGGCCCTGGTGCGCGGGGTGGCGGCCGGACAGGCTAGTTTGCTCGGGTGAGTCTTCTTGATGATGTGGCAGAGCGCGACGGCTGGCGGTGCTGGGTGTGCGACGAAACGGTCGACCCCGACATGTCGGTGAACGACCCGCGGGGGCCCAGCGTTGACAGCCGGACGGCCGACCGGAAGGCCAAGGTCGCCGAGCGGCTCGCGCACCGCGGGTGCAATACCCGCAAGGGCGCGGTCAAGGTGGTCATCGCCTGGCCGGACCGGCTGTACGTGGTCGAACCCGCGCCGCTGATCACCGTTGCCGAGAGGCTGGAGCGCAAGGGGGGCCGCGAGATGGTGGGCCGTTGTCCCAGCAGGCAGGACGCCCAAGAGGCGGCGGATTGGCTGGTGGACCGGTTCTCCCGACTGGTACCGGGGCTGCCGGTGACTGCCGACATCAAGGCAGGCGGCGGCCAGTTCCTCGTCACCCTGGCCGCCGGCCGCCGCTGACCGGGCATCACCGGCGCACACTCGCCGCGTCGAACCGAACCGTTGACCCATGCCGACCTGACCTGGCACGAGCCGGCCCACGGGCGCATGGCGGGCCGCGACCGGACGACCCCCGGCTCGACTCAGCGTCGGGACCGGGCCCGCCCCGACGGCCCTGTCCCCCATCTCAGATCCCTCTCGGTGGACCACAACCGCCGCCCCACGCCCCTCAGCACGTCGGACTGACGGCCCCGGCTTGGGGTACGGCTCGCCCCGAGCGTCGCAGTGCGATCACCGCTGTCGGCCCCGTGGTGGAGATGCTGCCGTCCGACAGGGTGAACAAGCCGGCCTGGCCGGGTGGTCCGGACTGCCGGACCTGGACGGATGTACACCGCTGCCGGTGCCCATCTTCCGCCTCCTCCACGTGGAACACACCGTGCGACGACGACGATTCAGCAGATCGGCACTGGTCCCGTGGGCGAACTCGGGACCCCGGCCGGGTCCTCCCGCTGGCAGTTCTCGGGCACCTGCCAGGGGTGGGCCGGCGAGCTGTCCAGGTTCGCGATCCGAGTCGGGGGCCGGGTCGAGTCCGTTTCGGATTCCGGCCGGGCCGGTCAGCGGGAGCGGTGAAGAAGCAGTCCCGGCCCGGGTGGCACTTCACCACTTCCTCGTCGGTGTCGGGAGCAGGGTTCGGGACGAGCGGTGATGCCCTGACACCTCGTGAGTCGTAGGTGTGCGAGTTGTGCTACCAGGTGGCGGGCAGGCTCAGGGGGCTTCGGGTGAGGTTGCTCTGGCGCCATGTGATGGCGTCCACCGGTACGGACAGCCGCAGGCCGGGGAGCCGTGAGGCCAGATGACTGAGAGCGATGCGGAGTTCCGTGCGTGCCAGCCAGGTGCCCGGACAGTAGTGCTGTCCGACGCCGAATGCCAGGGTGGGCTGTTGCAGTGGGGCGAACAGGTCCGCGCAGGGGCCGCCGGGGAACACCGCGGGATCACGGTTGGCCGCGGCCCGGTCGGCGATGACGAGTTCGCCGGTGCGGACCTTCACGCCGCCGATCTCGATGTCCTCCGTGGCTCGCAGGAGGTTGGTGAGCTTTTCGGGGTCGTTGAGGGGGATCAGGTGAATCAGCCGCTCGGTCAGGGCCGCTGCCGCCTTCTCGTCGGTTCCCAGCCGCTCCCAGTCCTGCGGGCGTTCACTCAGGCAGTAGAGCAGGGCGTTGCCGAGCATGGTCATCGTGGTGTCGTAGCCACCGATCACCAGGGTGCTGATCAGCTTGACGAGTGGGGCGTCGGGGATGCCGCCCTGGTGGTCGGCGGAACGGATGAGGTGGCTGATCAGATCTTCGCCTGGGGTATGCCGCCGTTCGGCGAGGAGCCCGGCGGTGAACTCGGTGAGTTCGTGATGGGCGAGGGCGGATTCGTGGGTGCTGCCCGTGGTGAGGGCGAGGCAGTACTCGTTCCAGCGCAGCAGGCGGTCGTGGTCCAGGTCCTGCACGCCCAGCAGTGTGCTGGTGACGGTAATGGGGAACGGCTGGGTATAGCGGGTGACGAGGTCCGCCGGAGAGCCCTGCCGGATGAGGTCGTCGAGGAGCCGGTCGGCGGCTTCGGCCACGCGTGGTTCCATGCGTGCGATCGCACGGGGGGTGAACGCGCCCTGCACGGTGCGTCGCAGTCGCCGGTGGGCTGCCCCGTCCTGTTTGGCCAAGAACTCGGGGTCGTCCAGCACGCTGGAGGAACCGGGCAGTGAGATGCGTGCGAAGCGGGCGTCGACCAGCAGTCGGCGCACATCGTGGTAGCGGGTGAAACGCCAGACGGGCGTCCCGTCGTGGAGCGGAGTCCGGCAGGGCGGGCCCGGCTCATCGAATTGCAGGCGGTGCAACGGCAGCGTGTCGTTGGTGGCGGGCATGGTCTCCTCGTCCGCGCAAGGCTGTGTTTCCGACGGCTTCTGACATACGTACTGCGCACACGGCCTGGCCGGCGGCCCGCCAGGCCGTGTGCACCCCATCGCGGAACCGGTTCCGGGCAGAACCTGTGCCGGCCCCTCCGGGCCCGGTGCGCGCGGCAGGGCCCACGGCCTCCAGATCAGGGTTGCCGTAGCCCCTCTGCCATGCTGGCGGGACTTGTCCTCATTTCCCTTACACCGAAGGGAAATCACCCGAACGTGGACGTCAGCCCGGAAACAGCAGTTCGTCAAGCCGGCACCGGTCATCTTCCGGGAATCCGCACTGGGCCAAGCGGTTGCACGCCCTTGCGCCGGCTGCCGCACCGGCGCAAGGGTGTGCCGCTTCCCGGGCAGGATCGACGTTCGCGCGGGTGTGAGGCTGGCCCTTTGGAGTGGACACCCTGACGATGGATCTGGATGGTCCAGGGAGGGATGTCCAGGTGGACGCGGGTCTCCGTATCCGAAGAAGTTCAGGAAGCACGCTGTCGCGCTCCACCGGGCCGCGGCCGAGGTGACACCTACGCCCGCCTCACGGCGGGACTCCACGTCGGGATCGCCACGGTCTACCGCCGCATACACGAGGCCGTCGACCTCTTGGCCGCCCTGACGGGCCCAGGCGGTTCCTGGGTATCTCCCAAGACCTCCTGTATCCCCGCGCGTCCCGTGGCCAACGCGCCCGGAACGCGGGGCGTTGGCTCGCCTGCCGGGGCCTCCGCCTAGCTTGTCTCTACCTGGTTCGCCAGAGTTTGGTACCGACCTTGTGGTGGGCGGATCGAGTGTATGCCTGGCCGGTGGCGAGGATTCTGCCCACGTCGTGGCGGGTGGCGGTCCGGGACTGTGGCAGCGTCCGGCCGAAGCCACGGCGAAACGTCCGCCGCCAGGACCAGCCTGCCGTCCGCCGCCTTCGGCCGCGGCACCCCGGCCAGGGTCCGCCGCAGTCGGCCGATGCCGATCCGACCCTGGTCGAGCCCACCGTAGAGAGATCCGTGGCTACGGCGGCGTTCCGGCACGAGGGCCGGCTCGATGAGCGACCGCACAGGCCCGTCCGTGCACAGCACCGCGTCCGTCAGCTCGAACAGCGCATCGGGGCGGACGGTCAGGCAGTCGGAGAAGTCGGTCCGGAACCGTGACAACACAGTCAGAGATCAACGCGGGCAGCGTCGCGCAGCAGACTCACCCTCGCGGCCTTGGCATGATCAACAGCATCGACAACGCACATGATCACACCAGGGCCGCACCAGCCACCCCCGGCCGGCTGACGGACACCCGACCGACCATCGCGCTCGACCGTCCGCCGCCTCCAGCGGAGCGCGGGAGCACGAGACGATCGGGAATACCGGGTGTGCTCACTGGGTCAACGCGAGCAGTTCATCGATCACCGGTTTCTCACCACCGCTACCGAGGTGGGCGATGGCCACGAACGGTGCGATCACCTGGCTCCAGGCATGGAGCCGGTCGCCATCGAGCCCGCACGCCACCGCCACACGCGCGCAGCGGGTCTCGACGCCCTCCAGCCCGGCACCGGCTACGACGTAGTCCACAGCGTCGAAGCACGGATCACCGACACAGGCTTTCGGGTCGATGGCCATGAGACCGCGCTCCGCGCCGCCGTCGAGCACATTGCCCAGGTGCAGGTCACCGTGGAGCAACACGGTTGTCGCTTCCGTGTCCAGCAGCCGCTCGCACCGCTGGATGGCCCTGTCCCACGCGGTAGCGTCCATCTGTGCACTGATCGCAGGCTCGGACAGCCGCCTGCCGACCCGGGCGAAGGCCTCCTCGCACCGCCCCCGCAGCACACGCGTCGGCAACGGAGGCGGAGCGACCCCGTGCAGAGCGGCGAGCAGCTCCGACCACTGCCCCGGAAGCGGAGCAGCGGGCATGTCCCCCGCAGTCGTTCCGGGCACGATCTCCTCCAGCACCATCGCGCCTGCTTCCTCGTCGACGGCCAGCACCGAGGGCACCCGGCCCGAGGCGGCGAACCACCCCAGCATTTCGACCTGTTCGGCCATAAGGGCCCGCTCCGGACTGATCTTCAACACCGCGGGCGTGCCGTCGGGCCAACGGCACCGCAACGCGACCGACGAAGCACCGTCCGGGAGGGACTCACCGAGCGAAAGTCCCCACTGGGACGTCAGCCGCGCGATGAGATCCGGCGTGTCAGCGCACCATTCGGCGACCTGGGGTCCGAATCGACGTACCAAGCGCGTAGTGACGCTTTCCACATCCACCAGCAGTTGTTTCACATGGGTCAGTGTGCCGCTCGCGCGATCTTTGTCCACCGCTTTTCCACCGCTCGCTGTGAACGCGAGCCGACGAGCGAATCGGACCAGAGCACTCCCCCACGCTTGGTGAGAATCGCAACGCCTTCGCTGAGACGGATCGGCGGACGTTGAACAACAGGCCGAGTGGCTGTTGTCGTACCGAAACTTGGGGGTTGTCGATAGAACGAGAGTCCCGATCGGGTGGTTGCGGGTGCTCGGCGCATACGAGCAGGGCCTCCTGAACAGCTCGTTGGCGTCGAATCATCGAGCAACATCACGAGGCCCTGGTGCCGTAGTGACAGTAATCCGTGTCGATGGGCTGACAGTCGAGTTCCGTCACGCTGGATGGTGACTGTCTGGAACACCGGTTCGGAAACGCCGCCGCCGACGGGTCCCGCCCGTATGGATAACCGACAGATTCGAGGGCGCACGGCCGGTCCGAGCATGCACCACAGCGATGGACCACCTGTTCGTGCGCTTCGCCACCCGCAACAACCAGGTGTGGCGGGTCGCCGACTCCACCGGCACGGTCTACACCTACAACACGCCGACACAGTCGAACATATCGGCGAGCGTCGCTCTCGGCACCGTCAAACCGACCACCGAGGCCCGTGCCTGGCACGCTTTCGACACCGTCAACCTGCTCTGGTCGCGCCGGGTCAACTCGACCACTCCGTGCTGGACGGCCGCCGAGACGAACGCCGCGAGCTGCACCACGCTGACGGTGCGCCGGCAGACCGGGTCCACCGACGGCCCGTGGTACGACCTGTCGAACACCGTCCACCTGGCCGATGCCGACCCGGACTCCGAGCACACCGTGCTGCACGAATCGGGCCACTTCTTCCAGCACCGGCTGTACAACGGCACGTTCCCGTCCGTCACCAACTGCAACCCGCACTACATCCAGGCGGTGTCGTCCGCCACCTGTGCCTGGACCGTAGGCTTCGCCGACTCGGCGGCCGCCTACCTCCTGGGCGACCAACGCTACGTGTGGCCGGACGGCTCGTCCTACCCGTTCACCGCCGCCGCGGGCTGGCAGACCGGCGACCAGGTGCAAGGCAACGTCGACGGCGCGCTGCTCCAGCTGTGGAACCAGGTGGACGGCAGCTGGGACCGCACCATCACCACCCTGGCCTCGCATACGCCCGCGACCTTCGCCGACTGGTTCAGGAACGTCCGCCCGACGGCCGTGCCGCCGCTGTCCACCACCGGCGCAGCGCTGACCGCGCTGGACACGCACGCCATCAACTACGGCCCCACGGTCGTTGGTGACAACGCCTACCACGCGCTCAGCAACGGCGGTGGCGTCGCCCTCCAACGCGGCGGGACCTGCAGCGTCACCATCTCATCGGTGGCCCGGTTCGCCACGCTGGATACCTCCCGGGCCTCACAGCGCTGGAAGTTCACCTCCAACAGCGACGGCACCGTGCGGATCTGTGACAGCTGCCCGATCCCGCTCTACCTGACCGCACCGACCACCGCCGGCGGCCAGGTCTCCCTGCAGGCCGTCAGCCTCGGTGCCGCCAACCAGCGCTGGCAGGTGACACAGAACGCCGTCGGCACGTACACCCTGACCAATCCGGCCACCGGCTTCGTCCTGGACGGCAACGCGACTGCGGGCCAGGCGGTCATCGCCAACACCGCTTCCGCCGGCTCGGCCGGCCAGAAGTGGGCGTCGGTCTACTCCATCTCCTGACACCGGCCGAACTCCGACCCTGACGTCGGGCATGGAAGCAGGGCCTCCTGCACAGCCCCTGGGTGTCGAGTCCGAGAGCAGCAGGAGGCCCCTGTGCCGCAGCCTTCCGTGCAGGTGACAAGCGCGTCCAGCTCAGCTTTCCCACAGTGTGACTGCCTCGCGCACATGTACGGGAACGCGGCCGACAACGAGGATCACGTACGACGCCACCCGTCCGACATGACCGATGCGGAGTGGGCGGTGGTCCGGAACCTGCTTCTGGTGCCGGCATGGATGAACGTCGAGGACGGGCAGCCTGAGGCGTACCGCCACCGGCAGATGATCGATGCGGTGCGCTATGTGGTCGCCGGCGGCATCACGCGGCGGGCGATGCTGGCAGACCTCCCCCGCCTTGTCCCGCCAACTCCTTCTTCCGACGCCGGCGGTACAAGGGCCTGGTGGCTGAGTTCCACGACCGGCCGCACGACCGGGTGCGCGAGGCGGCCGGCCGGGACCGGGAACCGACCGCAGGGATCATCGACGCCCGGTCCGTCAAAGTCGCCTCGTCCGTTCCGGCCGTGTCACGGAGCTTCGACGGAGGCAAGAAGACATCCGATGCGGAAAGTCGTCAAGCCGCCAGGGACAGCTGGACTTCTCGTGGCGCGGGGAAGGCGATGTCCTCGCTGAAGTGCGTGCGCTGGGTGAGGCAGTGGTGGAGGCAGCCGATCATGCGGCTGAAGAGGTTGCGCTGGGCGGCGGTGTGCCGGTCGCCGGCGTTGCGGCGGCGGTCGTAGTGGGCCCGGGCTCCGGTTGAATGGGCCATCGCCGAGAAGGCCCACATGTAGCCGACCCCGGCCAGCCGCTGGTTCTTGACCCTGCGGGCCATGACCACCGTGCTCCTGCCGGAGGCCCTGGTGATGGGGGCCGCACCCGCGTAGGCCTTCATGCCCCGGGGGTCTGCGAAGCGGGAGCGGTCGTCGCCGATCTCGGCCAGGACGCGGGCGCCGCTGAGGGGGCCGAGCCCGGGGAAGCTGGTGATGATCCCGGCGTCAGGGTGCTCCTCGAAGGCCTCGGTGGTGGCTTCGGCAAGGTCGTCGGCGCTGGTGCAGGCGGCGTCCAGCTGACGCAGGAGCGCGAGGGCCTGCCTACCCATGGCCTTTTCCACCAAGGGGAGTTGGCGCATCTGCGGCGATCGGAGAGCGGTATGGAGGCGCTCGGCCTCAGCGTCGATCGTGTTCTTGCGGCCAGCCTTCTTCAGCAGGGCCCGCAGCTGGGCGCGGGTGAGCTTGGCGGCTTGTTGCGGGGTCGGTGCCGCGGCAAGGAGGACGCGGGCGATCGGGTGGAAGATCCCTTCACGTCGGTGGCCGACGGCCGCCAGGTAGCCGGGGAAGTACTCGCGCAGGTGCGATGTCAGCTTGTTGCCGGCCTGGGTGCGGTCCCAGACCGCGTTCTGCTGAGCACGGGCGAGCACGGCGACGGCCTGGACGAGCTCGGTGTCGGCGGGCAGCTGCCGGTGGGCGTCGGCGTCGGTGCGGAGAATGTTCGCCAGCACCAGGGCGTCCAGGTGATCCGACTTCTTGCGCGCGACGGTCCGGCGCTCGCGGTAGCGCGCAGCGGCCATGGGGTTGATCGCGTACACAGGGCGGCCGGTCGCGCGCAACGCAGCGACCAGGAGGCCGTGCGAGGTCTCGATGGCCACCGGGATCGGGCTCTCCGCAGTGTCGCCGTGTTCGGCGAGCATCTGGAGGAGCTCGTTCAGGCCTTCGACGCTGTCGTCGATGCGGGCCCGGGCCTTCAGCGCGCCCGATTCGTCCACGATGGCTATGTCGTGGTGGTCGCTGGCCCAGTCGATGCCGCAGAACACTCTCACTTGCTCCAGCTCTCTCATCTGCTTCCTGCGTTTTAGCTGGTCAAAGCCGTGCAGGGCATGCGTCTCTCTAATGGAAGGGCTCGTTGGCCCGACATCCGATTAGCCGTTCATGACCCCAGCGACCTGCGGGGCCCTCAGTCTCGAACGGAGCTGGTGGCTCCCGATCACGTAAGAGGTGGTCCCCGCAGGAGGCTTGAACCATGATGATCATCGGTCATCAAGGGGGTGGTGCTCGTCGTCGGCGGCGAGCGTCAGCACACGTCAGTCTTCTTTGAGGGCTCACGGGCCCGGATCAACGGAGGACGTTGTGCTGACGCCGGCGGCCGACGACGAGCGGGCTCCAGTCGTGCCAACTGCCGCCCATTAGGTCAACGGCCGAAAGGCACATCGTGGTGGACGCCCGCAGCCTGCTGCCGGCCGTGACGACCGGCTCCAGACCCAGCGGGGCGGCGTGCTGCCCGCGCGGGCTGATCAGCGCCCATCGCGACCGGCGACGCCGCCTCGGTACCGCGCGGTTCCGCCAGTACCTCGCCGAACCGCCTCCCGGGCGATCACGAACCGGTCCCACGCGGCCTCCGCCTCCCCCAGCTCAGCCTGAGAAGGCTTCCACAACGGCTTCCGACGTCCCACACCCCCACCAGGGCCGGCAATTGGTCTGTACCAAATCTGGCCAAGCTCTTGCCAGGACCCGCGTACCTGGGAAGGATTCTGCTCGCGATCAAGCGGGGAATCACTCGCTTTCTCATCCATTGTTGCGCTTTGGTATGCGCGGCGCCCGTGCCACCCCACAGGACCGCCTGCCGAAACCGGATCGTTCCGTTCCACACTCTCCCCGCACATGCGCCCCCTTCCCAGCACGCATCGTCATCAGAAGAAGGAGTCCCCATGTTCACGAAGCCCCTGTTCAGGAAGCGCGGTCTCGCCGGTGCCGTGGCCGTCGCGGCGGCCACGGCGGGCATGATGCTGGCCACGGCGCCCGCCGCCCAGGCAGCTCCCGGCGACTGCACCGTCTCGTCCGGGACCAGCCTCTCCAGCCTCTGCACCAGCGGTACCGGTCAGCACCGGATCCACGCGGTGCTCAACCCGCTCGACCCCAGACTGCCGCAGCGCATCATCCTCGGTAACTGGGCCCCGGTCGGCCAGGCTTCGGTCGCCTCCAACCCTTGGGGTGCGGGGTACGTCGTGAGCGCCTGGGTAGACCGCATCGACTAGGACGCGTGTCGACTCGCGATCTCATTCCGAGACATGCCTCACCAGTCGTCGGTACAGCAGTCGCCCGGCCCAGCCCACCGACACCGGCCGGGCCGGCAGTACGCCCGCTCTGCCTGTCCCTGGACAGGGCCACCGCCGTACCTGAGTCAGACCCGTTGGAGTGGACACCCTGACAATGGACCTTGATGGTCCATGGCGGGGTGTCCAGGCGGGACGCAAGTCTCTGTATCCGGAGGAGTTCAGGAAGGATGCTGTCGCGCCTCACCGGGCCGAGGCCGAGGCGCGGACGTACGCAGTGGTGGGGCGCGGCTCTCGGTATCACCGCGGGGTCGCTGCGGACGCGGGTAGGCAAGGACGAGTCCCGTGCCCGTTCCGAAGCCCGTGACGGCAGCGTCAGTGCGACGGAGGAAACCGACCCGGCTGCGGGCCGGAGAACGCCAGACTGCCCGAAGCCGAGCAGGAGTGGCGGCTGAAACGCGAGATCCCCCGCCGGGCGGCCGCCTGTTCACCCGTGATTGTGTCCTCGACACGAAGGGGAGTTGACAGTGCGCCGATTCCGATCAGTCGGCGATGTCCGTCAGTTGGGCGGTTCTGCAACGTGATGAAGCTCCTGGCAGGAGGTCTCACGACCAAGTTCCACCGCGCCCCACCAGGAACTTCGTGTCTCGACACCGACAGTCATGGGGGCCGAGGGCGCGAAGGTACGCATGCGCTCGGCGTCCCGGAGCACTTGGTCGTCGCCCGGCGGCATGTCCTGCCGGTGGCTGATCGCCAGGACCATCACCTGGTTCCGCGCCTCGTCGTCCGCCAGGTGCAGCGAGATCCGCCGGCCGCAGTCCCGCGCCGCCGAGCGGAACAGGAGCTCGACCACCCGGCGGGAGTGGTCCCCCTTCGGACGGTAGCCCCACCGGTGCAGCGCCTCCGCGACCTCCCGTCCCGCGCGAGCAGTTGCGGCCGCGGACCGTGGCCGTGACGTACCGCGGGGCGGCTTGCCGCTCCGGGTCAGGGATCCTCGACGAGCCTCTTGGGGGGCGGCGGATTCTTCGGCGGATAGTCAGGGTGGTCTGGCAACACAGCGGCCTCCCGGCAGGAGCGCAGGAACGGAGGAACCCGTAGAAGGCGGCAGGCCCCGGGCGAGGGCGGCTTCGACCCACGAGCCGACGGTCCCCACAGGACTGCCGCCCGGCCGGGGACCATACGAGTGCCTCGTCGCGACGAGGCCGACTGCTGCCCGGCGACCAGTGGCGCGCCCGGTGCGTGGGAGTCAGGCGACTGCCTGCCCGGGTGCGTGCCGGGATTCTGCTGTCGGCTGCGGCTCTCCGGCGGTCAGGGTGTCGATGGTGGCGGTCACCGTGTGGGCCAGGTCCTGCATCTGGTCGTCGGTGTACCAGGCGTGGCTGTAGGTCAGGTCGATGGCCAGGCGGCCTTGGTAGCGACTGACGACGACGAAGACCATGGGGACGTGGCCGAGGGGCGCCAGGCGGATGTTGCTGATGCGCAGGCCTGGGGGCAGGTCCGGTTCGGTGATGGTGCCTACGTTGGTGATGACGAGGCTGGGTGGGTGCTGGTCGAGCATGTAGGGGAAGGCGGCCAGTTCCATCGCTGCGGCGCCGCTGTCCAGGTCGGCCCGCAGGCGGGCGGCCAGGGCCTGACCGGCTGCCACGGGGTGAGTTCCGGTACTGACCTCCAGCCGGATGGAAGTGGTGGTTGCCGCGGACTGCAGGACCTCGGCCGACAGTGGCGGGGTGAGCCGGCGGCGCATGTCCACAGCCGTGGTGCACAGCAGCCTCGCCGGGCCACCAGTGGCGGGGAGCAGGAAGCGCAGGCTGGTCAGCAGGATGCCTGAGACCAGAGCATTCAGGCTCAGCGAGGCACCCCGGGCGAGCTGGACAAGCCGCTTGGTCTGTTCCGCGTCGGTGTCGATTCCGATGATGCGGAAACGCGTGTCCGTGCCGGGTCGGCCGTCCCGGGAGGCGAGAGCGGGCACGAGCGCGGGCGGCGCCTCACTATCCAGCTGTGCTCGTTCGGCAACGAAGTCCCGCAGCTCTTCCGGGGTGAATCGGGCGGCGAGCAGGTCGTCCAGCGCGGGGCCCAGCACCGGCTGGACAAGGCTGCCAGGGAGGGGGCCGCCCATGGTCAGGGCTGTGTAGGTGTCCCACAGGCGTTGGTGGAGGGACAGGTAGCTCATCCCGTCGACGAATGCCCGCGGCAGGGTCATCACCACCCGGCTGCACCCGGCTTCGCGGAGCACGGTCAGCCGCAGCAACGGCCCCCGGTCCCAAGCGAGAGGCGTGTTGATCTCCTCGTCGAAATCCTCGCCGTGGCCCAGTACCAGCCCCGGGGCCGTGTCCTCGATACGGACCAGCGGCCTTCCTTCTCGGCCCTGACTGATTTTCCCGGCGAGCAGCGGACTGCACGCCCACAGATGGTCCAGGGCCCGGCCGAGGGTCGCATCGTCCAGATCACCCTCCACATCGCAGGACAGGATGACCCGGACACCGGCCGCGTCGATGGCTGCCTCGTGCGGCGCCAGAAAACGCTCCATCATGAACTCCTCCATAGGACCGCTGCACCATCGCCTACCGGAGCACCGGTCCGGGGCCGAAGAGCCCACGTCCGCCCGGACGGATGAACCAGCGGGATGCCTCCTCCGCGCCGTCGCTCCCGCCGGTACGCGAAGGCGGGCTGTGCGCCATCCCTTCAGCCGGTGGGCGCCAAGGGAGGCTGGTCTCCAGGCGCGCCGCACGTTCCAGTTCTGCAGACGCACGGGGCGAGCGGAGGCAGCGGCACGTGCCGCTCACCGGCGGCCTATAGCTGTGAGCCCAAGTCTACTTTCTGATAGGGGCAGTTGAGAGCGTTTCGTAAGTCGCCGAAGGCCTGGATGAGCGTTGCGGTCTGGGTTGGTGTGGGATTCCAGGGCATGTCCTCGCCGATGTCCGCCCTCACGCCTGTCGTCTCGTTTTCCAGGGACATCTGCGGCAGGCGGCGGGAGAGACGATGACGGTGTCCAGGCAGGTCGCATCGACCTGGAAGGCGGAGATACGAACGTTCATGGTCAGCTGTTCGCAGTTACGAGCTGCTTCCTCGAAGGCGCAGTAGGCCCTGCCTTGGGCGTTGACGGTGTGGAGCATGGGCACGAGGTGGTAACAGCGGGTGGCTCCTCCTCCCAGGGTTGCGGCGACCCAGGTGTCCGCCGTCCCAGCCCGTGCCGCCGAGGGTGACCCCATGCCAGTTGTCGGTGAAGTTGTATGTCGCGTTGGGTGTGATGATCCTGGCGCAGGGCCCATCGGGACAGGCGTGTGACGGGACTGCGGCGAGGTGTGGGACGCGTGGTTGCGGAGGCAGGGACGGCAGGCATCGCAGAGGCTTCTCCGCGGCCGCCCGGGAGCGGCCTGGGGTGAATTGCTGAACACGATTGGCGTGTTGCCGGGGTAACGAACCGGGTGTGCGGGCAACTACGCCCACTGGCATGGGGCGACGGGTGCTACTTCGCGGCCGTACCGGAGTCCCCGCCGATGGACTCCTGATAGGCGTCCGCATAGGTGGGCGAATCCTTGACCAGATCGTCGCAGAACGCGGCGACGTCCGTGCCGATCAGTTCCACGACCCCCTTGCCCGCGGCGGCGCCCTCCTCGAAGAAATCGACGATCCCGGGGAGCAGGGGCCCGTCGGGCAGGTCGACCGGTCCGACCTTGAAGAAGTACTTCTGCATCTCCTTGTAGACGATCTGGTAGTCCGGCGGGAGCGCCTTGACCCGAGCCGTGTGCGCCCGCCACTGCTTCTTGCCCTCGATGATGTCCTGGATGCTCACGTCAGCCTCCCAGCCGGTTCAGTTTCCTCGCGACGTTACTGTTCAACTGCTCGCGCCACCGGTCGCGGTAGGTTCGAGCCCCTTCACCACCGGCAAGCGCCGCGCAGAAGCCCTGGATGTCGTCGCCGAGCACCTCGTGGACGCTCTGCCCGTCAGCTGCTGTTTCTTCGAGCAGCCCCAGTGCGGCGTCGAGGATCGGCATCAGGTTGCGGCCGGTGAAGTCCCCGTGGGGCAAGAGGTGGCCCTTGATCTGTTCCCACGCAGCCCGGTAGTCGTCCGGCAGAGCCTCGGCCCTGGCTTCAAACGCCTTCCAGTCCCTGGTGAGATCGCTGCCTGTGATGGTCTCCCAGAAGTTCACTTGCCGCCCTCCTTGAGCCTGTCGATGCGTGATGAGACGTACAGCCATTTCGCCCAGAACTTCGCGAGTTCCTCGCGTCCGGCGTCGTTGAGTGCGTAGAACTTGCGCGGCGGACCGACTCCTGAGGGTCGCTTCGTCACCTGGACGAGTTTGTTCCGCTCCAGCCGCAGCAAGATCGTGTACACCGTCCCCTCAACGACGTCGGCGAAGCCGAGCTCGTTCAGCTGACGAGTGACGGCGTACCCGTACGTTTCCTCCCTGCCGATGATTTCGAGCACGCATCCTTCGAGCGTGCCCTTCAGCATCTCCGTCAGGTCGTCCATTGCGAGTCCTCCTCGGTCCTAGCGGTACTGCGTAGTACCGAGTACCACTACACGGTATCACCGAGTAGCGGAGGATGTCACCGTGCAGTCCGCTTCTGCAGGCTCGGGGCTTCCCCTACCGCAACACGCTGAACTTGACGGAGAAGTGGTCGAGGACCAGTTGCGACGATGTGCTGCCGCCGAAGACCAGCACATCGATGTCGATGGCCGGATCGCCGCCGGACGGCCCCGCGACGGTGAGAACGGCGGAGGTGCGCAGCAGTCCGCTGGTACCCCCGGAGCCGGCCTTGGCGGTGAGGGTGATGGTGAGGGTGAGGGTGGCGTCGGACAGAGTCGAGGGTCCAGCAGCAGCGGGGTCAGGCCCTCCAGGGTGGCCGCGTCCAGCTCGGCAGCCGGGGTGAAGCCCTGGTCGCCGCTGATCGGCCCGTACTCGACCACGTCGATCCGGCCGAAGCGCTCACGGATCGCCTCGACGAGAGCGAGCACCTCGACGAGGGCGTCCAGCCGGTCCTTGCGGCGGGCCACCAGCGCAACCCGGAAACCTTCGCGCCCGAAGCGGCGGGCCACGGACACACCCAGACCGGTACCGGCACCGAAAACGGCGATCACTTTGGACACAGGACCGCTCCTCGCCACGGCAGCGTTCTTGACCCATGGGTCAAGTCAGTCTGGCGGAGAACGCGGCCATGGAGGCCGCAATGCCAGAGCCCGGAGCAACGACCTGATGCGGGCCGACGCGCAACGGAACGTGGAGAAACTGCGGGCATCCGCCGCCGAACTCTTCCTGGAGCGCGGCCTCAACGTGCCCCTGAAAGAAATCGCCCGCCGGGCCGGTGTCAGTCACGGCACCGTCTACAACCTCTTTTCCCGCTGACCCCACAGCAGACGTACGAAGTGATGGGCAGGCTCGCCGGCGCGCCGTAGCAGGTGCCGACGAGCCCCAGGGAGCGAAAAGGACGCCTCTGCTCCGGCTCAGGTGCTGTCGTCGGGGGCGAGGCCGGGGCACAGGCGGCGCCAGGACGAGGGAACGCGGGCAGGTGTCCGGCCCTGGCTCTTTCGCGCTTCGCTCCGCGGCCCGGAACGGCGATGGGGTGTTCACCCTCCTGCCGCGGGCGACCTGGTGTGGGTCTGTCGGGACTTCCGCCGCTTGGGCAGCGGATGCGCGGTCCCAGGCCGCTTCGGACATCTCCTGCTTCCAGCGGCCGTCCAGCACAACTGCTGTCGGGTGGGCCCCGTAGCACGCGGCGGTCACCGGGGTAGGACCGAGTGTGTACGCGTCCTCGGACGGCGGTACGGCGCGAGCCAGGATGGATCAGGCCCCCGAATTGTGAGGGTAGGCGCGCTATGCGCGGGTGGCCTCGAATGTCCACACGTCGTCCGCGGCTGTCGGTGCGGTACCTGCTCGGTAGCCGCCGTGGACGCTGACATGTGCGAAACCCGCCTGGTGCAGCATGGTGGTGAACTCGGCCAGCCCGAACCACAGCAAGGAGAAGATCTGAAGCTCGGTGCGTGTCAGGGTGCCGTCCCTCCAAGCCTCATAGCGAAGCCAGCGGGTGGTGCGCTGGGCCACCGGATCCACGTGCGTGCGCCACGTGGTGAGGGTGACGAGATCGCTGCCACTCCACTGGTGGGGGACCGGTCCGTTGTCAGGGCCTGTGCCCGCGGACGGCGGTTCGATGTCGACGATCAGCCGGCCTGCGGGAGCCAGATTTTCGTGCATGACGGTGAGCGCGGTCTGCGCGCTTTCACGGTCGGGAAGCAGGGCGAAGGACCCGGTGGGGATCACGATCGCTTCGAAGGCGCCGGGGTCGTGGTGCGTGGTCATGTCACCCTCGAAGACGTCGGCCTTCACACCTCGCTGAGCACAGTTGACACGGCACTGTTCCAGCATGGATACCGAGGTGTCGTAGCCGCGCACGGTCAGTCCCTGTTCGAGCAGGGGGATCAGGAGTCGGCCGGTGCCCACGGCGGGTTCCAGAATGGCGCCGGACACGTTCCGCAGGCGGTCGGCGTAGAACTCGACGTCTCCGAACGAGGTGCCGATCGGCTTGTCGAGTTCGTAGAACAGGGTTGCCAGCGGTCCGTAGCGCCAGGCGGTGTTGTCGAAGCCGGTGTCCATACGTTCCTTCGGTGATGCTTCAAACAGATAAGAGTGCTCTGTTCAGTATCTTGTGGGCATACTGCTCTATCGCCGCCCGGGAAACCAGCGAGTATGCGGACATGGCCGCACCGGTGCGTTTGTGTGAGATCGATGAGGCTGAGGAAGAACGGCCGCCGCGGACCATCCGCAGGGGCGCTCCGCGTCGGTGGTGACCTCGCGGCACGCTCAGACGGTGCTGCTGTTCGCGCAGGGCATGACCATGGCGTCGACCTCCGAGGTGTCGTTCAACACCGCCGCCTTCCGGCTCGGCCTGGAAGAACGCGGTCTCGGCTACGTGGTGGGTATCTCGACCACGACCACCGAGCAACCCGAGGGCGCACGGCCGTGCACCCCGGCCGGGACCGTGGAGGGAAGGATCGCGGCCCGGCGACGGCCGCGGCGGGCGCGCGCGCATGTACTTGCTTCGTGGCCCTGCGGATCCGGCCCGCCGGACGTGAGGTCCGCAGGGTGCTCCCGAGCAAGAGGTCACACCTTCCGGTCTTCTTCCACCGGCCCGAGCTGAGGAGCGTGTGGTCGTCGTGTCCGCCGACGTCCTATCGCGCGGCTCAGAGTTTCGCGAGTGATGCTGCGATGTCGGTGATCGCCGTATGGACGTTGCCGGGTGTGTCAGCGGTGTAGCACAGCCGGAAGAAGCCCGGATGCGGGCAGTGCATCTCTCCGCCGGGCAGGAGCAGGACCTTGGCGTCGGTGCGCAGGTACGCCTCAAGGAGGGCTTCGCGCGGGTCGATCTCGTGGTAGAGCGGTTCCAGGCCCTTGGGGAACTTCTTGCTGTCCAGGTACGCGCTCAGGTCGAGGAGGAAAAACTGGGCCGCGTTGCGGGATGGCTCGTCCTGGCCGACGTAGTGGATCTTGTTGCTCCTGAACGCGGCCGCTGCCCGGTCGTACGCGTCCTTGAGGCTCTTGCGGTAGTCCTTCATCAGCGTGGAGGGGAAGTCGCTCGGTTGTCCTGTGGTGCCGAAGAGCTGGCGTACGTAGGCACTCTTGAGGGAGTCGAGAGGCCCGAACCACGCCAACGACTTCCACGTCTCGTCGCCCTGCATGACCTTGCGGACAGCATTCGATTTGGAGATGAGGAAGCCGATGCGGAACCCGGACAGCCCGAAGTCCTTGGTCAGCCCGTACACCAGATGGAAACGGTCGGGGTCGGTGGCGTAGGCGTCCAGGGACAGCACACTCCTGAAGCCATCCGCCCCGGTGCTCTGGGAGTGGGCGTAGATCTCGTCGGAGACGATGTGCATCTGCTTGTCGAGCGCCCAGCGGCAGATGTCTTCCAGCAGCTTCTTGTCGTAGTTGACGCCGAGTGGGTTGTGGGGGTTGGTCAGCACGAGCAGGCTTGGGGTCGGGCGAGTTGTCGTAGGCGCGCTTGAGCGCGTCCACGGTCAGGGTGAGCTGATCCGCCCCGTCCAGGCGCGCGGGCACGCACCTCAGACCGGGACGCTGCTCGAAGCACCACAGGAATCCTGGCCAGAACGGCGCCGGCAGCAGTACCCGGTCCCCCGGTGCCAGTACGCCGCTGTGGATCAGGGCGAACGCCAGTGACTCCAGTGCCCCCGACCCGCCGGCGGTCGCGTAGACGTCGTAGGCGGGGTCGATGCCGGCCGAGAACCTCTGCCGCAGGAACGTGGTGATCGGGTCGAGCAGTTCCTGTGCGCCGTAGGGCGGCGACACGTACTTGGCGTCCTCTTCCGTCAGTGACACCTTCGAGAAGACGTTGTCGTGCAGCAGCTGGAACAGCAGTACGTTGTTCGCGATGCCGAGGTTGATCACCTTCTCCCCGGCGGCGGCAGCGTAGGCGACCACACGCTCCTCGGGATCGGCGATCCGCCGCAGCCGCTCCATGATCACCGCAGGTCCGGCGATCGAGCCGATGGTGCCATCCGTTTCCTGGCGGTCGCCGGTTCCCGTGATCGTCTGCGTCATCTTCCCGCCTCACATGCTGCCGGACGGCCTCTCCGTCCCCTTGGTTTCCTTCGGCATGCGCACTCCCCGAACCTGATACCCCGTACAAGTGACGAACGGCAGTGCACCAGGTGGAGAAGGACGGGCGGAAAGCCGACTGCGCGCGAGCACTGCCGAGGACGGCCCTCGGGTCCCGCAGCGGCGCCGACAGGCAGGGCCGTGCTCGCAACGGGACGCGTCGGGTGATGGGCGTGCACGCTCAGCAGGTGCCTCGGTGCGTCCCCGTCATCGACCGGCCCTCCATGTGCGGTCGGAGCGGAACATGCCTATCGTGGTGAGGGGTTGTGCGTACCCCTTCGGCGTGTTCGGGGACCGCCGCAGGGTGCTTGGGCCCCTTCTCTCAGCCCGTTCGCACACGAGGCTTCACACACTGTGCCCGGGATGAACCCTGAGATGTCAGCCGCCGGAGGAGCGCGGCCGCCTCGTGCCGCTGACCGTGACGCGGCCCTCGTGGTGGCATGCGGGCCGGGACCTCGTGCCGACGCTCTTCCGGCGGTTTCCGTGAGCACTCTGGAGAACGCCATGACGGACATCGCGTACGTGAAGATTCACCCCGCGATCGGTATCGCGCGGGTCGGGAACAGCAGCAAGTTCTTCTACGGGCCCGAGAGCCCGGACGAACCGCCCAAGGCACCCGGCTTCTCGAAGGACGGCTCCGCCGCGGTCAAGAGGCAGGCAGCGCGGTTCCGCGTCTACAGCTACGACAAGAACGACAACGTTCTGGGAGAGGTCGCACATGGCCAGCACGGTGCCACGGTCACCTGGACTGCCGGCCTGGCGAACAAGAAGGCAGCCTGGTACAAGTTCTCCCTCGCGCTGGACATCCCGGATGTCAAGGACTTCTCGGACGAACAATTCGCGCGACGCAACGCGGACATCGCTGACAGGAGCACACTCAAGAACACCCCCTCCGCACAGTCGATCTCCGGAAAGAGCCAGAGCGGCAAGGTCTTCGACAAAGGGACGATCAACGGAATCGCGGTGTACCTGGGCGAACTGCGGACCGACGAGGCGGGGCGGCTCGTGGTTCTGGGAGGCAAGGGGCACTCCGACTCCTTCACCGATCCCAAGACCGCGCTCACGACGTTCGGCAACAACGAGGGATGGTACGACGACATCTCCGACGGCCCGGTAACCGCCAAGGTCACCATCGGCGACAAGCCCTTCGAGGCGAAGCCGGCCTGGGTGGTGGTCGGGCCGCCGAACTACGCACCGGACGTCAAGGGCATCGTGACGCTCCACGACCTTCTGTACGACCTCTTCGTACGGAAGGGTGACCTCTCCTTCCCCGCGAAAGTGACGTTCGACGAACACATCAAGCCGCTGCTGCTGCGGTTCACCGGACACCAGTGGGTCAACGAGGGCTTCGCGGCCGAGTTCGGATGGCGTGCCCCGAACGACTTCACCTCGCCACAGGTCCTCGCCACCCTCGGCAGCAGCAAACCCCAGTACCGGGACCTGCGGCAGCGCGTCTATTACTCCATGCGCAACTACGAGCGCGACGGCATCTCGCCGCTGCCCTGGCCCTGGCTGTACGGGGACGCCATGTCCAGCCGCCCGAAGTCCCCCCTGCAGCACGGCGTGCTCACGCAGACGCAGGAGAGACTGCTCGAACTGTGGGTGGAGGGAAAGTTCGACGACATCACGCTCCACACCCCCCGGCCGGAACTCGACAAGGCACCCCTCGCCCTGCAACCCGGGCTGCTCGACCGGGCGGCGCTGGACTACTGCCTCGCCGACGCCTTCCATCCGGGCTGCGAGGTCACCTGGCCCATCCGCCACCTCACCCTCTACCAGGAGCCCTTCCGCATCCTGCACCGTACCGACGGCCAGGACCCGGACTACGGGCCCTACCTCACGCCCGACAAGGCGCTCGCCGACGACGGTCCGCTGCACGCCCAGGGCCCGGGCGACCTCACCCGCTGGATGGGACTCCCCTGGCAGACCGACACCGCGAGCTGTCGTTCCGGCTACGAACTCGCGGCCAACATCGGCCCCCGCTACAGCCCCTACCTCCCGTCCTTCTGGCCCGCCCGGGTACCCAACCAGGTACTGAAGGAAGAGGACTTCAACGTCGTCAACGACATGAACGGCACCGACGACCAGCGGGAGCAGGCCTTCGCCCGGCGCGCGGTCTGGCACCGCTTCCTGGACCGGGACAAACTGAAGGGTCTGCAGAACATGGTCGACTGGTGGGCCAGGTTCGGCATCGTCGAGACCCACCCGTACACAGCCGGGGACAAGAAGTTCCCCGACCAGATCCTGGCGGAGTCCACACCCGGCCTCCCCCACGTCAACGACCGCCGGAACCTGGTCAACGTCCATGTCCCCGAGGCCGGCCCCGCCGCGCCCGACGCGGCATGGCGCACCGACGTGAACCAGCAGGCTGTCGATGAGGTCACCCGGAACACGGAATTCGATCCCGAGGAGATCTCGGCCGGCTACATCGCCAACGTCGACCCCTTCCGGGACAGCGGATGACCACCTCGGCGGCCGCCGCCGGGCGCCGCCCGGACCACCGGGGTCACTACGATGCCGTGGTCGCGGGCGGCGGCCCGGCCGGCGCCGCCGCGGCCATCGCACTGGCCCGGGCCGGACGCAGCGTCCTGCTCGCCGACGCACACACCGGGCCGCCGAAAACCAGCGAATCCCTCGTACCGGCCGCCCGAATGCTGCTGCACGACCTCGGGATCGACCCCCGCGCACTCGACAGCGACCACCGCCCGTGCCACGGCACCCTCTCCGTCTGGGGATCGTCCCAGCCGCAACAGGCCGACTTCATCAACGACCCCCACGGCCACGGCTGGCATCTCGACCGGCCCGCCTTCGACAGCATGCTGCGCTCCCACGCCCTCGCCCACGGCGCGCGGGTCGCCGAGCACACCACCGCGGGACGACCGACGCGCCTGTCCGACGGTGGCTGGCAGATCGCGCTGACCACCCACGACACGCGCCGCACCGTACGCTGCCGCTGGCTGATCGACGCCACAGGCCGGCGCGCCCGCATCGCCCCGCACTGCGGAGCCGTACGCCACCGCTACGACCGGCTCGTCGCCGTCCACCTCCGGCTCGCCCACGACCCGCACGACAGCGAGAGCCGTTCCGTGGTCGAATCCGCGCCCGACGGATGGTGGTACACCGCCCCCTGCCACCCCACCGGCCGCCTCGTCGCCTACTTCACCGACACCGACCTCACCCCACCCGCCCTCACCACCCCAAAGGTCTTCCTCGACCTGCTCGCCACCACCCCACACGTCGCCGCCCGCGCCCAGGGCCGCCCGCCCCGCCCCGGAGACGTGCCTCGCCGCTGCGCCGCCCATACCGCCCGGCTGGAACCGGCGGCGGGAGAGGGGTGGATCGCCGCAGGCGACGCGGCGGCCGCCTACGACCCGGTCTCCTCCCAGGGCATCCTCACCGCCCTCTACACCGGCAAATGCGCCGGCGAGGCCGTGGACGCCCACCTCGCGGGCCGGTACAGCGCGACCGGCACCTACGCGGCACGGCTGCACGAGACCTTCGACGGCTATCTCCTCGGTCACCGAACCGTCCACTCCTGGGAGGAACGCTGGGCAACCCGCCCCTTCTGGCACCGCCGACAGCACCCGTCCCCGCCGGACACGGCACCGCACCGGTGACCTGCACACCCAGCCCCCGGGCCCGTACAGGGCTCTTCCATAGGGATGCGTAACCCGTGCGGCGCCCAGAACCGAAGCCCGGTCAGACCCCTGGCAACGGGCTGCCACAACCGCCCACAGGGTGCTCGATCAGCCCGCCGCCGGGTCACGGGGCCACGTCCCGCCGACCCCCCGGGCGGCCATCGCCGGAAGGCGGCTCCGTACCGACGCACGGCGCCGCTACAGGGCCAGGCGTAGCACCCGCTCGTGGTCGAACATCTCTCCCGTCTCGGCGAAGCCGTACCGCAGGTAGAAGCCCAACGGCGAACCCTCCCCCGGGACGACGCTGGTCACCAGCTCCCGGGCGTCCGGTCCGGACCTCAGGTGCGCGACCGCCGCGTCCAACGCCGCCCGCCCGTACCCGCGGCCCTGGAACCGACCGTCGATCAACATCCGCCACAGGTAGAACGGCCAGGGAACGTCCGGGTTGCCCTCGGCCACGCCGTCAGCAAGCATCATGAACCCCACCGGCCGCTCCCCGGCGTAGACCGCCCGCGGCCAGGGCGCGAGTTCCGGGTGCTCGGCGGCGTCGCGCAACGAGCGGACCACACCGTCGACGAAGCTTTCCTGCCCGGCAGCCACTCGCAGGTCCAGCACCGCAGGCCGGTTGAGGTCGGTGATCGCGCGGAGGGTGACAGGTTCGAACATCCAGCCATCCTTGCCCAGACGCTGCCCGCAGCCAACAGCCTTTCCCACCACAGCGTGCGGCGGGCCTGGTCACACAGTTCTGGACTGGATTGATCGTCCAGGCTGTCCGGCAGTGACGGCCTCTCCGACCGCACGCCCCGGTGATCCGACACCGCGCGGCCGCACGGTGGGCGACACCGGACTCGCCGCCGTGGTTCGACGTGCTGGCATCGTTGGGTGCTGGGTACGGCTACTCATGCGTCGCACCAATGCTGACGTCTACCGTCACCTGCATGTTCAAGATCCCTGTACGCAGAGCCGTGGTCTCCGGGCGGCCCGCCCTGTATGCCGTCACCGGGCTCGTAGTGACCGGGCTGCTTGTCGCCGCCGCGGTGGCGGGGAAGGCCGTATGGAACGGCACTCCGTATCCTTCGGCCGACCCCGACGCGGTCGCGCAACGGCTCAAGAGCAGGTCCGACGGGGTGTACGACGGCTTCGCGCTGCCCGAAACGTACGCCGTCGAGCCGAGCAGGGTAGATACCGGCGCCTGCTACTACCGCGGGCTGAGGAGCATCGCCCACATCGACGAGGCACGAAGCGACGTCCGCAGCTTCGGAATCGATTGGAGCGTGGCCGATGTCCCCGAAGCCACCGCACTGGAGGCGCAGCGGCGCGTGCGCCAGCGGCTGGCGCGGCAGGGTTGGAAACTCACCCACGAACGCGACCGCACCGGATCCACCTTCCGCGAGCTGGGCTTCCGTTTCGAGAGTCCGGAAGGTGGCGACCAGGTCGACGTGCAGTGGAACGACTCGACCACGACTCTGTTCATCAGCGTCTACGCCCCCTGTGGGCGGGTTCCCGACACCTTCGACGAGTACAACTGGCCCGAAGGGGTCTGGCATCCGAAAGAGCTCGGTCTGTGACAGCCACCCCGCTCCCTCGCCCCCGCCTCACCCGACCGATCACGCCGAGGATGGGCCCAGGTGATTCCCCGACACGGCCGCACCCGTCACGTTTCGGCACGTCAACGCCCGGTCGTCGAGCGCGCCTTTGCCCACCTGCACGGGGCCGACGCCTGCGGATCCGCTGGGAGATCCGCGATAGAGGGGCTGACGGCTGAGGCTGTCAATCAGCTCCGGCGCGAATCGCCGACGGACCGGGGCTCGCGCGCCGCATCTCGCGGGGGCATACCCCGAAGCGCTGCCGGAATGCCGCGCTGAGCGCGCTCGAGGAGGAGAATCCCGACGCGTACGCCAGCTCGGTGATCGTCATGTGCCGGTACGCGGGTGCCCGCAGCCGGTCCCGTACCAACCGCAGCCGTTCCTCGCGGATCAGCTCGCGGGGGGTCGTCCCGGCATGCTGCAGGGCCAGCTGCACCTGGCGCAGCGACCAACCCAGCGCCTGTGCCGCGGTGACGCCGGTCAGATCGGGATCGGCCGCGTGCTCGCGGATGTACCGGCGGACCACCGTCTCCACATCGGCCAGGTGGCCCGGGGCTGTGGGTCGGTCTTCGCCCGCGGCGAGCATGCACAGCAGCTCGACCAGCCGGTCCGACACCGCGTCGAACTGGCCGCTGGTGAGGGTGGCGCGCTCCTCATGCAGACCGATCAGTATGTCGCGCACCACCCGGCCCAGACCGGAGGTCAGGTCGAGGCCCGCGGTGAGTGGCGACGACCGGTTCAATCGCCCGTTCACCTCCTGAGCGGCGATCGACATGATGAGCGCCCGCATGGAGGCGTCCTGAAGGATCTCGAACGGTTTGGCGAACGTGACCAGGCACCCGGCCCCCGGCGCCAGCCGTACCTCCTGGCCGTCCTGCCGCAGCACCATCTCCCCGGCGACCGGTAGCAGCAGGCGGTAGTCCTCGTCCGGGTCGTGCCGCGTCTGGCCCGTGGTCCTGGTGTACTTGATCGTGTCCGACCAGAACATGACGAGCTGATAGGTGTCCGTGCACTGGCGGATCGTCCCCGCATGAAAGTCGTCGGCGCGCGGGTACCCGTAGCCCATCCGGCCTTGATACGACGTCACGTGCTCGCTCCAGAAATCGGTGCGCTCACGCAACGTCACGTCGCGGGTTGTCGACGAATCCACAACGTAAGTTTCCAAGGCCATCGAAGACACCCTTCACCGCAGCCTTCTCGAAGTGTGCATATCCAGAGTCGGTCCTCGCGCCCATCGCATCAAGCGTTGCGTACAGCGACAACTTTCTTACGCACAGGCACAATTCCCGGCGCGCCGTCCAGTCCTACGGTCGGTCACAGGATCCGCTGTGCGCCAGGGCAGGGCGGGCCCCACCCGACTGAGGTGGGACGGCGCCGCAGCAGTCCCCTCCGTGGAAGAACCCATGAGCCTTATCCAGAGGCCCTTGCACCTGGCTGAGGATCAAGATGGCAAGTGACAAGCCGATCCGGAACCTGCGTGAGCGGCGCAGGACTTCCCGTGCCGTCCCGAGCGGTCCAGTGGCCCGTAGGGCCTTGGGGCTGGCGATGGCCGCAGGGGTTGCCTGCGCGAGCGTGGGAGTGCTCGGAGCCGGAACCGCGGTCGCGGACCCGGTATCGCTCAAACTGCGGTACGTATGCTCGGTTCCGGTGCTCGACGACCGGGCAGGCACGGTAAGGATCGACTCGGATGTACCGAATTCGGCTGCGGTCGGCAAGCCCACCTCGAAATTCGTCATCCATGCGGCGGTGCCGGTGAACGCGGCCGACGCGAAGGCGCTGCGCAGGGCAGGTATCAAGATCATCGAGGGCACAGCGGAAACGAAGGTCCGCGTGACGGCGCCTGAGGGCGACACCAACCTCAAAGTGCCGTTCCATGTGGCCAGGACCAACGTCCCGGAGTCCGGACCGTTCTCGGTCAAGGCGACCGGCGTCGCGCCGAGGTTCACCTTCACCCGACCGGGCAGGGCGAAGATCACCGTAGGTGACCTCATCATGCGCGTCACCGCGAGTGGCGGCATGACCATCGAACTCGACGTGCCGTGCAGGCTGAACAAGGGACAGAACAACACCGTGGCATCGCTCGACATCACCGGGCCGAGGACGACGACCGGACCGACCCCGTCCAAGGTGCCTGATACGGCCACCTCCGGCACCACCGGGTCACAGAGCCCGAGCCAAGGTGCGAGGGCGGGTGCGACCGCGGAAGGCTCGGCCGGACCCTCCGGCAGCCTGGCTACGACCGGCAGCCAAGGCGGCATGAGTCTGATTCCGCTGGTCGCGGGAACTGTTGTCCTGGGCAGCCTTGTCGTGGCCGCCGCCTTCCGCTTCCGCTTCCGCTCACACAGCAGGTGACCGGGCGAACCCTGGCATCCCCGAACGGGGATGAGAGAAACCCCGGAGTCTGATCCAGACGATGAGGGGGTGCTGCGGTGGCCTGCCGGGAAGCTCACCTCGGCAGTCCGCCGAGCCGGGCCGATCGATGCCGGTCGGAATGCCGGTAGCGACGGACCCGGTGGACACCTGTTGCGGCGTTCGGTTCCCTGAACGACGAAGCCAAGTATGAGGACAGGCACATGCGGACGGCACGTCACACGCTGTGGGGTTGGCTGGCGCTCACTGTGGTGGCCGTGGGGGTGGCGGTCGCCATCGCCATCCGGGCGGGAACCGGGGATGTCGACCCCGGCGGGTTGGCGTTGGGGCTGGTCAGCCTGATGCTGGCGATAGCGGGCCTGTACCAGGCGACGCTCTCCCAGGCCTCGCAGGATACCGACACCGCCGGAATCGCCGACCGCCTCGCAGGCCACATCAGGAAACGCGAAGAGGAAGCCCGCCAGAGGCTCCTCGGCGGCAGCGACCGCACCATCGACGTCAAGTTCACCTTCCTCCCCTCCCCCGCCCACCACGCCACAGGCGCGGCACCCGAAGGCACGTTGAAAGACATCGCCACCTACTACCGTGATCTCCGGCTCGGCCGCCTCGTCATCACCGGCGCACCCGGAGCCGGCAAGACCGTGCTCGCCCTCCACCTCATGCTGCTCCTCCTCGCCGACCGAGCACTGGGCGCCCCCGTTCCCGTACGCCTGTCGTTGTCCACCTTCGACCCCAACCGGCACAGGCTCGACGGCTGGATCGCCGACCAGCTCACCCGCACCTACCAGTTGCGCCCCGCCGCGGCAGCCGCCCTTGTCACCGCCCGGCTGATCCTCCCCGTGCTCGACGGGCTCGACGAAATGGACGCCAGTGAGGCTCCCGAGGGCGACTCCCGTTCCGCAGCCGCTCTGGAGGCCATGAACAGCTACCTCCATGGCACCACCAAGGGCCAGCTCGTCCTCACCTGCCGCAGCACCGCCTACCTCGCTCTCGAACGTGCGAACCTGTGGGCGGAGGACGCCTCCCGGATCGACATCGCTCCCGTCAGCCCGGCCGCGACCGAGGCGTTCGTCACCGCCCGCGCCCGCAGACCGGCCCGCTGGGAACCCGTCCTGAACGCACTCCACGCCGGCCGGTCCAGTCCACTGGTTCAAGGCCTGTCCACACCCTGGCGACTGACCGTAGCCCTCGCCGTCTACGACGAACGTCATCCCGACGGCAGCTGGGTCCGTGATCCCGTGGAACTCCTCGAACTCACCTCGCAAACCCCCGAACAGATCCGAGACCATCTGCTGAATCTGTTCATCCTCGCCGCTTCCTCGACAGGCGGCACGGCAGCGCCCTACACCCGGCTGCAGGTGCACAACTGGCTGACCGTCCTCGCCCGCTATCTGCACACCAACACCGTCAGCCCCCGCGAAGTGGCCGGACGGCACCTGTCGGGCACCGACCTCGTACTCCATGAACTGTGGCCGCTCACCGGCCACCACCGCGCACGCACCGTCCACGTCCTGCTGACGATCGCGGTGTGGGCCACCATCGACGTGCCTGCCGCCCTGCTCGACGCCTGGCACGTGTACGCAACGAACGTGACGCTCATGGTGCTGGCCGGTCTTCTCCTGGGAATCCCACCCTGGCCCGTACCGTCCCGGCTGGAACGAGTAGCCGCCGGAACCCCGGCCGCACGACACCAGCTCGTGAACGGGCTTGTGGGCGGGCTCTTCTGGGGTGGACTCATCGTCGTGGTCGACATGGGGAATGTCGTCGGGCCGGTGGCCGGGCTCGTATACGGGTCGGTGGTAGGGCTCGCCGGTGGAGCGATGGTCGGGGCCGGGCTGGCGGGCGTGCTCTCGGACACACCCGAAGCTCCCAGATCGCGCGGAAGCGCGTCGCCGCGCGGCGTGGTTCGGGACGACCTCGTGACCGGGTTCGCGACCGGCCTCGTGGTCGGGCTCGGGTTCGCCCCCTACTACTGGTTCGCCGGGGGCCCCGTGGTCGCGCTCGGGGCAGTGGTCATCTACATGCTCCTGTTCGGTCTCGGCGGCGGGCGTGCGCTCGCTCTCCTCTACAACCGCCTGTTCAGATGTGGTTACCGCGGCGCGCTCGACTCGCTGTTCCGGCCCTGGCGGGTGTTCGGTCCCCTGTTCAGTGCCGGCGCCGGCCCCGCCCTCGGCGCTGCAGGTGTCCGCTACATTGCCTTCCTGCTCTGCACCCGCCGCTGGTGGTCCAACCAACCACTGCCCTGGCGTCTCGGCCGTTTCCTCGACTGGTGCTGCGACGCGGGTCTGATGCGCACCGCCGGGATCGCCTATCAGTTCCGCCACCGCGAACTCCAAGACTTCCTCGTCCGCGGCCACATCCACCACGACCCGCCGAACCGACCCGCCTCCGCACGCAGTACACGCCCCTGAGCCTGCCCACGGACCGGCGGACCTTGCGGGACGTCCTGCTCGTCGGCCCCTCGGCTACGTCACCCGGCTCGGCCAGTGCGCCCGGATCCGCCTGCGGATCGTCCCGGGCGGGAGTGCCGTCCCGGGCGGGAGTGCCGTCCCGAGCGAGAGTGCCGTACCGATCCGGGCCGTACTTGCCGCGGCTGCTGCACGCTCGCCCACCTCCCGGAAGGTCCGGTAGCCATGCGACGGTCAGCGACCCGGCGGGCGCCGTTGCCGGGCGCGCCTGCCGTCGTACTGGGGCGGCGGAGCGGTCCTCCCTCTCCGCCGCCGCAGGTGTCAGGCCACTACACGCAGGTGGGTGGGCCATCCGATGCGGTTCAGGAGCCGGAACACCTTCTTGATGTCGGTGGGGTCCAGCTTCACGCAGCCGTTGGACCTGTAGTCGCTGGTGCCGTCCCAGCGGCGGGCTTCACTGCTGCCCTGGCTGCCGTCGCGGTTCATCTCGGAGTGGATGAACATTTCCGTGCGGGTGCGAGTGCCCTTGGAGCACTTCATGTCCTGGAGGTGGACGGCGTAGCCCTTGATCAGACTGCCGTTGTAGGTGGGGGTCTTGACCTTGATCCTCCAGTTGCCGTTCGGCAGCCAGCCCCGGGCACGTGCGCAGTCGTCGGTGGTGCCGGTACCGGATCCGGCCCGGTAGGCGGCCCAGAGCTTCGTCCCCTGGTGAACGGAGAGGCGTGAGTCGGTGGGGTCACCCTGGTTCTTGTCGAAGACCAGGGTGACCGTGGCTGTGGGCGCGGCCACCGCGAGGGTGGGTGTCCGTGCGGCGGCGTCCGGTGCCAGGGTCAGCGTGGTCGCCATGGCTCCTGCGATCGCTGTGCCGCGCAGGTGGCGTGAGGTGCGATTCATGCGTTTCGCCTCGTTCATCCGGTGCGGCCGGGCGTACCGGGCCGCACGTGCGTGGTGTGGTGCGGCAGGTGGTCGGGGCGGAAGTCCGCGATCGCTGCGGTCCGGACGGGACTCGCCCCGCCGGTGGTGCGGCCGGGGGCGGGCGGAGCGCGCCCGCCCCCGGGGGAATGCCGGGTCAGACGGTGGCCAGGCGTACCTGGGCCGAACTCGTCCGCTTGAAGGTGTAGGTGAAGGAGTTGCGGACGCCGGAGTTGCACGCCGCCTTTGCCTTGTACTCACCGTTGCCGGCGTTGATGCGGACCTTTGCGCACCTGCCGTCCGTGCGGGTGTCCTGGAGCCAGCCGGCCACCGTCACATCACCGCCGGAGCAGCGCAGGCTCCAGTGGGCCGATGCTCCGTCGATGACGGGGGATGCGGAGGACGGGCAGGCGGCCGCGTTCGCCGGCCCGACTGTGCCGAGGGCAAGCCCTGCGGCGAGGAGGAAGGTGGTCACAGCGGAGGTGAGGATCTTGCGGGCAGCGAACATGGACGTGGCCCCTCTCGGGCGGTGTGCTGGCAGGGAGCGGACCGGCATGAGACCTGGATCTCTGCGTCCGCCGATGGGGCGGACTGTCCGGGAGCGCCGGTCGCGGACCCAGCATCACCGCAGAGGTGGGGAGGGGGAAGGGGCTACCGGCTCCATGCTCAGGCGCATCGATGCGCCCTGCATGACGGGGCTCTGACCACCGGATATGCCGTGATGCAGAAGGGCTGCGGGGTGCGGGGCCGGTGCCCGGGACGGGTGCGGCGCGCCCGGACGGGCGATGTGATGGGCGGTCTCACACGGAGTCGGAGGGCAGCGGGCCGGTGTCCCTCTGGTATTCCGGCCTTTTGAGTGGAGGGTCCTGTTCCACCAGCAGGGCCAGCCAGGTGTCCATGTCCACCCGGCCGGTCGCGGGCAGGTGATGCCTGGCCTGGAAGAACCCCACGTCCGCAGCGGTCGCCGCGGTGTACTTCCCGGACACCGTCGTACCGCCAAGACCGGCGTTGTTCAGGAGTTCCTGCACGGCGCGGACTTCGAAGGTCTCGGCCCCGGGTCCTACGTCCGGGACCAGCTCCGGCCAGGTGAGCCTGCCCACCTTGCCGTCGACCGGCAGGTTCTTCTTCAGCTGGAAGTCCATGACCGCGTCACGGGTCTCCTCCCCGATGAAGCCGTCGGCGCGGATCTCGTAGCCCTGCCCGTTCAGCAGGTACTGCAAGGCGCGCGCACGCGTGAACTGGTCCTCCACGCCCATGCTCATGATCGGCCACTCCCGCGGCTCCTCACGCGTGGCAGCAGCACCGGCCGCACCGTTGGCCGTGGGCGCGAGGTGCTGGGCGAAGAACTGTTCATGGACGACCCCTCCCGCCGTGAACGCCACGGCCAGGGCCGCCACCCCCAGGAAGGGCCGTAACCACAGCCCCCTGCGCCGGACCCGAGCACCGCTGCCGTCCGTGCCTTGCTCGGCGGCCGGGTCAGGGGCGGCGGCGGTTGCCTCACCCTCCCGGGCACCGACGGGCGCGGGAGTTGGGACAGTTCCGCCCGCTGCCTTTTGACGGCCGCTCTCGCGCGCCGCTTCCCGCCACAACGCCCTCGCCTGTTCACGTTCCACCGCCGGGGCACACAGCAGGGCATGCAGCGTCTCCACCACGTTCAAGGGAGCGACCGAGACGTGCCTCGGGTTCAGGTAGCGGGAGAGCGTCGTCTGGTCGACCCCCAGCCTCAAGGCCAGCGCCTGCTGCGTCGGCCGGGTACCTCCGGGCGGCTTCCCGCTCTCCTCCCACCAGCGGCGCAACAGCATCGCCAGCTGTTCCCCTGCGCCATGCTCCCGCCCCTGGCCGCCCGGCTCCTGCGCCATCTAGTGCCACTCCCTGTTGTCGTGCGAAACCGCCAGGCCTCCGCGACACCCGCAGGTTTGCATAGCAGCAGGTCAGATCTGTGCATAACGGGATTCGTCGTTGCATCGGCCGCAGCGGCGCCGATCGTAGCGACGCTGCCGCGGTGGCCTGCACCGCCGCAGGCGGGAACATGCGGACCGTCCGCTCCCCCGGCCACGCCCGGAGCCGTCCTCGCGATACAGCAAAGCACCCGAAAGATCGCAAAATTCCGCGCCGGCGGCTGTTGCTGGGCCAGCTCGCATTCACCCGGACGAGTACACGGGCGACGCCCTACCGGACGGACGGCCCGGGGGAACCGGCATACAGCTTCCGCGAAGTGACCGCACAGAACAGCGCCCAGATCGCCTCGCGCGTGCGGTGGGCACCCGCTGACAACCCGGTGCTGCCCCAACGGTCGTGAAGTCACCTACGGGCACACGTGGCACGAGTGCGTGTACGACGCGACGCGCTTCGTCGGCCCCGGCCGGGAGGTCGTAGGGCTTGGTGACGGTTCGCGGGAGGAGTTCGCCCACCTGAACAATGCAGACGGCGGCCACGCGGGCTCTGGGCGTGGGGTGTTCGCGGGCTGCCCACGCCCGAGGCGCCGCTGCACTGCGCCGTGAACGACATCGCGGTGCGATGCGAGCCGGGGTCGCCGGGAGGTCCTCGTCCCAGCCGAAGACCTCCCCCGACAACAGGGAGCCCCGCCGGTGATCGCCCAAGGAGAAGGACCGGGAATTCAGCCGGGGCCGGCCGGATCACGAGAGCTGATCCGGCCGGCCCCGGCCTTGGGGTACCGCTCCACCGGTGCCGTCAGTCGCTGTAGACGCCGACCTCGTGGAGCGAGTAGCCCCACTGGGTGCCGCGCTCCAGCCCCTGGATCCGTACGTAGCGCGCCGGAGTTCCGTCGAACCGCACCGTGTCCAGTCCGCCGTCACCAGCCGTCGTGGACGAGGCCGTCCGCCAGTTCGTGCCGTCCGCCGACAGCTCGATCCGGTATGACTTCCCGTACGCCGCCTCCCAGTCGAGGGTGACGCGCTTGACCAGGTTCGCGGATCCGAGGTCGATACGCAGCCACTGGTTGTTGTTCCACTCGCTGGCCCAGCGAGTGCCCTTGTCGCCGTCCACGGCCCGGTCGGGCGCGAAGCTGACCAACGGATTCCACCATTGCGACGTGGACGCCGAGGCGGCCGCGCCCGAGGCCAGGTTCACCCCGGACTTGTGCCGCTCGGAACTCCCCCAGGTGCGGAGATACGACTCGGCGCCCGCGAAGAGGTCGTCCACGACGCCCTGACCGCCGACGATCCGGATGTCCTCGATCCAGTCCGGGACCATGCCGTAGTGCGCGGCGCCAGTGGTGTTGAAATCCCAAGTGCGCTCGCCGGTGGTCTGCTTGTCGATCACCGATCCGCCGTCCGTGCTGCGGAAGGGGTATTTCACCGGATTCGGCGTGTCGCCGCCCCGCGGGCCCGGCCAGCCGCCGACACCGTTCATGTCGGTGCCGTAGCCGTAGCCGACCCCGTACTTCTCCCGCAGCGCGTCCGTGCGCTCGGCCTCCGCGCTGAACGCCTCGGAGCCGCTCATGTACTGACCGATGAACCCGCCGAGCTTGTAGAGCCGCTCGGTCCAGCCCAGGTCCATCCAGCTGTGCGAGGAGACGATGCCCGGGTACGACTCGGATTCGAGGATGTCGAAGGCCTGGCCCGCGGCCTTGACGCTCATATGGTCGATCTCCAGCATCATCTTGCGGTCCATCATGCCGCGCACCGCGTACTCACCCAGGTCGGTCAGCCCCCGGGTGTTGCACTGCGCGCCCGAGGCGTACGAAGGGACGGCCACCCCCGCCGGCAGCTGCTTCTCCGCTGACGCAGCCACCGCGTTGCCGATGGGATTGTCGTGCTGCGCGCCGCGGCAGGTCTCCGTCTTCCAGAAGGTTCCGGTCGACAGGAACTGACCCACGTTGATGGCCGTTCCGAGGGCGCCGGAGTCGAAGCGCACCCCGCACAGGGCGTTGTCGAACTTGTGGCACAGGAACATGCTGCGTACGCCCAGCTTGTGCAGCTCGTCCAGGCCCCGGTCGATATCCGCCTTGGAGCACTGCGCGACGTCCAGGATCTGCTTGCAGCCGAACGGCTCGGAGGTCTCGACGCCCAGGACGACGGCCAGCTTGCCCTGCTCGATGACCTCGCGGGCCTGGGCGCTGTCGGTGACGATGCGGAACCAGCCCTTGCCCGGACCGCCGTACATCTTGTCGATGTAGGCCTGCATGTCGTACGTCTTCTGCGCCTCGAGACGGATGGCGGTCATCTCGTCGCAGCCGCGGTCCTTGAAGAAGTAGACCGAACAGATCACGCCGTTGGTGACCAGGTCGTTGACCAGCACTCGCTGGCCACCGCGCCAGGCCCTCTCGATCCAGGCGTAGTAGTTCTGCTGGTGGGTGAGCGAGTCGTGGGCGGGCCAGTCCTTGAAAGCCGGCCACCCGTTGGGGTCGTGCTTCCCGTCGCCACCCTTGGTGATGAAGTCGAAAATGGCGAGGGTGCCGTCGGGGTAGTGCTCGGGGCAGTCCTTGAGCGCGTCGGCAACGCCTTGCTCCGAGAACGGCTTGCCGCAGATCAGCCGGCCGCCGAAGCCCTCGTTGGACATGATGTGGTCGTGGGCGTCGACGAAGCCCCTCACGCGCCCCTGGTCATCGGTGCCTTTGAAAGGCTCGCCCGTCACGTTGATCTGCGAATCGGGCGTGGGCCGAGCGCCCGGGGTCCACCAGCCGGGCTCCGCCGCGGAGCTGGGCATCGGACCGAGCAGCAGGGCCATCACGGAAACGAGCAGTGACACCACCGTCAGCGATCGGAGCCTGCGGCGCGGATGTCGAACCATGTTCATCACTCACCTTGATTGGCATGTCCATTCAAGTTACTGGCGAGTTGAGAATCGCGACCACCGTCAGCAGAGTCAATACTCCGGCACACTTCACTTGATGGCCTATCAGTTCTGATGCGCTCACGCCGGAAGGCTGTCCCGCAGGACAGCCTTCCGTCTCACGACCGCGTCGGCCGAAGGTACGGGGAATCTCAGGCGGCCCTGCCCGCGGACCAGGTGGCGTAGCCGCCGTCGAGATTGGCGCTGTCCCTGCCGAGGCCCGCGAGGAGCCGCTGCGCGTTGTGACCGCGCAAACCCACCTGACAGTGGACGACGAGGTCACCCGCGGGCAGTTCGTCGACGCGCTCGCGCAGCTCGTCCAGCGGGATGTTGAGCGCGCCGGGGATCGCGCCCCGGACGTATTCGGCGGCCGTACGCACATCGACGACGGTGGCGCCGGCTTCGCGGGCCGCGTCCAGTTCGTGCCACTGGATGGTGCGGACCGTGCCGGTGGCCAGGTTCTCGGCGATCATCCCGGCCATGTTGACCGGGTCCTTCGCCGAGCCGTACGGCGGCGCGTAGGCGAGCTCCAGATCGGCGAGGTCAGGCGCGGTCAGTCCGCCGGCCATGGCCGTGGCGATCACGTCGATGCGCTTGTCCACGCCGTCCGCGCCGACCGCCTGGGCTCCGAGGATCCGCAGGTCGGAAGGGGCGAAGAGGACTTTGAGGGCGATCGGGGACGCGCCCGGGTAGTAGCCCGCGTGCGAACCGGGGTGCAGGTGGACCGTTCGGTAGGCGCGGCCGGCGGCGCGCAGCCGCTTCTCGTTCCAGCCGGTGGCCGCCGCGGTCAGGCCGAAGACCTGAACGACCGCGGTGCCGGTGGCGGGCCGGGCCACGACCGGGCGTCCCGCGATGGCGTCGGCGACGAGGCGGCCGTGCCGGTTGGCGAGGTTGGCCAGCGGCACCAGGGCGCTCTCGCCGGTGAGCCCGTCACGCTTCTCGGCGGCGTCGCCCACCGCGTAAATGGCCGGATCGCTGGTGAGGCCCGTCTCGTCAACGGCGATCCCGCCGCGCGGCCCGATGGTCAGCCCTGCCCCGCGCGCCAGGCCCGTCTCGGGGCGGACGCCGATCGCCATCAGGACCACATCGGCCGGCACGGTACGCCCGTCGTCCAGGTGTACGCGGTCCTCACCGACCTCCTTCAGCTGAGCGCCGAGCGCGAGCTCGACCCCGCCGGAACGCAGCTCAGCGGCGAGCGGCGCGGCCATCTCGGGGTCGAGCGGCGGCATCACCTGGTCGGAGAGCTCGACGAGCGTCACCCGCAGGCCACGGCGGCGCAGATTCTCCGCCGCCTCCACGCCGATGAACCCGGCACCGACCACAACGGCGGTACGCGCACCCCCGTCCAGCTCAGCGGCGATCCGATCGGCGTCCGACACGTCGCGCAGCGTGAATGCTCGTTCGATTCCTGGCAGCTGGGGCACGAATGGCCGGGCACCGGGAGAGAGCACCAGCCGGTCGTACGACTCCGCGTATTCCTCCCCGTTCGCCAGATCCCGCACCCGCACGGTACGCGACACCGGGTCCACGGTGATCGCCTCGCTGCGGACCCGTACATCGATCCTGAACCGGGCGCGCAGCGCCTCGGGCGTCTGCACCAGCAGCTTGTCGCGTTCCTCGATGACCCCGCCGAGGAAGTACGGCAGGCCGCAGTTGGCGTAGCTGACGTGAGCGCCGCGCTCCAGCACGACGATCTCCGCCTGCTCGTCCAGGCGACGCAGCCGGGTGGCCGCGGACATGCCGCCCGCCACGCCTCCGATGATGACGACCTTCACGGATACCTCCTGGGATGCACTGCCGACGCTATACCCCCCAGGGTATCTTCAGGCCCTGGGTGTTTCGAGGGCCGAAGGTCCTGAGCCGCCGGGAACGGCCTCACGGAGGCCTGCCGAGGCCTGCCGAGGCCTGCTACCGGGGCTTGCCCTCCAGATCGTCGCCCGTGGCCGTGCCCGAACACGTACCCTTCGACGCCCCCCTGGGCACCCCAAGCTCGTCCGTTACCTGGACGCGGATGAGCCCCACTGGGATTCACACCTCTCCGCTACTCGCACGAGGGATCCCTATCAGCGCGGAACGATGTGGCTGCGGCCGACTCCCCCACCTCTGACCGCCCACGACCTGAGCCACACAGCCGCTCGCTGACGTCGGCGACAGCGCGGGCCCGGCCGGGAGGCCGACGTGACTGGATTGCCGCAGGGCGATCTGTTCACGGTTGTGCCCGGTGCGAGTGGCGGGAGTCGGACGACGCCTGCTGCCGCGCCGGTCAGCCCGCGATCGCGGCCGCGTGGCCTGGCAGGGATTGGTCAGCTTCACTCGAGTTGGCATGCTGCGGGGCTGCAGGGTGTCGTTCGTGGTGGTTCGGCACCAGTTCAGCGGCAGTGGGGACAGATGTACGCGCGGGCTGCCGGCCGGACGGCGCGAGCCGGTAAAACCGATGGCGGCGAGGCTGGGCGAGGACGGCGGCTGGCCGGCATTGGCGCCTTCGTGACGGCCATCCCGTCGAATTCAGCGCATGCGCGGACCCGCCCGGCCTGGACAATCCAGGACAAGATCCGGCCGGAGACGTTGACTGTCGACGACACCGGCTTCCTCAAGGGCAGGGATGCGTCGCCATGCGTATCCAGGCCGTACACCGGCACCACGGGCAAGGTCAGCGACTGACGGGGCAGGCGTGCAAGAGGCCGATCAGCTCACAGACTTCCACCCCTGACCTGACCCGGCTCACCGCACAGCACGCGGAGGTCATCCGGCCCCGCGAAGCCGCCGCAACAGCTCGGCCGGCCGCCCGGTGCCGCCTCGAACCACCACCATCAGGGCATGCAGTTGATACCGCGCACCCGGCAGGGCGCCCGCCCCCGCACGCTGAACGCAGACCTCACCAACGATCAGACCGGGCCTCGCCAGTCAGCGGGAACGCCCAGGCGGCATCAAGTCCGCTGCTCCCATGGCGTCACCATGACTTCACCATCACACTGCCGCAAGCCCTTCCTCTTCCATAGCGGCACGACATCACACAATATTCAGCAAGAGTGTGCAGTTCAGAGCCCCATCCACAATCAAGAGCCAGATTGGCTCGCAAATGGCATCTCAGGTGTGCCACCATGACGCCATGGACCTCTTACTCGACGGCAGCGGACGCCGACGCGAGTTGGCCGTCGCGGCGGACGCCGACGCTGACGAAGCCTCTGCGCCGCCTGAGCGACTCAGCATCCCTCTGAGCTCCGCCACCCGGTCGCCCTCTACCCAACCGCACTGTCCGCCGCCCTGGGCAGGCTCACGCGGACGCCGACGCCGATATCCGTCGATGCACGGCTGCGTGACTCGCCCCCGAGTTCACGGTGACATCGCGCCCGCACCCGCACCGTTCCGGGAGAAGCCGGTGCCAGTCACGGCCCCCGCCGTACCCGTACCCGTACCGCCCCCGTCGCCTGCGGATACCGATGAGATCGCCCCGTCGCGGATCACCTTCCGCCTCCCCGCCCGACTCAAGGCCCGCGCCGAGGGCCCTGCCGTGGAGCGCCCGGCACGAGTCACTCTCCCGGTTCGTTACGTATGACCGCACCGCACCTTCCGAACCGGCCCTCAGGCGGTAACCGCCGCTTCCCACAGACCACTTCACCGATTCGCACCAACCCTGCCCAGCTCCACGATCCCGGGAGGACCCCATGTCGCACGACCCGACGGCCGTCGGCACCACCACCGGTGCCACAACCGACGACATCACCGCCGATGATCTCCCCACCCTGCCCACCGACCGGCACACCGGCTGCCCCTTCGACCCGCCCGAAGGGCTCACCGCCCTGAGCGATGAACCGATACGCCGTATGCGCTACGCCGACGGACATGTGGGCCGGCTGGTCACCGGCCACGCCACGGCCCGCGCGATCCTGGCCGACCCCCGCTTCAGCTCGCGCTACGAACTCCTGCATCTGCCGGTGCCGATGGGGGGCGTGTCAGGGGAGATACCGCCGGCGCCGGCCGGCGACATCATCGGCCTCGACGCCCCCGAGCACACCCGCTATCGGCGTCTGCTCACCGGAAAGTTCACCGTCCGCAGGATGCGGCAACTCACCGAACGTGTGGAGCAGTTCACCGAGGAATGTCTGGATGCCATGGAACAGGCCGGGCCCACGGCCGACCTGGTGGAGGCGTTCGCGCAACCCGTGCCCGCGCTCATGATCTGTGAGCTGCTCGGCGTGCCGTACACCGACCGGAAGCGATTCCAGGGCCACGTGGCGACCATCTTCGATCAGACAGCGGATGCGGAGGCGACGGGCGAGGCCTATACGGCGCTGCTCCAGTACCTGGCCGAACTCGTCCTCGCCAAGCGCGCCGAGCCCACCGACGACCTGCTCAGCGATCTGACCACCTCCGACCTCACCGACGAGGAGCTGGCCGGGGTAGGCGGGCTGCTGCTCGCCGCCGGACTCGACACCACGGCGAACATGCTCGGCCTCGGCACCTTCGCCCTGCTCAGCAATCCCGACCAGCTGGACGCTCTGCGCGCCGACCCGGGCCTGGCCGGACAGACCGTGGAGGAGCTGCTGCGCTACCTCAGCGTGGCCGACCCTCTGCTTCGGTCGGCGCTCGAGGACGTCGAGGTGGAGGGCGCGCTCATCAGGGCGGGCGAGACGGTGACCGTTTCCGTGCAGGCCGTCAACCGGGACCCACGCAGGTTCCCCGACCCCAACCGGCTCGACATCCACCGCAAGGCCACCGGGCACCTGGCCTTCGGCCACGGCGCCCACCAGTGCCTGGGCCAGCAGCTCGCCCGCGTCGAGATGGCTGTCGCCTTCCCGGCGCTGCTCTCCCGTTTTCCCACCTTGCGCCTCGCGGTGCCGCCGCAGGAGGTACCGCTGCGCAACCGCTCCAACATCTACGGCGTGATCAGCCTGCCCGTCACCTGGGACAAGGAGTAGCGCGATGAGCGACCCGCAAGCGCCGCTGCGTCTCGGCGCCGACCGTGAGCGCTGCGCCGGCGCCGGCATGTGCGCCCTGACGGCTCCCGCGGTCTTCGACCAGGACGAGGAGGAAGGCCTGGTGGTACTCCTGCACCCCGCACCGGCACCCGAGCACCGCGCCGCCGCCCGGATGGCCGTCGGCCTCTGTCCCGCCGGGGCCATCGCCCTCGGCTCCCCGGACTCGTAGCGGCCGTGGCACTTCCCTGACCGAGAGCCCCCGCACCCGGGACCGCGCATATCGTGGACCCGTGGGGGCTCTCGCGTGTGCGGACCCGTCCGCCACGCTTCCGCGCGGCCTCGGACGCCGCTGGTGGGAACGGCCGTGGCGTTCCGCGACAGGGGCACTGTCCGGAACTCCACCGGGGTGTTGCCGCAGGGTCAGGCGCCGTGCTGGACCGGGCCGATGAGGGTGCCGGCGGACACCTTGCGCGTGCCCTCGACGACAGACGTGCCGGGGATCTGCCCGTCCGGGGCCTGGGGCGTGAACGATGTCTCATCCGCGGGAATCCCTCGGACGCTGTTGGGAACCTGGATGTCGAAGTGCACCGGATGGCCCGGGTGTTGTCCGCCGGAACCATGGTCGACGCCATTCCTGCCCGCCTTCCCGCACGGAAAATGTCCCAGGACCGCCGCAGCCGAGCCCTCCAGTGCATGAGAGCCCGGCCCCGGACCGCCTACCCACGCCGCATGCCGTACGCCGCATGCCGCATGCCGCAGCACCAGCCTCGACGTCCTCACCGACTGCGCCCCACGGACACCAAGGGCTGAGCAGACAGAAGACCATCGCCCGGCACCCCCGGCTTCGTCTGCCCAGCGGGCCGCACTTCGGACTCCCGCGCGATGGCCGGCAGTCGATCACCCGGAAGGGTGCACCCTCCGTGTCCAACCCGGGACCGATCCACGGGACTTGAGCAGTGATCCGAGACGAGGTTCGAGAAGCGATGAGGTCAAGTCCCAGTGGCACGACCGGCGTGCAACGATACGCATAGACAACTGACGTATGAATATGACAAGCATGGAGTGCGCTTTGAGCAGCAGCGACGCTGACTTCCGTAGGCTGATCCGATCGGACGTGCCGCATTCCGCTCGGGTGTGGAACGCGTGGCTGGGCGGGAAGGACAACTACCCGGTCGACCGGGAGCTGGCCGACGTGGTGAGCGCGGCCTACCCGCAGACGGTCGACATCGCCCGCGCCTCGCGTGCGTTCCAGGCCCGTGCTGTCCGGTACCTTGCAGGGCTGGGCGTGCGTCAGTTCCTGGATGTGGGAACAGGCCTGCCGGTGGAGAACAGCACCCATGAGGTGGCGCAGAGCATCGTGCCCCAGGCCCGTATCGTCTACGTGGACAACGACCCCATCGTGCTGGTCCACGCGGCGGCATTGCTGACCAGCGCTCCTGAGGGCCGGACGGACTACGTGGAGGCGGACCTGTCCGACACGGACGCGGTGGTGGACGCGGCCTCCAAGACGCTGGACCTGTCCGAGCCGGTCGCCGTGATGCTGCTGTCGACCCTGGGACACCTGGCCCCGGCCGAGGGAATCGAAGTGGTCCAGAGATACATGTCCCGTATGCCGTCCGGGAGCTGTCTCGTCCTGTGCGACACGGTGAAGACACCCGCCACGCTCGCGGCCGAGAAGGCGTACGCATCGGGCGACAACCCGCCCTACCTGGTGCGGGAACCGGAAGAGATCACCGGATGCGCCGAGGGTCTGGAAATGGTCGAGCCGGGCTTCGTATCGATCTCGCAGTGGCGGCCGACGGCCGACGAGGAGCCGGTACCCGTCGACCAGTGGGGACTCGTCGCCCGCAAACCATGAAACCGCTGCGCCCCGGCGTCTGGCCAGGCCGCGGCACCTCTCCGGCGCGGCCGTCCAGGTCCTCCGCGGGCAAGGCCGCGCCCGCAGGGAGTGGGCGTTCGGCGCCCGCGAGCTCGACGGGCGCAAATGGTTCACCGCGTCCGTGCGCCGATCGTCTGTAGCAGAAGGCAGGCATCAGGCTCGCCGGTCCGGTGTCCCCGACGGCGGCAAGTGCGGCAGGGCTTCCGACGCCCGCCTGGCTCCGGCCACTCCGCTGCCGTCGCGAACACCGGACCGGCCTGTCGCTGCCCTCTACAGACGGCGGACGACAGGCTCCGGTGGCGGTGGCAGTGGGGGGCATGGGTGGCGTCGAAACGGCCCCGGTCAGCTCCTGCCCGACTGACCGGCGCGGTCAGGACCGTCCTCCGCGCCCGGCGCCCTCTCGCTGAGCCGACGGTAGTGCCGGTCCAGGTAGACGAGCGGCACATGGGGGCCGTCGGCCGGAACCAGACGGACGCCGGTCGTCCTGGCGATGATCAGGACGTGGTCGGCGACCTCGATACGTCGGGTCATTCGGCAGGTCAGAACGACGGCGCTCCCTTCCAACTCCGGCCCTCCACCATCCGGGGACGGCCGGTGACCCACCCCAGCGAACTCCTCGGCACCGAAGGCACGACGCCGGGTGAAACGGTCGGCAAGAACGTGCTGCCCGGCGGTGAGGACGTTCACGGTGAAGCGGCCGGACCGCTCGATGACGCCTTCGGTGCGGCTGCCCCGCTTGAGGGAGATCAGCAGAGTGGGTGGATCGAGCGACACCGACAGCAGGGAGTTGACCGTCACGCCATGCGGCCCTTGGTCGCTCTGCGTGGTGACGACCGCCACGCCCGTCGCCCAGAGGCGCATGGCCTCACGGAACGCGTCGGGCTCCGCCGCGTCACCGGGAGCACCGACTCGCGAGGACGGCAGCGAAGTCACCACGCGGCTGCCAGGGGTGTGGGGGACGCCAGTGCGGGGAAGTGCGGTACGACCTCTTCGGTGAGCTGCGCCACCACCTCCGCCGCGGGGCGCCTTCCGTGCTGGACTCCGAGTGCGGCGTGATTGACCCCGGCGGTCCTCCAGCGGCCAAGCAGTTCGAGCAGCCCTTCTGTACCGGTGCGCAGGACGAAGCCGCCGCGCAGCGCAGTGGGCGGATAACCCGGATCCTCGACCAGATCGATCCATTCATTGGTCGCGACCGGGCGGAACTCTCCGCCGGGGATCAGCTCACGCCATGCCCCGATCCGGTCCCCGAGGGTCCGGGGGCCGTCAGGGGTCGCGGTGGTCCCGGAGTAGACCAGCCAGCCGTCCGCGTGCTCGGCGATCCATAGCGGTGACTGCTGGGAGGAGCCGGTGACCAGGAGAGGGATCCCGTCATGCACCGGCTTCGGCAAGAGGCTCGCACCGCCGGGACGCTCCTCCGCCAGCAGCCCACGGAAGGAATCGACCACTTCCCGGTAGCGGGTACCCCGCGCCCCGTGATCCAGACCGTACGCGGGGAACTCCACCGGGCGGTCGCCTGACGCCACTCCGAGGACCAGTCGGCCCCCGCTGAGATGGTCCACGGAAGCCGCCTGTTTCGCCAGGTCGATGGGGTGCCGCAGCGGAAGGATCACGCTGCCGGAAGCCAGAGTGATCCGGGAGGTGTGTGCCGCGAGCCAGGTCAGTGCGGTCCACGGGTCGTACACCTGCCCCACGTCGCCGAAGGCGGGGTCGGCCAGGGGCACGTCCCGCACCCAGACGGCGGCGATGCCTCCCTGCTCGGCCTGCTGGACGACCTTCGTCTGACCGCGCATTGCCGCCATGTTCCCTGTGTAGGGCCACAGGGGAAGGAACAACCCCACGGTCAGCTCCCCCGGCGCGAACATGCGGGTGTATCCGGAGTGGCTCGCCCATGAGGAAGCCGGTGCTGCTGCTTGCATCGATACCCATCCATCACTCTGATTGGAACGTTCGATCCAGAGCATACGACAGTTCTGGATCGAACGTTCCAATCAGTAGAATCGCTGTCATGGCAACCACCGCACCGTTCGACCGCTCGTCCGACGCCGACACCCGCCGCCGGATCATCCGGGCCACTGCCGCCCTGCTGCAGCAGCAGGGGTACGAGAGCACCTCGGTCAAACGCATCGCCGGCGCCGCGCAGGCCTCACCCAGCTCCGTCTACCACTTCTTTCCCGGGGGCAAGCAGGAGCTCGCCATCGAGGCGATGCATCACGGCGCCCGGGAGTTCGGCGAGATGCTCGTCGAAGGCCTCGCTTCCGCCTCCGATCCCGCCGAGGCCACGGCCGCCTGTGCCCTGCTGCTCGCCGACGACCTGATGCGGTCGGACTGGAGCGACGGATGCCCCGTCGCGGTCACCGCCCTGGAGACCATCGGCCGCGTCCCGGGGCTCCAGGAGGCCGCGACCCAGGCTCTCACCGGCTGGCGGGACCTTGTCACGGCCAAGCTGACAGAGAGCGGTATCGCGCCGGCCGCGGCCCACTCCCTCGCCGGGACGGTGATCAGCATTCTGGAGGGCGCCGAACTGCTGAGCCGCGTAACCGCCGACGACACTCCCCTCCGGGATGCCGCCGTCCATCTCGCACAACTCGTCAGGGCAGCGCCCCGGGCCTGACCGGCCCCGGATGCGGGATACCGGCCAACTGGACATCCCTACCTCCGACGGAACCACCCTCAACACGGTGGTGGACGGACCGTTCACCGGTATCAACAGCGGGCGGCGGCCGCAACAGCCCACTGCCGCATGGTGCGTTGGCGTCATCCCCTGGTTCGCACGGTGGAATGCGACGTGTGCTGGAATGCCGTCCACTACGGCGGACCTCCTGCCGTGATCACTCGTCGGGGCCGGCACCCCGACGGTGGCGGCGACCACCAAGAGGCGGGCTGCCGTCTGCTCCCGGCTGTCCCGGGGACGCCTGCCCGGGCGACTCCGCAGCACGTGGCAAATGCAGCCTGCGTATCAACGACCGGAGTGTGGACGGGTTGTGCCGACCGGTCGGCCGTTCGGGCAAGGACCGGGGCAGTGGCTCAGCCCGGTGTCTCTTCGATCCGCTTGCGGTTGATGGGACGTGGGCAGGGGGCCGGTCCTCAGACGGTGATCCGGGGCTGGTCCGGGCTGAGGTAGTACACGGCGGTCTGTTCGGTGTGCGGGGCGAGCAGCCCCCGCAGTTCCGGTGCCGCAGCCGTCAGCAGGTGGCCGTCGCGGGTGGCGTGGAGGGTTTCGAGGATGAAGGCGACGCGGGTGGAGTCTTCGGTGACGCGGGTGCGGTGGGCATCTCGGTGGTTCCAGTGGCGGGTCAGGACGCCGGTGGTGTCCGTGTAGATGATCTCGCCGGGCTTGGGGTTCTCGACGGTTCCGGGCTCGCCGAGTGGGGTGAACTCCTCGGTGCCGTCGGCGTACCGGATGTCCACGTCACCGGTGACCTGGTCCAGGTCGAAGGCGCCGGCGGGCAGGCCGTGCTGGACGGAGACGGCGTTGTAGGAGTCGACGGCCGGGTTGATGCGCGGCAGAGACCCCTTCTTCGTGAAGCGGCGGCCGAGCGCGTCGACGCTGGGGCGGATACGGCGGGGGTTGGTACCGAAGGACCGGTAGGCGGTGTGCCACGCCTCGATCCTCGGGTCGGTCTCGTCGGCGGGCTGCCAGGTACCGTCGGCGAGTTGTTGCTCCAGGTCCTGAAGCGCGGCGGTGGTGGAGGGCCAGGGCTCGTGGCCGTGGAGGCCGGTGGCGGTGATCACGGCGATGAGGGTGTCGGGGAAGGCGTCGGCCACTGCGGGGGCGATACGGAAGGCGGTCATGAATGGCTCCGTTCCTCGGTGCGTGTGTGCGTACGGGGTGGGGTCAGGGCTTCCAGGGGCCGAGGTGGTCCAGGTGGCGGCGCTGCTGCCGTGCGGCGCGAACGTCGAGATCCTGTCCGCGTTCGATGAGGCGGTCGGCGACACCGGCACGCTGTTCGACGGGCTTGTGGTCGTCGTACGTGAACCTCGCCCGTACGTCGGTGACCTCAAGGCGCAGGCCGCGGACGCCGGACAGCATCCGGCCGTACGGGGGCTGGTCGACGGTCACCGGGACGTGGTCGCTGTCGGGCTGGAAGTGCGCGAGCCGGCGGCGCAGCAGTTCGGCCTTGGCCTCGGGAGCGTCGACCGGGTGGGCACGGCAGGTGAACTGCGCGGTGGCGCAGTAGCTGGTGGGTACGCCGTCGATGGGCGGGATGCCGGGCTTGGCGCGCCAGGGGCCGGGGACGAACGCGTAGTCGCCGACCACGGTGAAAGTGACGTTCGGGTCGTGCTCCATCGCCGTCCCAGACCGGGTTGGGCCGGGTGAGGTGGATCGGCAGGTCCCCGTCATAAGAGGTGAAGTGAGTGGGGACGACAGCGGGCGGCCCGCCGGGCGTGCCGTTGACACTCAGCTGTCCGAAGTCGTGGCCTGGGGCGATCCAGGCCTGCCATTCCGCCTCGCCCGGGGCCGCATCCCAGGGCTGGATGAACATCCATCTCTCCTTGCGCGCGATCGATGACGGTGGGCGGCCGCTCAGGTCAGGGCGAGGAGGCCGACGGCGATGGCCGCGGTGCCGAGCCCGACCAGCTGGCTGCGGTGGATCCGTTCGGCCAGCACGCTGCGGGCGAGCAGAACAGTGCCCGCCGGATAGAGGGCGGTGATCACGGCGACGACGGCGAGGTCCCCGCTGCGGGCAGCCATGAGGAACAGCAGATTCGCCACCGAGTCCAGCAGGCCCGCCGCCGCCGACACCGCATAGGCGGGCTTCTCGGACCCCAGCCTGCGGAACATCAGCCCGGCCGCGGCCAGGGTGACTGCCGAGGAGACCGCCCGGCCCACGATCAGCGGGGCTACCCCGCTGTCGGAGGGCGCCTGGTGCAAGAAGACCAGCTGGAGGGCAATCGCCGCACCGGCGCCGAGGGCCAGCAGCAGAGCCGTACGGGAGGGGCGCGCCGACCCGGCGCCGTGACCGGCACTGACCATCACCACCGCGGCCAGCGCGAGCGGCAGACCCACAAGTCCGGCGGCACCAAGATGCTCGCCCTGCAGCAGACCCACACCGACGGGAAGCATGGCGGACACCAACGCGGTCACGGGCGAGAGCACGTTCATCGGGCCGATCGCCAGAGTCTTGTAGAGCAGGGTGAACGCGGCGGCCGAAGCCACCCCGGACGCGGCACCCCACCCGAGGGTGCCGGCACTGAACGAGGCACCGAGCACCGGCCACAGCATGATCTCCAGCGCGAGAGAAGCCGGGGCCGCGATCATCACGGTGCGCAGTACATGGGCCTTGCGCGCGCCGAGGCCGCCGAGGAAGTCGGCGCACCCGTAGGCGAGGGAGCTGCCCAGGGCCAGCAGCAGAGCGATCACGGCACATCCCTTACGATGTAATGGAACGACCAGACCGTACAACGAACCGACCGCCCCGTGTCAACCAAAAGATCGCACGGTGCATTCGCGCGGTCCCCTTTTGTGAGGATGGTGATCGGATGGCCGAGACGGACGTAGCACTGCGGACGCTCGCACACAACGTCAGGGCGGCACGAACCCGGGCCGGGCTCTCCCTGGATGAACTCGGCCGGCGCGCCAAGGTCAGCAAGGGCGCCCTGGTCGCCTTGGAGAAGGCACAGGGGAACCCGAACTTCGCGACCCTGGTCCGGCTGGCCGACACGCTCGGCGTTTCCGTGTCCGCCCTCATGGAGGGGCGGGCAGAGGGCCGTGTCCGCGTCGTCTCCGCCGACACAGTGATGCCGCTGTGGACCGGCGAGCGGGGCAGTGAAGCCCGGCTCATACTGACAACCTCAGGTCCGGCCCCCACCGAAGTCTGGCGCTGGCAACTCCAGCCGGGCGAGGAATACCCCAGTCACCCCCACCAGGCCGGGGTCGTGGAAACCGTCAGCGTCACCTCCGGCCGGATGATCCTGGTCGTCGACGGCACCGAGCACCCCGTCGAAGCCGGGCAGACCGCAGGCTTCGACGGCGACGCCCCCCACGCCTACCGCGGCGCCGGCGCCGACACCTGCCACCTGATCATGACCGTCCACCTGCCGCCCGGTCCCGCCTCCACGGCCTGACCCTCGCAGCGCGGGTCGGGCGGCAAGTCGCGTCGACGACCCCGGTCGCGCGAGTCACCCGAATCGGCGCCTGTGACGCACTACGTGATGACGTCTGTCCCTGCGTCAGTTGCGCCGCAATGCGCGCCCCTTCCGCACGTACAGGACGGTCCCCCCGAGAATGAGCGCCACACTCAGTGCGGCGGCACCCATGAGGGCGGGCTCACTTCCGGTGCCGGGGAGTTGAGGCCGACCGGGATGGGACGGCGTCGGCGTCGGCTCCTCCGGCCCGCCGTACCCCGGCGGCGTCGGCGTCGGCTCCTCCGGCTCCCCATACCCCGGAGTCACCTGACTCGGCTCCTCCGGCTCGTCCGGAATTGCGGGCGGCGCAGCGGGGGCATCGGTGCGAGATGGCCGGGTGCCCGTCGTCGTCACCGCCGGATCCTGATTCGTCGGAAGCTTCGTGTGGAGGGGCGCACAGGTCGCCGACTGCCTGGGCGGCGATCCCACCGAGGTTGAGCTTCCCGCAGAGATCTTCGGGGAGCCCGTCGATCTCCTGGTGGTGGCCGCCGGGAGGATCGGGCGTGCCACCGCTGTTGCCCTCAAATTTCGCCGCAACCGCGAACCCGCCGGTCAGCGACAGGATCCCCGACACCGCGGTGGCGGTCAGAACTCTCTTACCGATGATGGAACGCATACCGCTCCTCCTTGCGGGAGAAGGAGAAGCCACCAGGGGCACCTGTCCCTGGAACTGCTGCTCGTCGGACACCAGCAACCGCTGCGGGAACACGGGCCCATGCCGCAGCAGGTGGGAGATGTCGGACAGCGCGTGACAGTCGTCCCCAACCGCCACGGGTCCTTGCCCTCCCATGCGGGGTCGGTGGGAGCGTAGGAACGTCACCGGGCGGAAAGCCGGTCACCACACGGAAGATGATCGGTAGATCATTAGATTAGCCGAACTGGGGGATGTTCCGGAGTGCCCTGAAGGCTGTCTCCCCACTCCCCCGGCCCGTGTCGTCCGGCGCGGACCCGGGCCCGCAGGCGGAGGCCCGTATCAGTCCTCGGTGTGCTGGTCGAGCAGCGCCGCGAACCCCTGGGCGAGCTCGTACGCACGCCCCGCGTCGTGGTCGTAGCTCGTCACGGGGCCACCGGGAGTGAGCACGAGGGGGTTGCCTGCGGGGTCGAAGGACACGACGAGTCCCCGGTCGGTGCCGGGCCATCCGTCGCGGCGGAAGCGCAGGGTGAGGTCTACGACGCTCATGTGCTCCAGCAGGTCCGAGTTCCGCAGCCCGTACACGGGGACGCCGACATAGCAACCCCCGAAACGCTCGACGAACTCGGCGTAATCCGGGTCGAGGCCGACCCCAAGAGGGGAAATCGCGGACGCGAGTTCCACTCGGTCCGTCGGCGTGCCGGCGCCGTAACGCCGGACGGCGCGCTCCAAACGGTCCAGCAGCGCGGGTTGGAAGGGCATGCCGTGATCCTAAGGCTGCGGCGGGTGACGTTGGTACGGCACAGGATGGCGCCGGGCTGCCCGATCGCCCCGAGGGTGCGGAGACGTATTTCGTGCTTGCCGGCCGCAGGGATACGTCGACCATGACGAGCTGAGCGCGGTTGCGCTGGACCTTGGAGATCTGCTCGACCACGAGGTGGGAGGCAGTGAACGTGGCCGAAGCGGACCACGACCATCTCGGCGTTCCGGAGTTCTGACCACACTATGTGGGCGAACAGCGTGACCACTGCGGCCAGTTGGCTGCAGTGGGCGGAGCCTACGAGGCTACGCGGGGGGCGGGACGTGATGGTCGGCAAGGACCGGGCCTGCGGAGTGACGGAAGCGGATGCCGGCACAGGAAGCGTCCGGCCGCACCCCGAAGAACTGGCCTCGTTGTAGGCCAGGTAGCGACCCCTCCATCCGGTGCAGGATGCGAGAAGTGCCACGGTATTGGCAGGTCGCCGCTCCGGTTCAGCGCTCACGGTGGCCGGCAGCGTACGACGAGGTCGTCCACGCGACCGCAACGTGGCTGATCATCTACCGGGTGGTTCCTCACCACGGGCCCCGCCTGCCAGCGGACGGCACTCAGCCCGTTGCCGAGATCCGTCACCTCGGCACTCGTCCATCCGGCCCTCGCGATACCAGGACATGTAGGTCTCGGACACCGTCAGCACTCCTCGTCGGCATCGCCTGACATCGTGGTGAAGAGACGCTCACGGATACCGGCCCCCTCCAGGCGACGAGGGTCTCGTCCCTCTCTGGCCGCGCCGACTACTGAGAGCAGGCGAATCTGCGTACCGGGAGCTGGACTCCGGATCCTGCCAGATCTTCTACGAGACGAACTGGCTTTCCGTGCTGCGCGGTTGCCGTACCGGAGGTCTCGGTCCACGACCTGTCCGCCCGTTCGCCGGCGGACATGTCACCGCCACGCTGGAGCACCTCGCGACCTGCCAGTACCCGCTCTTGATATGGGCTGTCGCCGGAGAGGACCGGCTCGCCCGACTCCAGGTCCTGCGGTGCGCGCGCCGCATACGAGAACTCCCCGCACACCTGAATACGGTGGTACGGCACCGCACGCCGGAAGGAACGGCACGTAACTCCTGGAGGGTGATCATGGGTGGTCAGGAAGGGGCGCGGGGGTGGCTGGATCGGTTCCCCGACCCGTTTGTGGTCCGGCAGCGTCGTGGTCCGGTGCCGGCCGGCCTCGCACGGCTGGCCGACGGCCTCTCCGACGAGGCGTGCCGGCAGAGGCTGGCGCGGCTGACCATGGGACCGCCCGGACACCCCGCGCTGGATGGGGCACAGGTCGTGACCGCCACCGATTACCGGCCGTACGAGTCACCGGGCATCCCCGGCTCACCGGACGGCGACCGTCTCTGCGCAGAGTTCATGGACGCGCTGTTCAGCGACGAGGTCACCAGGAGCGTCCAGGAGAGCGGTCCGATGGCGATCCTGGCCGCCACGGAGGCCGTCCGGCAGATCCTGGCCGGCCCCGGCAATCCCGAGGGGGACCGGCTGGCCGCGCTCGCCGCCGCCATTCCCGCCAAGGGTGGTGAGGCCGGGCCGATCATCGCCGAGTACGTCGCGCGGCACGCCATGGACGGCACCCAGGCCGCGTTGATGGCGGTTCGTGACTACTGGGGCAGCATCAACACGTTCTGGCTCCCTCGGGGAACCGGCGAGTTCCTGGACCTGTTCGGCTCCGTGTTCATCCTCGCCAGCGCCATCGACTACGCCGGTGCCTCGGACGACTCCGGGGTCGGTGGCCGGGACCTGCACGTCAAGGCCGCTGCCGAGGGGACCGTTGCCGTGGCCGGGCGTGCCGCCGACCTCGCACTCCAGGAGACCGTCCTGACGTGTGGGGTGATGCTCGCCAAGGACGCCCTACGGGGTGCTTCCGCCCCGCTCCCCGACCCGCATCGGTTCCTGGCCGACGCGGGTGGTGCACCGACCCCGCACGAGTACAGGTGGGCCCGGTGGTGGGACGCGGCAATGCTGCCCTATTTCCGTCTGGGCTTCGGCTCACCGCCGTACCGGATGCTCGACGACGACGGCGCCGGAACCTTCGACGCCTCGTTCCGCTGCCACCGGATCCGCCGGGCGATCGACAGCTCCTACCGCTACAACGAAATCATCGGCATCCTCACCGACTATGCCCACGCGGAAACCTGTAACGAGGCGCTGCTGGCCGTCGCCGCAGGAGGGGTGCGGGCACTCACCGGATACGCCACCGCGTGCGCCCGCGTGGTCGATGACGTCCTGGCGTGCGACTGCGGAGAGGCCGGGCACGAGGAGGTGGGCGAGACGGCCATGGGCGCCCTCGCCTGGTACCTGGTGACCCCCCGCTACGATGTCCGCGCCCAGCTGCACGCGCTGTCCACCACGGGAGACGAGTTTCAGCGGGAGTTCTCCCTGAGCAGGGAGAGGCCACGGCTCGGATCGGTCGCGCGGACGAGACTGACCGACGGCGACATGCTCCACGGCCTCGGATGGGAACCGCTGTGGTACGAGGACGACACACCCGAAACGCACTGGGCCGGTCAGCTCGCCGAACGTGCCGCACGACGCGTCGTCACCGCCGGCACCAGTACCGCCATCACCAGCGCCTGTGCCGCCGCGGCACACAAGGCCATCAGCGCCTGTGCCACGGCCACGCCCGACGAACTGCCGCACCTGGCGCCCCATTGGCGTGAGCTGTTCCTCACCGCCGCCGCCCCCACCATCGACACCACCGCCGTCGGCACCTCCGCCCTTCACGGCGTCGTCACCCGACTCGCCGGCCTGACAGCCCGCATCTGGTCGCACATCATCGCCGGCCCCGGAACCGCCCCCACCCCGCCCGGCAACGCCGACACCGTCCTGTCGATCGACACCTACCACGCTGTCTGGGACAGCTACTCCCTGCCTCCCCTGCAGGGAATCCCCATCCGCCGAGCCTTCATCGGCACGCTGACAAGCAGCGCGGAACTCAGCGGAATCGGCCCGTGCGGCCGGCTCATCGACGGAATCGTCACCGCCCTGACCCCGCAGGACCAGGCCTACGCCCCGGCCGGGACGGCCGACCCTGACCAAGAAGGATGCCGTCCGGCCCACGGAGGACAAGTGCTGTGAACGAGATCACCCCGAAGGGCGGGGCCAGGAGGACATCGGGAGTACGGGTGAGAGATCTACGGCTGATCCCCCCGGCCCCCCACGCGTGGCCTCTGATAGGCCACCTGGTGTCCTTGGCACGGGACCCGTTGGCCTTCCTGAAATCGCTGCCCGCCCACGGACCATTGGTCCGCGTCCACATGGGTCCAGTCCCACTGGTCGTGATCTGTGATCCGGAGCTGACCCGTCAGGCCCTGGTGGACGACCGTCTCTTCGACAAGGGCGGACCGGTGTTCGACCGCTTCCGTGACGTTCTCGGTGACGGTCTCAGCAGTTGCCCGCACCATGCCCACCGTCGGCTGCGCCGACTGACCCAGCCCGCCTTCCATCCTGACCGTCTTCCCGGCTACGCACGAACCATGACCGCCTGCGTCGAGGAGGTGACCGGCTCCTGGACGCCGGGACGAACCCTGGCCGTGCCCACCGAGATGATGTCGATCAGCTCCCGAGTCACGGCCGCCACTCTGTTCTCCAACTCCCTGCCCGCAGCCGAGTTCGGACAGCTCATCGACGACGTCAGGACGATCGCGGGCGGGCTCTTCCGGCGCATGCTCCTGGCGCCGCCACTGGACCGGCTCCCCACTCCGGACAACCGTGCCCATCAGCGCGCACATACCCGCCTGCGTCACACCTGCGACCGGATCATCGCCGATCGGCGTGCCGACGGCACCGACCACGGCGACCTGCTCTCGGCCCTGGTCACAGCCCGCGATCTTGAGGACGGCGGCCGCGGCATGACGGATGCGGAGATCAGCGACACGATCCTCACCGTCTTCCTGGCCGGGACGGAGACGACGGCCAGCACCCTCGCCTGGGCATTGGACCTGCTGGCCCGCCACCCCGCGATCGAACAGCGGCTGCACAGCGAGCTCGACACCGTCCTGCGCGGAGCCCCGGCCTCCCATGCGGATCTGCCCCGCCTGGAGCTGACCGGACGCATCATCACCGAAACTCTCCGTCTGTACCCCTCGGCCTGGTTCCTCACCCGCACGGTCACCCATGACACTCACCTCGGCGGGCACCCACTCCCCACCGGCACCAACCTCGCCTACAGCCCCTACCTCATCCACCACCGCCCCGATCTCCACACCGATCCCGAAACCTTCGACCCCGACCGCTGGGACCCCGAGCGCCCCCAGCCACCCCGACACGCCTTCATCCCCTTCGCCACCGGCGCCCGCAAGTGCATCGGTGACACCTTCGCGATGGCCGAGGCCACCCTCGCCCTCGCCGACATCACCGCCCGCTGGAGCCTGAAACACCTGCCCGGCCATCACCGGACCCGCCCTGTCCTGGGAGCGTCGTTCGGACCGGGAAGGCTTCGGATGCAGGCAACTCCTCGGTAGAGGCAGCGGAGTCCGGTCTCCACAGGGGCGGATCGAGTCGGGAAGACGGAACGGCGGCACTGCCCTCGCCGCGCCCTCGGCCGACCTCACGCCGGCACCCGCCGAACCGGGTCGCATGGACTGCTTCGATCAACCGCACCGGAGGCAACCACCCGCCAGTGTCCCGAAACCTGCAAGGTCAGCCTGCTCAGAACCAGACCTGACCGCCCCACGCGTTCCTTCGTCGCGGGAGTATCACGAAAGCGGTGTTCACCACTCGGTTGGCGTAGAGGTTTCTCGTTGGTCTGGTTGGCTCACACACGTTCGGCCGAGAGGCGGCCGTCGAAGGCGATGTCGAACGCGTTCATGGCCTCCTTCCAGCGGCTGGTCCACCGCTTGCGGCCCTTCCCGGTCGGGTCGGGGGCGAGGGTGGTGAGGTAGAGACGCTTGAGGGCAGCGGTCTCGTTCGGGAAATGCCCGCAGGCGTTGACCGAGCGCCGGTAGCGCGCGTTCAGACTCTCGATCGCGTTCGTGGTCGAGATGATCTTCCGGATCGGCGGTGGGAAGCCCAGGAAGGGCACCACCTCGCTCCAGGACCTTTCCCAGGCACGGACCGCGGCCGGGTACTTGGCCTGCCATTTCTCGCCGAACTCGGCGAGCCGGGCGAGGGCCTCGTCCTCGTCCTCGTTGGCGGCGGTGTAGACGGGCCGCAGGTCGCGGGCGGCCTTGTCCCAGTCGGCGCGCGAGATGTACTTCAGCGTGGTGCGGATGAGGTGAACGATGCAGAGCTGGACCACCGTCTGCGGGAAGACGGTGTTGACCGCCTCGGGCAGGCCCTTCAGGCCGTCGCGGACGAGCATGAGCACGTCCCTCACGCCGCGGTTCTGCAGCTCGGCAAGGACGTTCTGCCAGTATTTGGCGCCCTCGCCGCCATCCCCGGCCCACAGTCCGAGGATCTCGCGGTGGCCGTCGCAGGTGACCGCGAGGACCACGTGGATGGGGCGGTTCGCCACCGCACCGTCTCTGATCTTCACGTTCACGCAGTCCACGAACAGGACCGGACAGACCGGATCGAGCGGGCGCGTGCGCCAGTCGGCCATGGCGTCCAGGGCCTTGTCGGTGATGGTGGAGACCGTCTCCTTCGATGTCTCCATGCCGTACGTCTCGGCGAGATGCGCGACGATCTCCCCGGAGGTGAGCCCCTTCGCGGTCAGCGAGAGGACCATCTCCTCCAGGCCGCCGGTGCGGCGCGCGTACTTCGGCAGCAGGCCGGAGGTGAAGGTGCCCAGCCGGTCCCGGGGGACCTGCACCGTCACACTGCCGACCTCCGTCATCACCTTCCGGCTCCGGTGGCCGTTGCGGGCGTTGCCGCCCGAGCGCGAGCCCCGGCCGCCGGTGCGGCCGGCCTCCTCGGCCAGGTGCAGGTCCATCTCCGCCTCGACGGCGGCCTGCATCAGGTGCCGGGTGAGCTCGACCAGCAGGCCGCCCTCGCCCATCAGCCTGAGCCCGCCGTCGCGGACCTTGCCGGCGGCGAGCTCGGCCAGCTCGTCCATCAGCCCGGGGCTCAGCCCGTGCGCGGCCGCCGCTTCCCGGCTCGCCGCCGTCGTCTTCGATGTCACACCGGCACCGTCAACGTCCCTGTCGAACACCGCAACCGACACGCCGCCAGCGTCCTCGATCAGGTGACCGTTCTCCGCGTCCATCAGGGGTCCCTTCTGAGTAAGTGCCCACCTGATTCATGACACTTCCTTCGTCGCCCGGCTTGACGACCGGTGACAGCAGGCCTCGTCCCGGACGAGGCGCACGAGGCTCGGTGTCAGTGGCCCCGGATATCGTGCATCGGACGACGTATCACACCGGAGGGGACATGCCGTCTCGAGGAACAGCTCTCGCCGCACTCACAGTGGTAATGCCGCCGCATGACGGGGCCGATGAGCAGGCGGACTGGGCTGCGGTCCGGCGGGCTTGGGGAGCGGGCTTTCCCTCCGACTACATCGCGTTCATGAGCACGTACGGAGCCGGCGGCATCGACGGCGCGCTGAGCATCCTGCCCCCTGAAGCGAGCACGCGGCCGGCCGACAGCCCAGACTTCGGGGGTATGGCGGCCGAGACGGCCACCATGCGTCATATGTGGGAGTCCGAAGGAGGACCGGCTGGGGTCGATTCCCGTCCTGATTCCGTCATCGCCTGGGGCGTCAGTTGCGGAGCCGACATCCTTGGCTGGCTCACCGTTGACCACGACCCCGACAAGTGGCCCGTTGTCGTATGGGAACGGCACGGCCGGCCCCACTGGAAGATCTACGACTTCGGAATGGCGGAGTTCCTTCGGCGCCTGTTCGCCAAGGGCTTCGACGAGTGCCCACTGAGCGATGCCTCCCTGTGGGGAGAGCCCTCTCCGCACTTCCTCCACTGGCGCGAGGAACGACGCCGGTGGGAGGCCGGCATTGACCCCTGTACAGGCGAACCCGACCCATACTTCGGTACGTATTCCGCCTGATCTCGCTCTTCTACCGTGCCGTCGTCGCGGCGGAGCACGCAGGAAGCGCCGGGCGAGGGGCGGGCGGTCATGGCTGCTGCTCCTCCGGGAAGAACAGCGCGTCGCGCAGCGCGGGCGGCTCGACTTCGGAGCGGTGACGGTGACGTCCCGTTCGGTGATGCCGGCGACCGCCGCGCAGACCGCTGCATGAACAGAGTGTGAGCCGGGCCGAAGCGTGGATCGGCCGGCTCGCCGGTCAGCATGGGACGGCGCGCACGGTGTTCGCCAGGACAGTGCGCAGATGGGCCCCCAGCATCTCGTTGGACGGCAGCTTCTCGAAACCGCATCGCCTGAAGAACGAGAGCCGGCCGGCCGGGTCATGCGGGTCGGGGAAGAGCACCAGCGCGTCGCGTCCAGCATCGAGTGCGTCAGTGGCGAACCGGTGGAGCAGTGTGCTGCCTATCCGATGGCGCCGTGCGGCCGAGGAAACAAGGAGAGTCACGACCCTTGCCCGAGGCGCCGGAAAGAGTCCGGGTTCGAAGTCGCTCCCATCGAGAAACGTTCCCTCCACGAAGCCGAGGACTACATCGTGCCCTACGGCTACGTACCGCTTCTCGTACAGGTGCTGACCAAGCTTCAGCCTCTCCGCCTGATCACGGTAGTCCTCAGCGGTGAACAGGGCGTGCAGCGCATCGCGGTGGGTGTCGCTGTACTCGGTGATCTCTACGGTCATGATGCGTACCGTACGGCCGGATGCCCGCCGCGGCACTCCCTCGTCGGCCGCCGTTGCTCAGGTTGCCGACGAGGAACGGGTTGGGAACTGTGCGGGACCTGTCCCCGCTACGCTGGACGACCTGACTCCACGGAGGGGATGTTATGGGGCACGAGGACTGGACGGTGGACCGACTGCATGTCGCGCTCCCCCACTCCGCATCACGGCAGCAGCTCCTCCATGACGTCAACCTGACCCCGATCGATGCCCTGCCCGCCGTGCTCGACGGGTGGGCGGCCGCGGCCGAGGACCTCGAGAAGGCGCGGCCGATGATCGAGGCGGCCCGGGTCAGCATGAAGTCCCACGGTGTTCTCCCCGAGGGTCTCGGGGCGCGGGACGTGACCGCGGACATCCTGCGCGACGCCGGACCCGGCCACGACCAGACCGCCCCTACTCATCGCCACAGCAACGACACCGACCCGCAGGGTCACGGCCAGGGCGCGGCGTGACCTACCGGCTCCACATTTCCCCGGACGTCTTCGACATGTACAAGCAGCTTCCCGAGCTTGCCCGCCGGGACCTCTCACTCGTCCTGGTCGACGCGCAGCAGAGGCCGCTTGAGCATTCCGAGCCCTACGGTCAGGACGACGGCATCATCCGCACCGTCGCCCAGGGGCACGCCACCGCCGTCATCCTCCTCGGCCACGACACCCGCATGCTCACCGTGCTGGCTATCGCGTACGCCGGGCCGGCCTGAACCGTCGAGGCCTGTGCCGCGTTCCCGCTCCTCGCGACGCACGTCATCGCTGGTGCGGGGACGCCTCTTCGGGTGAAGGACCGGCGTGTACGGGAGGCCCGATCCCGTATGGGCAGCACAGTGACCACATGACCATCGAACTCGACGCCGACGTCGAAAAGTTGCCGTCCCGCCGCCGGACTCAGCCCGAAGGCGTCCAGATCGCCAGGCAGCTACTGGCCGGTGTCGGGAACTACCGAATGCGCCGGGCCATCATCCTTCTCGGCTACTGCCAGGACGGGTACTGGCTGTGCCGGTTCGCCCACGACCCCACCCTGGCCGGGATCCTCGAACCGGCCGAACACCCGACGCTGATGGACTGGGATCAGGTCGTGGAACTCCTTCGCACACCGGAGGTCCTCAAGGACGACGACCTGGAGCCCGGCGCCATGGACCCTCACCTCGTCCTCCTTGAGATCGCCGCGTCCCTCGGCGCGGGCCACCCCGTCGACCTGCGCCGAGCCGCCCGCGTCCTGCCGGCCGCGGAGTGGCGGGACCTCCTCGGCCGGATCGAGCCTGCGGCCGACTTCGCCTGAAAGGTCGTTCGAGTAGACACGGGAGTGGTGTTGGCCATGCACGGCAACGGCACAACAGCAGCATGGCCCACCGCCCGGCAGTTGATAAAATGATCGTCGTGACAGAGCTGGAAGAGCTGGTACTGACCCCCGGCGAGCGGGCACAGGGTGTCGGAGTCGACCGTGTGATGTTCACCATGGACTGGTCCGGTGAGGACCACCCGGGCCGGCTGGCGGCGTTCGCGGCGGACCGGGTAAGGGCCTTCGGGGCGGAGCCGCCAGACGTCGACACCGACGTTGTCCACCAAGCCGCCGAGGACGACCCGACTCTGCGTCGCGGTGATTTCCCGGTCCGTCAGCTCGATCATTTGTCCCGTGTACTGGGGCATCTCGGCTGCACGCTCATGGTGCGGGACAACGGCACCGACACATACGAGGTGCTGGTCGCGCTGACCGCTGAGCGCGAGCTGACCGGGTTGACGTACGAGGACCTCCCGGTGCGGGCCTGGGGCTCGGAACCCGAAGAGACCCTGGTCAGTCTGAACTGCCCGGACTGCACGCAGATGCTGGTCTGGCAACTGCCGGCGTCCCAGACCCTGGCCGACGAGAACTGCCACTGTGGAACCGCGTTGTTCGACGCTACCGGCCACCCACTGCCCAACGTCACACTCCACGACTGAGCCGCCCAGTACCCCCTCGGCCTCGGCTCATCCTCACCACGAAAAGGCAGTTGCCGCCGCCCCACGCCGTGACCGATTCGTACCGATGCCGCACTCGCATGGTTCGTCACCACGCAGATCCGGGACCATGACTCATCCGCTGCCGATGAGTGAGGCGACGACGCCGCACGTCCGCTTCGGGGTGATCCGTTCGCATTCACCCAGGGCTTCACGGTCAGCGCCAGCGTCGCCTCACCGCCGTTGCCGAGCAGCGGCCGCACCGCTTCCCCCGGCGACCGTTCCCTGCATCTCCTGAGCGGCCACGGGTGACGGTGATCCCCGGCACCTCGCCACGGCCTTCGGTGTGCCGGAACCGGACAGCCATCCGGCATACGGAAGCCTCCCACCACCTCAGGGCCCACCCCTGCCCGCAGGCGGATCCGGGCGTACCCGACCCTCGAAATATGTGAGAGTTGACTCTCACATAATGTGAGAGGAAACTCTCACGCCATGGACTCCAGTAATCGCCTGGGCGATATCGAGATCAGTGACCCGCAAGCGATGCGGGCGTTGGCGCATCCCGTGCGGCTGGCGATCCTTGACCGCTTGACGCGGCACGGGCCCGCCACCGCGACACAGCTCGCCCCCGATGTGGGAGCGACGCCGTCGGTGACCAGCTGGCATCTGCGGCACTTGGCCGGCTTCGGGCTGGTCCGCGACAGCGAGCCTGGCTCGGACCGCCGCCAGAGGAGGTGGGAGGCGGCGGCACGCGGTTTCCGGTTCCGGACTCCGCAGGATCCAGCTGATGAGGCGGGCCGGTCGGCCGTGCGGGTGCTGTCGCAGCAGATGTTCCTGCGCTACGCGGACCTGCCGAGCCGGTGGGCGGCAGAGGTGGAGCCCGAACTCGATCCGGCGTGGCAGAGGCTGGCAGGGCTGGCGAACACCCGCCTCGTCGTCTCCGCCGAGGAACTCGCCGCCATTGAGGACGGGATCGAGCGCGTCCTCGCGCCGTATGTCACTCGCGACCCGGCCGAGCGGCCGGCCGACGGCCGCGGCGTCCAGGTGATGCGCTACGTGCTGCCGGAAGGTGCCGAGGAGCAGACCGGGCAGACGCCGTGAACGGCGCGGGACGGACCACTGCGATATCGCTGTGGCGTGATCTACGGTTCCGCCGCTTCTGGGCCGGAAACGCGGTTTCACAGTTCGGCGACCGGATCACCGAACTGGCCCTGCCCCTGATCGCTGTCAGCGCCCTGAACGCATCGGCCAATCAGGTTGCTTGGTTGACCGCACTCATCTGGGTCCCGAACCTACTGGCAATCTTCCTGGGGGCCTGGGTCGACCACCGCGCTCGCAAACGCCGTCTGATGATCATTGCCGACCTGGTACGCGCCGCGGTACTGCTCAGCGTCCCGGCAGCCTATGTGTGGGGAGCAGTGACGCTCGGTCAGCTGTACGCCGTGGCGTTGTTCACGGGCGCTGCCGGAGTTCTGTTCAACACCGCCTATCCCCCGTTCTTCGTGGGCCTCGTGCCGCGCGCGTCGTACGTGGAGGCGAACAGCAAACTCAGCGCCAGCCGATCCGCCTCGTATGTCGCCGGCCCGGCCATCGGCGGCGCTCTGATCCAGATACTCACCGCTCCCGTCACCCTCGTCGTCGATGCCTTGACCTTCCTGGCATCGGCGGTCCTGATCGGCCGTGTCTCGGTCGACGAACCGCCGATAGCGGCCGACACGACGGCACCCTCGCTCTTGCGGCGCGCGAGGGAGGGACTGGCACTCGTCGTCCGTCATCCAGTACTGCGGGCCAGTCTGGGATGCGCGGCGACCGTCAACTTCTTCACGTTCCTCGCCGGCAGTGGGCTGACCGTGCTGTTTGCCAGCCGGAACCTCGGTCTGTCCGCAGGAGTCATCGGTACCGCGCTCGGGATTGGCGCGACGGGTTCCGTTCTGGGCGCCCTGGTCGCTCCGAAAGTCTCGCGACAGTTCGGTGTGGGGCGCAGCATCGTCGTGGGGGCGGTGCTCTTCCCCGCTCCGATCGCCATCGCCGCTGCGGCGGGCGGTCCGCTCTGGCTCCGCGCCGGGGCCCTCGCCGCGTCCCAGTTCCTGTCCGGCTTCGGTGTCATGCTGTTCGACGTCAACCTCAACGCCCTGCAGACCACGGTGATCCCCGACGGCCTGCGCAGTCGCGTAGCCGGCGCGTACAGCACGATCAATTACGGGGTACGGCCCGTCGGCGCCGTCGTGGGCGGCCTTCTGGCCACCATGGCCGGATTGCGGGCCACCCTCGTCATCGCCGCCGTTGGCGGAGCCCTGTCGCTGCTTTGGCTGCTGCCCTCACCCATACCTCGTATCCGCTCTCTGACACCGGACAGAACCGCGGTTGGTTGAATCCGTGCTCGTCGGTGGATGGCCGGCCAAGGAGCAGACGTGACTCAGCCGGAGGCCATACGGAGGAGTCTCCCGTCTGCGGATCAGCGCGCGGCGTCAGTTGCGGTGCATCGCAAGGCGGAGGGACGCCCGCATACCGGATGTATGCGGGCGTTCCGACAACGCGGCGAGGTACCGTAGCTGTCGTCGTGCGCCCGCCAGGGATTACGGGACAGCCCTTAGCGCTCTGACCAGAAGGTTCACCGGTTGTGGCAGGCGGTGCAGCGTTCACGGAAAACTGTTTCGAGCGTAGCTGTGGTGCCTCTACTGTGGCGCGGTGATGACTGAGGTGATCGTTCTCAACGGTGGTTCCAGCTCGGGTAAGTCCGGGATCGTTCGGTGTCTGCAGGCAGTCCTGCCGGATCCATGGCTGGCCCTGGGGACAGACACACTGGTTGACGCGATGCCCGCGTCTATGCAGACATCGGATGCCGGGATCGAGTTCGCTCCGGACGGACAGGTGATCGTCGGGCCGGAGTTCCGGACGCTGGAAGCGGCGTGGATCGAGGGGGTCGCCGCGATGGCCCGTGCGGGTGCCCGGGTCATCGTGGATGAGGTCTTTCTCGGCGGATCGGACTCGCAGAAGCGATGGCAGAAGGCTCTGGGCGAGCTGCGGGTGCTGTGGGTCGGTGTCCGATGCGACAGTGCGGTTGCCGCGGGCCGTGAGGTCGCACGAGGTGATCGGATCATCGGCATGGCGGCGTCCCAGGCGGATGTGGTCCACCGGGGCATCGTCTATGACCTGGAGGTGGACACCACGCATGCCGAGTCGATGCACTGCGCACGGACCATCGCCGCACATGTCAACTGATCAGCGGCCCGGCTGTCTGCCGCTATGACCGCAGCGCCGGGTCGGTAGGCCGCTGTCGCCTGGGCCGTCCTCCCCAGCGGACGCCCTTCTCGCGGCGGATCCTGGCGCGTTCGCGGCATTGGGCTGCCAGCACGTCGGGGGGGCGGGCGTTGGTGTTGCGCCGGCGTAGGAACCGGTGCAGCTCGCGGATCTGGACGGGGTGGTTGGGGTGGTGGGAATTGGCGAGGGTGAACTGCCGCAGCGGCCCGAAGTGCGCCTCGATGGGGTTGGCCCAGGAGGTGTTGGTCGGTGTGAAACACAGCTCGACCTTGTTCCTCTTCGCCCAGCGGCGGATCTTGGCACCTCTGTGGGCGGAGAGGTTGTCCAGGCTGATGGAGATCAGGGCGCCGTCGGGGCGGGCTGCCCGGATCGACTTCAGGGGCCGCGAGCGTGTTGGCGGTACCTTTTTGTGGCGACGGTTGACTCCCCACAGGGTGTCGTCACCGACGGAGTAGCAGCCGTGAAAGTAGGTGACGCCGTGGGCGCGTTGGTAGGTCGCCGGCAGCCGGTCGGGCCGGCCCTGTTCGGCCCAGCAGGTGACGCCGGTGGGGCGGATGCCCAGCGGGCCGAACTCGTCGAAGGCGAACGTGCGTGTCCGGGAAGTGTTCCAGGACGTGCTCGATCCGGTCGAGCTTGGCGTCACGGTCAGGATCGGTGGACTCCTTCCACGTCGTGGTGCGCTGGAAAGTGACCCCGTGGCGGGCCAATGGCATCCTCAGAGCCTCACAGCCGATGCGGATCACCCTGCCGTGAACCTTGCGCAGATGGGCGACGAGTTTGCGGATGGACCAGCGAGTGAAGGGCTGGCCGAGTTTGCGGGGGCTGCCACGAAAGCCCGACGCCACGTGCCGACCGTCTTGGCCTGGACACCGAAGATCCGTACGGCACCTGCGTTTGGCATGCCGTCAGCGCATGCCAGGACGATGCGGACCTTCCCGGCCGAGCGCCGGTCCGACAGCTTCGACCGGCGCACCAACTCGGCGCGCTCGGACTCGGACAACTTGATCTCCACGGCGGAAGGACCCGGATGCACCATGGCGACATGGGTGGTGAACAACCATCAGGACTCCAGGCGCATCACACCAGCTTGGTTGTCAGACCTTCTTGCCGCATACGGCGATGCCGTGTTCGTCGAACGTCCAGGAACTGTCTTCGCAGTCGCCACCATTGGGGGTCACGCCCGTGATCTTGATGATGTACTTGTAGTCGTCGGGGATGTCGCCATCGCAGGGAGTGATCGCGTTGCGACTCAAGCGTTCCTCCTCGTCGGCAAACATGCATTGGCCGGCACGGAAGTTGCGGTTCAGGCAGAAGACAGTCTCTGAGAGATCGTCGTTGGCGTGGGACCATTTGTAGTCGTACTCCGAGCACTCCGTGGAGTCGTTGACGATCGACATCACACGGTAGTAGGACCCGCTGCAGCTGGCCGCTTGCGGAGTTTCGGGCGACCATGCCCCGTAGAGGTCGTTGAAGTTGTCCAGACAGTCGTCAATGCCGATGCCGGCGAACGCCTCGTCCTCGGGACTGGGTGGAGTGGGGCTGCTCTCCGCTCCATCGGAAGGGTCCGTTGTCTCGGGCCCGGTCTGAGTGCTGTCCGGCGTACTCGGCCCGGTCTGGACCGGGAGGGCGGAGCCCGGGGACTCGGGCTCCCGGTCCGGCGCCCACGCCCAGATCCCGGCGCCCACCGCGACGCACAGCAGGACCGCGACCGCCGTCACCACCGCAACCCGCGCGGTCCTGATACCCGGCGGCGGCCCCTCCGGGATGTCTGGCTCCGTCCAGTCCTGCCTTTTCTCGTCCCACTGGTCCACGGTGCCTACCCCTGCCTGTCAATGAGTCGGGCGTGCTGCTCGGCTGTCTGTCCGGCCGTGACGAGTCCGGCGCCCCGTGCCAATAGCGGCCTGGCCACGCAGCCATTCCCTACACCCGGATATGGTCTTCCGTCGGCCCGAATCTCCCTGGCCGCGGCAGCGGGTTGGGCAACCGGGTCACCCCGCGCGTTCAGCTTCTCGCTCAAGTCCGTCACGGCCGACGTGGTCGTACTCGTCGGTCGTACCCCTGCGCGAAGCTGACAGCCTGACCATGTGAGCCCTGAGCTGCAGCGTTGTCATCCCTGATGCTGGTACCGCCTCGCTGTGGCTCCGGATTCCGGTTGCCCGCTGCCACGATGTGTCGCCTCTTCAGTCCTTGGTCACCGTCTTCGACTGCACTTGCTTCGCCGAAGACTTCTCGCCCACAGCGACTGCGCTGTTGCTGATCTCCCCGATGAACACGCCGCCCTCGCTCACATTGATGACGTAGCGCTCGAAGTCACCCGTCTCGTAGCCCTTCACGTGCAGCGCCCGGCCCACCCCGCTTGAGATCCGGTCCTGGAGCGTCTTCACGTACCGACTGATGTCCATCTCCTGGAACAGAGAGATCTCCTCCACGCTCCCCAGCTCCCGCACTGACGCCACCGGCCCGTCGGGCAGGGCGTACTGCGGCACGGTCAGCCAGACACGGATCGCCGAGACGACCGTGCGGAACAGACAGAGCCCGGCGGCGACGCCCGCGCCGGGACCAGTGAGCAGCACGTGGACGAGGCTGCGCGGCAGGGCGCCGGCCGTGGCATGCCGCGCGATCACGTCAGCCGAACGGAACTGCGGGCGCAGCGGGTTGAGCACATGCGGGATGACCTCCAGTACGAGTATGCCTCCCTGGGTGTGGACTCGGACCAGGACAGAGATCCCGACCTGTTCGTCCCACGCCCCGATACGTACCCGCAGGAAGTGCCGACGCCCCTCGCCGCCCTCGCCGAGAGCCGCTTCCACGTGCCTGTCGGTTTGGTCGAGCTCCTGTGCAAACCGATCCCGGGGCAGTCCGACCGGCAGATACACCATCTCGTCGATCTCGAGGGAGCGGAGGCGGTCGCGGCTGGTGGCCGCTGACTCGCGCAGTTCCTCCAGCTGTGGCTTTACGAGGTCGATGACCTCACGTCCGGTGAGCGGCTGGGCTCCGACGTTGCCGCCCTTCAACTCCATCACCACGGACCACGGCTTATACGGTTTGCCCGCACCGACGAACGGTCGGAACGGGTCGTAGATCGTCAGCCTCGCATGCTGTTCGCGGTCGATGGCTGCGCCGATCCGCTCGAACTGCTCACCGTCCGGAAGCTTCTTGCGGGGACCTGTCCGGAAGGCGTCACGGCCGACCTCGCTGCGGATGATCTCCTGAACGCGCCTCTGGTACTCCCCTACGGGCAGCATCAGCAGTATCGGGAGCACCAAGGCCGCCCAGACGTCCGCGCCGGAGATGACCGAGAAGGCGACTGTGCCCCAGTAGCCGAGCATCAAGGCGAACGGCAGGACGGGCAGTACGGCCTTCAGTCGGCCTCGCGTAGCCCGCTTCAGTACCGCGCGGTCCAGCGTGAAGGTGGTGGCCGTGGGACCCTGCATGGCATAGGCCACAAGGCAGACCAGCCCGTACGCCACGAACCAGGGGATCGGGAACACCGTCTGCTCGGAGCCGGTCCCCGCCAGTCCCAGTCCGATGAACAGCGCCCAGATCAGCAGCAGCGCCAGTCCGGTCCCGGTCTCCCTGCGCCGGGCGCGCAGCGCGTGCGCAAGGACCGGAAGGGCGTCGATGCCCAGCGAGGGCGCAACCGGGCGCTCCTCGTGCTCAACCAGCTCCTCGATGACACGACGCCGGAACACCCCGTCGAAGTAGACGCCCGCGCACAGCAGCCGGGTCGCCTCGCTGTGTGTGTACCGGGGGCTGTCATTCGGGGCAGCCTGCTCAGGAACGGTCACTACGGAACGTCCTCGTGTGATTCCTGCGTAACTGAACGGTCCAGGATCTCTGTAGTGTCATAGTCACTAAGAGTAGGGAATATTGTTCCAGCCTGACAAGCCGTGGGGTAAGAGGGCATCCGATCCGGGTAGTTGATGTTTCGGGATGCTCTTGTGAGTGCTCACGACGGTGGGTCGTTGGACAGTGGGTGAGCACTCGTCGTGCGTATCGCAGTGATGTATGCGATGCCTGGTGGGCATTGATCGAGCCGGTTTTCACCACCTGGAGGGATGCGCGGACCGGGCCCGGCGTGACAGCGCGGGTGCATGACGGGGGAGGCCGACGGCGCCACCCGTCGGGTCCACGATCCGCTGCGGAACGGGACCCGCCACGCCCACGGTCGCACCCCGGAACCGTCGACGGCGGTGGTGGATGCCCAAAGCGTGAGGATCTCGGCCTGGTCCTCGCGGTCATCGTCACGGCTGCCTCGGTCCACCACTCCACCGGCGGGAAGCGGCTGTTCGACGAGCTGACGGTCACACATCCCCGTGTGAAGTGCCGGACTGGACATCGACGTCGAGGTCGATGTGTCCAGGTCGTGAACGGTCGACCGCAAGTGGCTACCGGCCGCTGCTCCGAAGTGGCGGGTGATCGAGCGGACCTTCGGGTGGCTGATGCAGCACCGGCCCCTGGCGCGGGACTACGAAACTCCGCCTCAGCCTGGCGAACTGAAACAGGCATCACAAGTGGTTGGGGTTCGTCGTCACTGGACACGGGTGTACGGGCGCTGCCGGAGCTCAGTCAGCGACCGCTGCGGCGGTCGACGACTCCCACGCGGGTATCCTGCTGCGGAAGTTGCAGCAGTTGCAGGTGTCAAGGACAAGCGAAACGCAGTTTCAGCCGGGGGGCAACATGGTGCGCGTGCTCAAGACAGTGGTCCCGGTGCTCGCCCTGGTGGCGGTGGCGGCGGGGTGTTCCTCGTCCGACGGCAAGGACGAACAGCGGCTGACCGCGCAGCGGGAGAACTACTGTACGCAGCTGGGAGCATGGCAGAAGGCGCGGAACGCGGCGGGCACGGACACACCGGAGCCGTCCGAATACGACGAGGTCGGGGCCGTCGCCGAGGACGCCTTCCTGGCGATGAGGCCGCTCCGGGACGAGACCGTCGGCGGAGGCCGCACCTTGGCGGAGGCGACGGTGGCAGCGATGAACAACAGTGACTCCGAGGCGGAAGGGCGCGTTGTGCAGTACTGCGGAGACGTCGGCTTCGAGACGCTGACCCGCTAGGTGTATTGACCCGTAGCGTTGTTCACACGGCTGATAGGGGGCTTGCCTCCGAGTGCGGTGTGGCAGCGGTGGTGGTTGTAGTGACGCAGGCACCGGCACCCCGGCCGGTGCCTGCGTGGGTGCCCGGGGTGCGCCCGCACTCACGGGCCGCGATCGGTCTCGATCCCGATCACGACGTCGGCCCGGCTGTGAGCGGCCCCGCCGTCCGACACGGTCCCCGTCGGACGGAGCGCCGGCGCCTCGTCCGGACCGAGGCCGACTCACGATCCCGACCCGTGGGCGCGTGGGCGCGTGGGCGCGTGGGCGCGTGGGCGCAGGACGCTTGTGGCGTCCGAAGTTCCCTTACCGCACCCGCAGTTCATCCTGTCGACACTCATCGTCCCGATGGATAGGTTGATCGTGATCCAACAAATCAGCCGAACGACCAGCAGGGTGATGCACTTGCGCGAAAATACCCAGACCGGCGGAGCATCTGCCGTAAGTCGTCGTACGCTCCTCCGCACCGGTACAGGGATAGCAGCCGCCGCCGCGAGCGGTGGCCTTTCCCTGTTCGCGGCCGGATCGGCGTCCGCGACCGTCCCGACGTCGCAGCGCTTCGTATTCGAGGGAGCCGGCGGCAATCCCGTGGTGCCGGCCGCACTTCACCAGCCCTACTGGGCGATGCAGTCCTTCGCCATTGACCACGTCCACGGTCACATGTACTTCGTGCAGACCAAGGTCGGGAGCGCGAACGGCGACCTCTGGATGACCAGGACCGACATGACCGGCACGGTGCTGGGTGCCATGGCGCTCCACGGGTTCGATCACGGTTCGTCGATAGCGATCCAGCCGGACACGTTCGGGTCTCCGTACGTGTGGCTCGCGGGTGACTGGAGGAGCCTGTCCCCCGGGACGCCCCCCAACAGCCATGTGATCTGCCGCATCAAGTACAGCGACGAGGGCGTGCTCGACTACTCCGACAGCGCGCGGGTCTGGACATTCCCGATCGGCCTCTCCGATTTCCGGGACTGTCCGAGACCGTCGATCGATCCCTACACCAACCGGCTGCTCATCCGGTACATGGGCACGACGAGTCCGTGGCGCCTCGCGCTGTTCGACCTCCCCGCCGTCATCAACAAGGGCATCAGCGACACCACGCCCATCCTCGCCAAGCGTGCCCTTCCCACCAACGCCCAACTCGGTCTCGCCGAATCCGACCATTTCCAGGGCGTGACGTCGTACGGACAGTACGCCTATCTCTCCTACGGTGGTCCGCCCGCGAAGCTCTCGGACCCGGCCAAACCGTCCTACCTGGTCCGTCTCGACATGAACAAGACGGGGGATTCCGTCGAGCAGGTGTTCCAGACGAAGGCGGGCGAGTCTCTGCCGGGTCGCGAACCTCAGGGAATGGCGATCTGGCGATCGCCGGACGGCCCGCGCCTCGCCTTCGGGTTCTCCAGCAGGCTCATCGACAGTCCGGACGAGTTCCGGGCAACCGTCTTCTACAAGAGCGACCTCGCCGGGTAAGTCCACTGAATCGTAAGCCCGTTCGAGCTTGCGCGAGCCTCTTCCGGCCGTACGGTACGGGTCCCCCGTGCCGTACGGCCGGGGGCAGCGGGCTGACAGCTCAGGACCGGGCCGTACCGGCCGGACAGGAAATCAGGCTCCGTGTGTGATCGGGTGCCGGGACTCGGTGAGGACCTCCCGCCGTGAACTGTGGGAGCGCAACGCTGAGGCCACACACATATGAGGCTGTTCTCCGGCCTCCTGACGCCGACTCTCGTCCATGTGTGCTCGAATCCGGTCCGCCAAGTGGTCGACTCCTGCAGCGGGTCGCAGACCGTCCTCCGGAGCGGCTGGAACTATGCGGGCATGACACCCAAGGCAGGCACTGCCGAGAGTTCGTCAGCGCAACTCGTCCTCATGACACTCGCGGCCGGTCAGTTCCTGATGGCGCTCGACAGCTCCGTCATGAACGTCTCGATCGCGACGGTGGCCAATGACGTGGGCACGACCGTGACCGGTGTTCAAGGCGCCATCACGGCCTACACCCTCGTGATGGCGATGTTCATGATCCTCGGCGGCAAGGTCGGGGCATTGATCGGCCGCAAACGCGCGTTCATGATCGGCTGCGCCATCTATGGCTGCGGTTCCCTCACCACGGCGCTCGCGCCGACCTTGCCTGTGCTGCTCCTTGGATGGTCCTTCCTGGAGGGAATCGGAGCCGCCCTCATCCTGCCCGCGATCGTTGCGCTCGTGGCGAGCAACTTCGCCACCGAACGCCGTCCCGCCGCCTACGGACTCGTCGCGGCCGCAGGTGCCGCGGCGATCGCGGTCGGACCGCTCATCGGAGGTGTGGCGACAACGTACTTCTCCTGGCGGTGGGTCTTCGCCGGCGAGGTGGTGATCGTGCTCGGCATTCTGGTGCTCACCCGCCGCATCACGGATGCGCCGATCGGCGAACGGTCTCGCATCGATCTCGTCGGTGCCGCCCTCTCCGCGGCCGGACTCGGGGTCTTCGTCTACGGCGTACTCCGCTCGGGCGAGTGGGGCTGGTTCCGGCCGAAGCCCGACACGCCTTCATGGCTCGGGGTCTCGCTGGTCGTGTGGCTGATGCTGGCCGGACTGCTTCTGGTCTGGCTCTTCCTCCTCTGGGAGGCCCGCCTGGTGAAGCAAGGCGGCAATCCACTCGTCGAACCGGCCATGCTGCACAACAAGCAGCTCACCGGCGGGCTGACGATGTTCTTCTTCCAGTACCTCGTGCAGATGGGCGTGTTCTTCGTCGTACCGCTGTATCTGTCGGTGGCTCTGGGCCTGTCCGCGCTCGCGACCGGGGCCCGCATCCTGCCCCTCTCGCTGACGCTGCTCGCGGCCGCGATCCTGATCCCCCGCTTCCTCCCGGACGTCTCGCCGCGGCGGGTGGTGCGGCTCGGGACCTTCGCGCTGCTCGCGGGCGCGGTGGCCCTGATGTCCGCCCTCGATGTGAACGCCGGGCCGGAAATTGTGACCCTTCCTCTTCTGCTGATCGGGCTCGGCATGGGCGCGCTGGCCTCCCAGCTCGGCTCGGTCACCGTGTCCGCGGCGCCGGAAGCACAGAGCGCGGAGGTCGGTGGCGTCCAGAACGCGGTGACCAACCTCGGCGCCTCGATCGGTACCGCACTCGCCGGATCGATCATGATCGCCGCGCTCACATCGTCGTTCCTGACCAGCGTCGAGCAGAACCCTGCGGTCCCGGCCGAGGTCAAGAGCCAGGCGACCGTCGAACTCCAAAGCGGCGCACCGTTCCTGTCGGACGCCCAGCTCGAATCCGCCTTCGCTGAAGCGGGTGCGAGCAAGGAGGTGGCACAAGCAGCATTCGACGCGAATGCCGATGCCAGGATCGACGGTCTGCGCGCCGCACTGGCCGTCCTCGCCCTCGCCGCTCTCCTCGCGTTGTTCTTCACGCACCGGATCCCGGCGAGCCAGCCCCGCACGGTACAGCCGTGACCGCATACGGCCCGGGGCGACGGGCCGCAGCCCCCGGCTCATCCCCCGCTCATGCGCTTCGAAGGCCCCCGAAGCCGACGTCGCTCCGGCCCACTGGGCAGCTGGCGGCCCGGTCAAGAACGCGAACACGCCCACCGCCGGGATGAACTCCCGTCAGGTCTCCCCTGTATCCCGCCCAACCGCCTCCCGGCCCGTTCCCCCCCGCACCTACAGGGCCGGCCCCGACTCCGCCGAGCCGGGACCGGAACCGGAACCGGAACCCGAGCCTTCAGCAGACTTCTAGGCCGCCTCGTCAGGGTTATGGGTGATCAGGTCCCCCGGCTGACACTGGAGAACATCGCAGATCCGCGACAGGGTCGAGAAGCGGATGGCCTTGGCCCGCCCGTTCTTGAGCACGGACAGGTTGACGACGGTGATGCCCACCTGCGCGGACAGTTCGGTGAGCGTCATACCACGCTGGGCGAGCATTCGGTCGAGATGGATCCGGATGGCGTGAGGCTCCTCTTCGGGCATCAGATGGTCCCTTCGAGGTCCTCTCGCATGCGCACACCCTCGCGCATGACCTTCCCCATGATCACTGCGGCAAGGCCTGCGAGGACGAGTTCCTGTGATCCGGAGACCGTCGGCCCGGAACCCACCATCGGTGCCATGCTCGCAACGAGCCAGGACTGCGACCAGCCGACGACGAGGCCGGCCAGCGGCGTGCCCACCGCGATGAACCAGCCGAGAACCGAGAGCCGTTGCGCCACCACTTCGGTGAACGGCCCTTGCAACTGGACGGTTTTCAGCAGCCGGGAGAAGAGCAGCAGTGCGAGGGTGCCGAACAACAGCCAGGGCAGTTCGCTCCCGAGGTCCGCGGCGCGCTGACCTGTGGAGGGGCCATCCTGGCAGAGGCGCGTGGCGCTGCTGGACGCCTTCACACCTGTGTTGATCGGCAGGCTGTCCGGCGCCAGTGACGCATTGCTCCAGAAGCCCGTCTGTACGCAGACCGCCCCGTCGTCGAGCATGTGCGTAAACCCCGTGCCGACGAAGGTGAGCCCGGAGAGCACCGCCAACATGAAGGTCACCGAGGCCAGGGCCCTCGTGAGTCGCGTGTTCATCGCACCCCTCCCTATCGAATATCGATATGTTCGAGGCTAGCGGAGCATATCGATATTCGACAAGTCCGCGTTCGTCGGCGAGGCGGTTCTTCCCGGCTGGAGGCCACCGGTTCGCCCTCCACGAGCGGACGGCCCGGCCCGGCCCCGGACGCATGCCAGGCCAGTTCGGAACGCAAGCGCGCCTGGAGAGAATCACGGATCACCGTGGCCACCAGACCGACTCGGCTGCTCCCAGTTCGAAGCAATGTGGTCAGGGCGTGCCAGGTCATCGACCACTCCCGAAACGTCGGCAACCCGTTGTGCAATCCGACGCGCAACCCGGTCGGCCGGCTCACGCGCACAGACCTGGTCGGCATCGCCGGGGCGCGGGCGGCTCCGGCTGGGGTGCCTCAAGCTTTTCCGGCGTGCTCCCGCATCGCGATCCGGGCCAGCTTCGTCAGCATCATTCCGTTGCGGACCGCGACGAGGTAGTCCACGGGGAGCCCGTGCAGCCGGGTGCCGGGGCCCCGGAGGGGGTGCCAGTCGAGGACGAAGAGGGTGTTCTTGCTCCAGGGGATCAAGTTCATGGCGATACGGGCTGCGCCGAACGGCTCTGCCTTCGCTTCCAGTTCGAGACGGCGCTGCGGCTCGCAGATACGGACGACGCAGGTGTCATCCAAGGTCAGCGGGCCTGCGCCGACCCGGACTCTCAGACGGGCGCCGACCTCCGGCCAGTGCGGGTCCGCGGCGAGGACCCGCCGGGTACCCGTAACCCACTCCCCATAGCGGTGGCCGTCGGACAACAGGCCCCACACCTCGGACGGCGAGCTCAGGATCAGACGGCGGTTCCGGGCCATTCCGATCACGCTCCTTCGCCGTGGCTCTCTCCTCCGCCCGATCACTGGGCGCGACCGCGCCGGACTACGGGCGCCCGCGGGCTCGGTCTCCAGACTCATACCGACCGCACCAGTTCCACAATTCGACAGGCCCATACGGGGCTGAACCGGACCACGGATGGATCGGGGAGCATACCCAGCGTTCGCGCAATGCCGGGCTGTCATCGGCAGCGTCGCCGGGCTCCAGCCAGCACACCCGGCCACCTGCCACTCGGTAACCTCACAGCCCCTCCACAGCGGCAAGGCCGGAGCCGTGCGGCAGCCGTCGCGCTCGACGGCGGCCGTCGAGCGGAGAACAATCCCCCTGGTGGAAAATCGGTACTCGCCGCAAGCACGGCCTGGGAGGCTTCGGGAGTGACTGAGACGACCCCTTACGACGCCGACCGTGCCCGGTTCACCCGCCAGGCGCTGGCACGCCTGGTCCTCTGCGATCACGCCGTGGACGTCGCCGATGGCGCAGCGGGCTTGGTCGCCACCGCGAATGACTCCGATGCCGGGCCCGGAGGCCGGGTCAGCCAGGCGTTTCGGCTCGTCGAGCTCGCCGAACGCGCAGTGATCTCGGCCGTGGTCTACGAACGGGAGCGGGGCAGTTCCTGGGAAGAGATCGCCCGGTTCCTGGGAATCGGCCCAGCGGAAGCGGAGGGGCGTTTCGCCGCGAACCTGGAGGGCTGGAACACGGCCTTCGACGTTTCGTACCGGCCCGACGACACCGGCCGCAAGCGGATCCCCCAGCTGCCCACCGCAGCGTATGACCCCGTTTGGGCATGCGACCGGCTTGACACCTGGGCGCGGAACCGGCTCATTCTTGTCAACGACGATCGCCCCGTCAGCTCGGGCCTCGACACGGGTGTGCCGGAGAGGTAGCGCGACCCGCCGGAGCACGGCAAGGGCAAGGGCAAGGGCACCGTACGCCCGGCTGTGAGCCATGCGCGGCCCGCTCACCGTGCTCGGACGGCCGCCGATGGCACCCGCACCGGTGCGTGCCCCCAGAGTTATGTCATGGGCATGAATTCGGGCAGGGTGAGTGCCGAATGGGCCGGTCGTCCCTCCGCTGAAGACATGGCGCCGAGACTGCGCAGCATGTCGTTGCGCTGCTCCAGGGCCTGGGCGGTGGTGGGGAAGAGTGTGGCGTCGCCCTCGCCGACCTGTTCCTGATTCACGGTCACAAACTCTCGGGTGTGGTGCTCGTAGGCGGCGAAGCCCGCGGCGTGGTCCCGGTCGGCCAGGGAACCCGCAAGCATGTACGCACCGACGAGCGCGAGGCTGGAGCCTTGCCCCGTGAGGAACGAGGGTGCGTACGCGGCGTCGCCCACCAGCGCGACCCTGCCACTGGACCAGCGGGGCATGCGGATCTGGCTGACCACGTCGAAGAACAGATCCTCCGCGCCGCGCATGGCGGCGACCATGCCGGGCACCTCCCATCCCGCGTCGGCGAAGACGGCGGCGACCAGGTCCCGTTGGGCTTCCGGGTTCCGGAACGCTTCGAACGGCGGTTCCGGGTGGGCGAAGTTCAGAAGGGCGTGTACGTCGCCGGTGTCCCCTACGGCGTAGAGTGCCGCGGCTCTGCCCGGGTCATTCCACATCACGGTCTCGTGGGAGAGCCCGAAGGTGTTGCGCATGGTGAATCCGGCGAAGCAGTAGCCGAGGTACCGGTGGAACTGCCCTTCGGGTCCGAACACTGCCTCCCGGGTACGTGAGTGCAGACCGTCCGCACCGAACACCATGTCGAACGTACGCCTGTTGCCCCTTCGGAACGTGACGTCGACCCCGTGGCCGGACTGGTCCAGGGTGCCGATGGAGTCGTTGAACAGGAACTCCACGTCATCTCGGACCACCGCGTGAAGAGCGTCGGTCAGGTCCCCGCGCCGCACCTCGACGTCCCGTCCCGCGACACCTCCGGCGACGCTGTGCGGTTTGACCGAGGCCACCTCGCTGCCGTTCCCTTCGAGGAAGGTCAGCCGGCGCAGGTCGATGTGCGCGTCCTGCAGGCGCGGCAGGATCCCCATCCTCCGGACGACCTCAAGCGCGGTGCCGCGTACGTCGATGGGGTAACCACCTCGACGCGGTGTGCCCGCCTTCTCGACCACCGTGACCGCGAATCCGTAGCGGTTCAGCCAGAACGCGAGGGCCGACCCGGCGACGCCGCCCCCGGATATGAGGACCTTGCGCCTCGACGCGGTACGGATATCCGTCAACAGATCGGTGCGGGTCATTCCTTGACTCCTTTGCTCATGGTTCGGGCAACGAGCAGGGACAGCGCCGTGACGGCGCCTGCTATGACGAAGCCGGTGACGAAGGCTGATTCGGCCGGAACGTCCGACCCGGAAGGGGTCCCGGCGGTGAGGATCGCGCCACTGACCTGCACACCCACGGCGTAGCCGATCACCCGAGTCACCAGGACCAGGCTGGTGGCGATGCCGGTGTCGCTCCGATCGACGGATGTGGCGGTGCTGGTCACCAACGCCGTGACGCACAGGCCGTTGGCAAGCGCGATCATCACCTTGCCGATGACGAGGTGCCAGACCTCGGTGTGCACGGCTGCCAGGGCGATCAGGGCGGCGGCCAGAATGACGATCCCCGCGGTGACCACGGCACGCGAGCCGAAGCGCCGAGCCCCTGTCCCGCCGACCGGCCCGGCCAGCGACGCGGCCACGGCGCCGGGCAGCAGGAAGAGGCCGATCTCGGTGGCGCCGGCGCCGAAGCCGTACTCTTCGGCGGACACGGCGAACAACTGTGGGACGAGGTGGACCGCCACCGACGTACCGACGCACACCACGAACGTCAGCACGCACGACTTCCATATCGCGGGCCGTGCCAGCATGCGCAGATCGACCATCGGCGAGGCCGCACGACGCTCAACGGCTGTCCATCCGGTGGCGAAGGCGGCCAGAACCACGACGAGGGCACCGAGCACGAGCGGCTGCGAGCCCATGTCGGGCGCCAGCGCGAGCACGAGCATGAGCGTCACCAGCGTCCCGCTCAAGAGGGCCAGGCCGGGCCAGTCGACCCCGGCGCCGTCCGAACGGTCCGGCGGATCGTGCGGCATCAGCCTGTTCACCAGGATGGTGGCCCCGATGACCGCGATCGTCGGCAGCGCGAACATCCAGTGTCGGGACAGCCCTTCCGCCACGGGCCCGGCCGACAGCGTTCCCGCCATCCCGCCCGCCACGAACAACCCGCTGACCACCCCGATGGCCACCTTCGAATCCCCCGCGGGGAGGTGCTTGCGCACCAGGATGAACGACAGGGGAAGCGCGCCCACCATCGCCCCCTGCAGTACCTGGCCGAGCAGCAGCACGGGCAGGTTCGGCGCCAGCGAGGACACCAGGCCACCGGCCGAGACCACCGCCATCAGCCGGATCAGGACCCGTTTCCCGCCGTAGCGGTCACCGAACCTGCCCGCGACCGGCGTGACGAGCGCGCCGGTGATGAGAAGCGTGATGCTGAGTAACGCCCCTTCAGCTGGGCTCATATCCAGATCACGCTGCAGGAGCGGGAGTGTCGGCGTCACCACCGATTCCAGGGCTCCGGTGGCGACTGCCAGCATTCCGAGAGCTCCGACAGCGGCCCTACCGATACGGACCGGAGGAGCCAGAGTTGCGGTCATGGACGTCCTTTCCGTCATTCGCCGGGGGCAAGAGGCCGGCCGTACGCAGAGTGCTGCCGCCGTGCCGGCCCGGCACGGACACAGCGGCCGATTCACGCGGGGCGCGGTGCGCATGGTGCTCTGGTACGGGTCCGAGGTCGTCCGACGGGGTGAACCCGGGGAAGCGGCCCGAAGTGGCGTATGCACGGCTCCGCCGGCTGAGCGGACGGACGAGTGCGGCGCGCCGAGTCATTATTACACTACACCGTGCAGTGTAGAACGGTTAGGATGTGCTCATGCCGACCACGAAGACACTGCGCGAGGGGTCCACGCGGAAGCGGGCCGCCATCCTCTCGGCGGCCCGGGAACTCTTCCTCGCCGACGGCTTCGACCGGTCCAGCGTCGACGCTGTCGCCGCGCGGGCCGAGGTGTCCAAGCGGACGGTCTACGACTACTTCGGCGACAAGCAGACGCTGCTGCAAGCAGTCGTCGATGCCGTCGGCCAGTCACTGATCACCACGATCCGGCGCACCCTCGACGACACGCTCGCCGACCCCACCGAGATCACCGACCTTGAGGACGCCCTGGTCACGTTCTCGATGCGCATCGCGACCGACATGCTCGGCTCGGCGGAGTACGCGACACTGCAACGGCTGGTCCGGGCGGAATCAGGCCACCTGCCGCACCAGGGCTACAACGCCATGGCCGACACCCCCGACGAGGCACTTGCCGAGCGGTTCGCCGCCTTCGCCGCGGCCGGGCTGCTCGACTTCTCTGACCCGCGACTCGCGGCCGACCAGTTCATCGCGCTGACCTTCGGTGTCGCGCTCAACAGGCTCGGCTCCGCGAACGCCGTGGAGGACACCCGCGTCCGGCCGCTCGTCGTCGAGGGGGTACGGACCTTCCTCCGGGCCTACCGGACCGTGCAGGGCCGGGGCGGCACGAAGGCACAGCGCGCCGCTGATGTCGCGTCTCCTTGACGCCCTGTGGCTCCAGGCTTCCGCTGTCCGACCGGCCCAACGACGGAGCCACGAAAGCCCCTTGCCCGTCGGGCAGGGGCGTCTCGCGGAAGCGGGTCGGCAGGACGGCTCACGCCATCCGTCCGGGTACCGGATGCACGCGGACGACTCCGGCAACGCCGCGAGTGTGCGTGCCGGACGGAACCTTCCGGCCCTGGCCCGTTCGGCCACCGTCACGTCACGGTCCCCCGGCGGCCCGAGCGGTGGAGGACTTCGCGATCAGCTCCTCCACCAGAGCGCCCTTCGCCGTCGAGTACCCCTGTCGGCGTGGAACCGCTGTGCGAGGGCCACCTTCAGCGCGCTGTAGCGCCGGACCTCATCGGGCCGTTGACGCAGGTAGTCACGGAGCAAGATGTGATCAAGATGGGGCTTGGAACCCGCGACCACGCTGTACAGGTGATGTTCGGGAGCCGCGGAAGGGGCTTGAAAGGCCTCCCGCCCGGGAATCCCCAGATCACCTTCGTGCCGGTAACCCTGCCCGGTGAGCCGGGAGATCAACTCGGGGACAACCGCCCCCTCGGCCACCACGACGTCAAGGTCGATGATCGGCTTGGCGGCACATCCGGGCACGGCCGTACTTCCGACATGCTCGATGGATACGGCCAGATCCGCGACATGAGGTGCGAGCCTCTGCCGCAGGTACTCGAACTGCTCGGGCCACCGGGGGTCGTAGTCGCCGATCACGATCATGCCAGTCACGCCGACAGTCTCCCAGCAACGGCCAGGGCCCATCGAATCGATTCGAGAGCCCCTGCCGTTGCGCACCGGAGCACGAGAGATCCTCCAGGCCGAGCCAGCCGCCACTACCCGCACCCCACCCCGGAGCGGCAGATCCCGCACGTGGCCCGCCGGTCGGCGCGGCGCCCCGTCCGCCGCGCCGACCAGCCGAACCGATCAGCCGCAGGGCGAGACCCCTGGCCGCCCCCCTGCGCCCGCCCTGTGGTCAGGGACGCCAGTCGAAGGGGAAGTGCTTGCTGGATCCACCGCGGTATTCATGGGAGAAGTCGAACCCTTCCGCACGGTCGCTCTCGACGACGCCCCAGGTGGCGATCTGGCCGGGGCCGACCTCGGCGCCCGGAGCATTGACCAGCTGGACTCGACGGGAGGGGTCGGCAGTAGGGCCGGTGAGAGCGACCGCGCCGACCGAGACCTTGTCGGCCACACGGGCCCGCCAGTACGAGAGATCCTCGGCGGAATCGAAGTGGACCGGCGCGTACCGCACCTCGCGCAGTTCACTGATGAGCGAGCCGAACTGGCCCGGCCAGCCACCGACATGACCGGCGAAGATCTGCTCCAGCGCGTCTCGCTGGGCCGGGTCACCCTTGGCGTCGATGTAGAGCATCACCTTCATCGTGGCGTCCGGATCACCGACCCACATGTTCCCGGCGAACTCGCCGAGAGCCACCACACCCAGGCCGTCCAGGCGCACATCCCCGAAGTGCCCTTCGTGAACCTGCCAGACGAGCGTGAAGAGGCAGTCCCCGTGGGTCGGCGTCTGGGCGAACGTACAAGGACAGGGCAGCGCGCAGCTGCACACGTCGAACCACTCGCCCCGTAAATGCCAGTCGGGCAGCGCGCCGTCATTCGTGCCCGCTCGGACGACGGCGGGGATGTCGTGAGCTGCGGCAGACGTGGTGCACATCGTGGACCTCCTAAGATCACCTATACCCCCAGGGGGTATTTCATGGACAGGAAGGAGAGTAGGGCTCCGCACACCCGCAGTCAACTACCCCCTGGGGGTACTTGAGCCCACCCGGTCACGCAGACCCTCGCGGGCGACGGGGCGCCCACCGCACCCCGGCTCACCCCGGCTCACCCCGGAGAGGCGTCCATCGCCACGGAGCACACGGACGGCCGACCGGGGCGGTCGGATTAGGAAGCCAGGTCGCTTCTACATACCGTGGGGGGGTATATTGCCGACTCAGGAAGATATACCCCCCTCCGGTATAGGAGATTGCCATGTCAACCCCGACCACTCCTCCGAGCCCACGCCGCTGGACGGCACTCGTCCTCATAGCCCTGGCCCAGTTCACCGTCATCATGGACACGTCCATCATCGGCGTGGCCCTCCCCAAGATGCAGGTTGACCTGGGCTTTTCCCAGGAAGGCCTGTCCTGGGTGTTCAACGCCTACGTCGTTGCCTTCGGCGGGCTGCTCCTGCTCGGCGGGCGGCTGTCCGACCTGTTGGGAGCCAAGCGAATCTTCGTCGCCGGCTGGACCGTGATGGCCGCGGGATCCCTGGTCGCCGGTCTCGCCACCGAGGTCTGGGTCGAACTGACCGGCCGCGCCCTGCAGGGTGTCGGTGCCGCGCTGATCGCCCCGTCCGCCCTGACGTTGCTGATGATGCTCTTCGGCGCCCGCCCCAAGGAGCTGACCAAGGCGCTGGCGCTGTACGGCGCCGCGGCCCCTGCGGGCGGCACCGCCGGAGTCTTCCTCGGCGGTGTCATCACCGAGTACGCCAGCTGGCCCTGGGTGTTCTACATCAACATCCCGATCGCCCTGATCGTGCTGGCTGCCACCCCGGCCGTCATGCCCACGACCCCGGTCCGTCGCGGATCCGTCGATTTCGCGGGAGCAGCCACCGTCACCGTAGGACTGGCCACCGCCGTCTACGCCATCGTCCGCGCACCCGAAACAGGCTGGGGCTCGGCCCGGACCTGGCTCGTGCTGCTGGCCGGTGTGGCCCTGGTCGCCGTGTTCATCGCCATCCAGTCCAAGCGCCGCGAGCCGCTGATGCGGCTGGGCATCTGGCGGGCCCCCAACCTGGCCGGAGCGAACATCGCGCAGCTGCTGATGGCCGCCGCATGGATCCCGATGTGGTTCTTCCTCAACCTCTACCTCCAGCAGGTCCTGGGACTGGGCGCCTTCGCCTCCGGCGCGGCTCTGCTGCCCATGACGGTCGCCATCATGATCATGATGATCGTCCTGGCGCCCCGTCTCATGGCCCGCTTCGGGAGCAAGCCGCTGATCGTCACCGGCCTGCTGGCCCTCGCAGCAGGCATGGTGTGGCTGTCCTTCGCTCGGGCGGAGGGCACCTTCTGGGTCGACGTCCTGCCCGCCTCCCTGCTGGCCGCGGCCGGCATGTCACTGGCGTTCATCCCCTCCCTCGGCACCGCCCTGTCCAGTGCACGCCCCGAAGAAGGCGGCCTGGCCTCCGGCATCGTCAACACGAGCTACCAGGTCGGCTCCGCCCTCGGGCTGGCCGCGATGACGGCCGTGTCCGCGGCGTACGGCGCCCGCGAACTCGGCAACCCCGGTGCACTCACCAACGGGTTCTCCGCCGCCTTCCTCGGCGCGGCAGCCCTCGCCGCCGTCGGCGCACTCGCGTCACTGCTCACCCTGCGAACAGCCCCCGCACAGGCTGCCGCTCACAGCGAGGAGCAGTCCGCCAAGGCTGACGCGGCCTGAACCGACCGGCGCGCCGCCGCGGGCCCGTAACGCACGCCGCCTGATGGGGGAAAGAACCCCTGTCGGGCGGCACAGGGCGTTCAGGGCCACGGCCGCATGCCGTCCAGAGTGGTCTCGGCGACCTGGGTCACAACTGAACTCGACTACGGACCGGGCACCCTTCGCCGGGTCTCGGAAGCGTGCCTTCGCTCCCCTGCCCACCCGCCCACCAGGTGGAGCGCCTGGGCATCCAGCCGATCCAGGCCGGCAACCGGCGCCGTGTCGGGCGCGATGCGCAAGGCGGCCCGCTGCTCCCGCTCGTCCCACTCCAGGTGCAGAAAGCCTCCCTCGGCCAGGACGGCCGGGTTCGGGGACAGAAAGACCACGTACAGGCCGCAGAGCGGCCATCGTCCGGGCAGGCCGACAGGCAGCTCGTCGCCCCCTTCGCACTCTGCCTCGTGCGGCCAGGGGATGAGGTCGTCGTCCGGGTGGAGCATGTGCCGCCCTGCCGCCCGCCACGCCCCGATCGATGCCAGACGCGCGGCATCGACGGACCTCTGTGCTGTCGGGGAGGCGCCTTCGACGCCCGTCCCGTGACTGATGCAGTCGTGCGCCAGTACCTCGTGAACCCGGGCCACCGGCAGCCAGCACCACGAGGGGACAGCGCCCCCGGCCGCCACGCGTTCCGTGTCCAGGCGCTCGAAGATCCCTGGATACCTCTGCTCTGCCTCCCGCTCGAGTTTCTCCAGCCGCGCCGCGGCGGCCCTGTACATCTCAGGAAGCCACCGCAGCGTCTGCGACGTCTCACCGTCACGGTGCTCGACGAAGCTCTCGGCATACATGGTCCGGTCCATCAGCGCTCTCCACAGCGAGACATCGGCAACGCGGCAGCCCCCGGCGGCAGGAGCGGCTACCGCGCCACTGTGCCCTGTGCCACCGCCGGCGCAGGCACCCGGAGGGCGCATTCGTGAAACAGCTTCTCTCCGCCGGATTCGGAGTCAGTCGGTGATCAACCAGTTCACGAGCCCTCCGGCACTCCGAACCACTCCTCCAGTGCCTCCGCCGGCCCGGCCGTCGATGTCGGTGCCTGCGCCGTCGAGTCGGCCGCCCAGGCCGTGAAGCCGTCCGGACGGACGAGGACCGCCGCCAGGTCCGGACGGGACGGGCAGGAGGCCGTCAGGATGTCGACACGGTCGGCGTACCCCGCGGCGAGGGCCCGGAGCTCCGGGTCGTCGGTGAGGTCGAGGAGGAGCGCCCGGCCGGCGTGGAGGTGGTCCGCGAGGCGGCCGTTGCCGGTGAGTTCGAGGTCCGGGGTGCTGCGGCCGGTCAGCGGGTGCCCGCCCGGCATTTCGTACCGCACCGCGGCACCGTTGAGCCGCGCGGCGAGGTACGTGGTGCCCGCGACCGTTCCCGCCAGGTCGCCGACGACCTCGCGCAGGGCCCGGGACTGAGGGTCCGGGCGCATGGCCGCGACCTGGGAACGCGTCCAGTCCAGGACCCACGCGCCGACCGGGTGCCGTTCGGAGGTGTACGTGTCCAGCAGCCCTTCCGGCGCCCGGCCGGCGATGACCGCGGCGAGCTTCCAGCCGAGGTTCATCGCGTCCCCGATACCCAGGCTCAGCCCCTGGCTCCCGAACGCGGAGTGCACGTGTGCCGCGTCGCCCGCCAGCAGCACCCGGCCCTTGCGGTACTCGGTGACCTGGCGGGCGTGGTCGGTGAAGCGGGTGGCGGTCCGCACCGCGGTGATCCTGACGTCCACGCCGGAGACGTGACGCAGCCGTGCCTGGAGGTCCTCGGTGGTGACCGGCGCGTCCCGGTCGGCCGGCGGGCCGTCGAACTCCACGGTGACGATGCGGCCCGGCATCGGCCCGTGGGCGTACACCCCGGTGTCCGTGGCGCTCCAGCCGACCTTCAGGTCCTCGGCGCCGGTCATCTCCACGACCGCCTGGTGACAGGTGATCTCGGGTTCCGTACCGGGGAATTCGAACCCAGCGAGCTTGCGGACCGTGCTGCGGCCGCCGTCGCATCCCACGAGCCAGCCGGCGCGTATCGGCCCACCGCTCGTTCGCACGACCACGGTTCCCTCGTCCACGTCGAAGCCGGTCAGCTCCACTCCCCGGCGCACCTCCACGCCCAGCTCGGCCGCCCGCCCGCCGAGCAGCCGCTCGATGTCCTGCTGCGTCACGAGACTGGTCTCGGCGGCCGGTCCGGCGTCGCCGAAGTCCGGCGCCGTACGGTCGACCAGGTCGGCGCGCAGCATGATCCCCGCGAAGTGCCCGACGAACCCGAGCCCTTGGCCTGCCACCCGGTCTCCGTCCCCGCCTCCTTTCCCGCCGTTCCGCTCGCGCATGAAGGACCGGAACCGGTCCATCGACAGCCGCTGCGCCTCGGCCAGCGCGGGCAGCATGCCCCGGCGGTAGAGCGCCTCGGCGCTGGGCGTGGTGATCGCCCCGCCCTTGATCGTCGGATCCACTTCCGCGAGGCGCTCCAGGACGGCCACCCGCGCGCCTCCGAGCCGGAGCTCGCAGGCCAGCATCAGTCCGACCGGGCCGCCTCCGGCCACTACTACGTCATAGTCCATGGCGCACACTATGACCGAGGGCCAATAGGGCCCTTTCACCGCCCTGACCAGCCACAACAGGCGCCGCGTTGTCAAGGGGAGAGCCCCGCTGACCGCGGTCGTGCCGACCTCACCGGCGTCACCGCCCGGGCGACGGCCCGCCGGATCACTTCTCCCGCGGCGCCGTCCGTCGCGCGATCCACGCACGCGCGGTGGCGACCGCTCTGTCCAGCGGCGCGAAGAGTTCCGGCTCGGCGGGCACGATGCCGCCCTCGCCGAGACGTGCGGCGAGCCCCGACCTCTCCAGGAGCCGGGCCAGCGACGGCTGCACCCCGGCAAGGATCAGCCGCCCGCCCCGGTCCGCGAGGGAGGCGGCGTAGCGGTCGAGGAACCGGAGGACGGCTGAGGACGGCACATCGGGCAGTGCGCGCACGACCAGGATGAGAACGCTGCCTTGTGCGCCGCTCGCCGAGGGCAAATGAGCTTCGATCCGGGGCAGTTCGGCGAAGAACGAGGACCCCGCGTAGTCGAGGACGGTGATCTCGCCGGGGTCGAGCCTCTCCGGCAGCCGTGCCGTGCTCCACCGGCCATCGGCCGACCGTTCGAGGGCGACGAGCTCGGCCTGCCGCGCGGCCTGCGCGCAGTACAGCAGCAGGGACAGCACAGCGCCGATCACGATGGCCTGCTGGAGCGGCAGTTGCGTGGTGGCGGGGAAGGTGAGGATCATCGCCCCGGCCGACACCCACGACGTACGGAGGACCAGCACGATGTCGTGCCGCTTGCCCCAGATCATTCCCCGCCGACGACGAGGATGAGCCCGCCGATGACCGGCATGGGGATCCGTTCGGCGAGCGACCCGCACACCAGCACCACCACGGCGAGGAAGGCGCCGGAGATGATTCCGGCCGACCGGGTGCGCGCCCCCGCGCTGACCGCCACGCCGGTCCGCGACATGGAGCCGCCGCTGGGCAGCGACTGGAAGAGCCCGCCGAGCACGTTGGCGTACCCCTGGGCGCGGAAGTCGCCGTTGATGTCGGAGCGGCTGCCGTCCGGGTTCGGCATGGACGGAGCGATCCCGGCGGCCTGCGCGAGGGCGACGAGGGCGACGGAGCAGGCCCCGCCGATCAGCGCGGGCGCGGCGGACAGGTCGGGCGCGGAGAAGCCGGGCAGGGAGCCCGGGATGTGGGCGATGTCGCGCACGAGCTCCACGTCGGCCGAAAGGATGCCGACCCCGAGGCTGACCGCGACCATGGCGATCAGAAGCGCCACGGGCTCCAGCTTCCGGACCGTGCGGGAGACCCCCAGACGGCGACGGTGACGAGCGCGACCGCGGTCGCGGCCCCCTTCCACTCGCCGGCGTGGACGAGCCAGTCACCCAGTTGGTACAGCTTGTTGTGTCCGTGCGGCTCGTATCCCGTGGCGTCCTCGAGTACGCCGGTGATGATCTGCAGTGCGATACCGGTGGAGAACCCCGTCATCACGGCGTTCGAGACGAAGCTGAGCACCACGCCCAGCCGCAGCACGCCCATCGCCAGCATGACAACGCCGACCAGCAGGGTCAGCGTTGCCACGTTTCCCGCGTCCTTCGGGTCGAGCCCGGCGTCCGAGAGGACGCTCTGCGAGGTCAGGGCGATGGCGCTGGTGAGGGTGGTGACCATCAGCACGGTGCGCGAGGTGAGCGAGCCGACGATCGCGGGGACCACACCCGCGTAGAGGCCTGCGACCGGGTTGAACCCGGCGATCGCCGCGTACGCCATGCCCTCGGGAATGGAGAAGAGCCCGGTCACTGCGCCGGACCTCACATCGGCGATCCGGGGACGGCCGAGCTTCCTGCGCACGGCCGCCTTCCCGTCTCTCCCGTGCACGCCCTTCCCCGCTCTCAGAGCGCGGCTCGGTCCGGGTGGTCCGCGCAGAGCGCCCGGATGGCGAGGGCACCGGTCACGCGCATCGGGACACCGGCGGACATCGCGGCTCCGGGAGCCCAGGGGCTCGCGGAGCCGACGGGGTCCCGGCGCGGTGCGGAACCGTCCGGACCGGGAACCCGGGGCGCGGTCGCGCTGCTCATGGCCACCTCTTTCTTCGATCCGGGAAATACGAGCGATGAGGGAAGTACGAGCCTGTGACGGGTAGCGGCCCAGGACGACCGCGCGTGCGCCGTTCGAGTGACCTCAGGAATGCGTGAGCGGACGGTTCAAGCAATTCCTGGGCCCTGGCCGAGGTGCCTGCGGGCAGGCCGGGTCGGTCGAGGCCGGCCTCTGCCGCGGGTCGCGGGGACGCCGCCGGGCCGCCCGTGGGCGGGTGAAGGCGCGGTCCGCGCTCCGTGACGGGACGATCCGGGACGCTGCCCCTCGCACCGGGTCCCGCGCCACCCGGTTCGCTGTGGGTCATGTCGGGCCGGCGACGCGCCGGGACGCTGTCGGTCCGGTGGATACGCTCCCCCCTCGGCGTGGCTCGTGCCCGTCACCCGAATGGGTCGACGGCACTCCGGCGGGGCTCGAATCGGCACTGGAAGGCAACCCGGTACACCGTGCCGTCGTCCTCAACGACGGGTCGTCTCAAGGAGGTCATGCGGTGGGTCCGCGCGCCGACATCGTCACACCACTGCCACAACTGCTCGGGCACCACGCCCGGCGCCTCGGGGACAAGGTCTGTTTCCAGGACCGGTTCACACGTGTGACCTACCGGGAGCTGGAACGGCGGACCGCTCGGCTGGCCGGTCACCTGGCAGAACTCGGTCTGGCGCGCGGCGACCGAGTGGCCGTACTGCTCGGCAACCGGGTCGAGGCGGTCGAGAGCCTGCTCGCCGTCACCCGGGCCGGCGGCGTGGGCGTACCTCTGGACACCGGGAACCCGGAGGGGGAACTGACCCGCTTGCTGGACGACAGCGGGGCTCGGGTGCTCATCACCGACGACGCCTGCCTGGCGCGGCGGCGCACGCTGCTGTCCCGACCCGGGCTGACCGTGGTGGTGGCGGAGGGCGGCGACGAGGACAGGGCGGAGGGGGCGGACGCCAGGGGCCCGGACGGCTTTCTGCGGTACGAGGAGTTGGCGGGTTCGGAGCCCCGGACACCGGCCCGGGACGATCTCGCACTGGACGACGTGGCCTGGCTGCTCTACACCTCGGGCTCCTCCGGCGTTCCCAAGGGAGTCCTGTCCACCCAGCGCAACCGTCTCGCGCCGGTCGCGACCGGCCTCGTCGGCGTCCTGGGCCTGTCCGAACGGGACCACGTGCTGTGGCCGCTGCCCCTCCATCACGCGATGAGCCAGGTGGTGTGCTTCCTCGGGGTGATCGCGGTGGGGGCGAGCGCCGTACTGCTGCCCCGGTTCTCGGTGGCGGAAGTGCTCGGCGAACTGCGCCGCGACGACGCCTCGTTCACGCTGCTCGGCGGGGTCCCCACAACCTGTTCGGCGTTGCTCGACGCGGTACGGGGCGAGGAGGGCGGAAGGGACGGCGGCGGCCTCGGCGGCCCCGCGCTGCGGGGCTGTGTCAGCGCCGGTGCCGCGGCGGGGCCCGGGTTCCGCGAATCCTTCGAGGCCGTCTGCCGTGTTCCCTACCTGGAGCACTACGGCAGCACGGAGGCGGGCCCGGTCACCATGCCGGCGCCGGGCGGGGCGACGTCCGGGACGTGCGGCCGGGTGCTGCCCGGCACCCGCGTCCGGGTCGGCGGGGGCCCCGACGGCCGGGACACGGGCGAGGGTGAGCTGTGGGTCAACGGGCCCGGGGTCATGGCCGGTTACCACGGCAGGCCGGAGGCCACCGCGGAGGTACTGAGCGAGGGCTGGTTCCGCACGGGTGATCTGGCCAGGATCGATGCCTCCGGTGGACTGGCGATCACGGGCCGGGCGAGTGATCTGATCATTCGGGGCGGGGTCAGCATCCACCCTTCGGAGGTGGAGGAGGTACTGCGGCGGCTGCCGGGGGTGGCGGACGCCGCCGTGGCCGGACGCCCGCACCCCCTCTTCGGCGAGGTGCCGGTCGGCTATCTGGTCCCCGAACCGGGTGGCGGCGTGCTGGACAGGGGGCACGTCCTCGCCGCCTGCCGAGCCGGACTGTCCGCCGTCAAGGTTCCCGTCGAGCTCTTCGAGGTGGCGGAGATCCCCCGTACCGCTTCCGGGAAGACGCTGCGGCGGAGCATCGCCGGCCTGCCGGCACGGGCGCTGGGCGCGGAGGCCACCGGGGAGCCGCCGAAGGACCTGCTGGCGCTGGTGCGGAACGAAGTGGCGGCCGTGCTCGGCTGCACGGCGGAGGCGGTGGAGCCGAGCACGGCACTGCGGGACCTGGGTATGGACTCCCTGACGGCGACGGTGCTGCGGGAGCGGCTGTCGGCGGCCACCGGCCTGCCGCTCTCCGAGGCGGTCGCCTTCGACTTTCCCACCGCAGCCGCGCTCGCCGCCCACCTCGGTGCGCGGAAGGCCACCGCGCCGGCCGGTGCCGGGTCCGTGCACCGGAGCGCGGCCCGGTCGGACGACGATCCCGTGGTGATCGTGGGGATGGCATGCCGCTATCCCGGAGGCGTGACCTCCCCCGAGGACCTGTGGCGGCTGGTGGCCGACGGGAGGGATGCCATCGGCCCCTTCCCCACCGACCGGGGCTGGGACATCCGGGCGCTGTACGACCCCGATCCCGGACGGGCCGGACGGACGTATGTGCGCGAAGGCGGCTTCCTCTCCGGTGCGGACCGCTTCGACCCCGGCTTCTTCGGCATCTCTCCCCGCGAGGCGCTGGCCATGGATCCGCAGCACCGGCTGCTGCTCGAAGTGGCGTGGGAGGCCTTCGAGCACGCCGGTCTGATCCCCGCCACCCTGCGCGGCTCGGCGACCGGGGTGTACGTCGGGCTGATGTACAGCGACTACGCCCGCGGCCTGACGAGGACGCCGGAGCATGTCGAGGGGTACCTCGGCCTGGGCAACGCCGGAAGCGTCGCCTCGGGCCGTATCGCCTACACCTTCGGCCTCGAAGGCCCGGCCATCACCGTGGACACGGCGTGCTCGTCGTCCCTGGTGGCTCTGCATCTGGCGGCCCAGGCACTGCGCCGGGGCGAGTGCGCCTTCGCGTTGGCCGGCGGCGCCACGGTGATGTCGGGACCCTCGTCGTTCGTGGAGTTCAGCCGCCAGCGGGCGCTGTCCCCCGACGGCCGCTGCAAGGCGTTCGGCGCGTCGGCCGACGGCACGGGGTGGGCCGAGGGCGCGGGGATGCTGCTGCTGAGCCGGCTGTCCGAGGCGCGCCGCGCCGGACTTCCGGTACTGGCCGTGCTGCGCGGGTCGGCGGTGAACCAGGACGGGGCGAGCAACGGTCTGACCGCACCCCACGGACCGGCGCAGCAGCGGGTGATCCGCCAGGCTCTCGCGGACGCGCGGCTGGATGCCGGGGACATCGACGCGGTGGAGGCGCACGGCACCGGCACCCGCCTGGGGGACGTCATCGAGGCGGAGGCCTTCTTCGCGACGTACGGGCGGCAGGCGCGGCAGCGTCCCCTCCGGCTGGGCTCGGTGAAGTCGAACATCGGTCACACCCAGGCCGCCGCCGGAGTGGCAGGGGTGATCAAGATGGTGCAGGCGATGCGGCACGGCATGCTCCCGCGTACGCTGCACGCCGACGAGCCGACCCCCCGTGTCGACTGGTCGACGGGACGGATCGCGCTGCTGACCCGGCCGGTGGAGTGGTCCGCCACGGACCGTCCGCGCCGGGCGGGGGTGTCCTCGTTCGGAATCAGTGGCACCAACGCCCATGTGCTGCTCGAAGAGGCCCCGGACGGCGGGGAGGCCGCACCGCCGAGTGCCGTGGCGGACGGCGGGACGGCGAACCGCCACGACCGGCCCGGGGCGACGCCGGAAGGTGCCGCGCCTCCCGGACCGGCCTCCGTGGCCTTTCCGGTGTCGGCCAGGAGCGTGCCGGGGCTGCGGGCCCAGGCGCGACGGCTGTACGACCATGTGGCCGCCGCGCCCGACGCGTCCCTGGTGGACATCGGGTACTCACTCGCCACCACGCGTGCGGCCTTCGACCACCGGGCCGTGCTCGTGGCCCGTGACCGTGCCGAGCTGCTCGACTCCCTGCGGACCGTGGCGGAGGACGGCGGGCGGCCCGGAGTGCACACGGGCACCTCCCGCCACCAGGGCCCGCTGGCCCTGCTGTTCACGGGCCAGGGCAGCCAGCGCGCCGGGATGGGCCGTGAACTGTACGGGGCGCGGGATCTGCATCCGGCCTTCGCCGGTTCGCTGGACGAGTGCTGTGCGCTGCTGGACCCGATGCTGCCGGTGCCCCTGCGGGACGTCATGTTCGCCGCGCCCGGTACGGAGGCGGGCGCGCTGCTGCATACGACCCGGTTCACGCAGCCGGCGCTCTTCGCCCTGGAGACTGCCCTGTTCCGGCAGTTCGAGGCCTGGGGGGTACGCCCCGGCCTGGTGGCGGGGCACTCGGTGGGCGAGGTGACGGCGGCACACGTCGCCGGTGTGCTGTCCCTCGCGGACGCGTGCACGCTGGTGGAGGCCCGGGGCCGGCTGATGGGCGCCCTGCCTCCGGGCGGCGCGATGGCAGCCGTGGCCGCCGGGGTGGACGAGGTGGCCGCCCACCTCGCCGGGACCGGGTGCGCCGTGGAGATCGCCGCCGTCAACGGGCCCGCCTCGGTGGTGGTCTCGGGCGAGGAGGCCGCGGTGCGGGAGGTGACCGCGTACTTCCGCGAGCGGGGCCGTTCGGTGAAGCCGCTGCGGGTCGGCCATGCCTTCCACTCCGCCCGGACGGAGCCCATGCTGGCCGAGTTCGCGGATGTGGTGCGGCGGCTGTCCTTCGCCGCGCCCCGGCTGCCGCTGATCACCGCGGTCCCGGGCCGGGCGGCCTCCGACGAGGAGCTGCGCACACCGGAGTTCTGGGTGGACCATGTCCGCCGTCCGGTGCGGTTCGCCGATTCGGTGGCGCACCTGGGTGACCGAGGCGCGGCACACTACGTCGAGCTGGGGCCGGACGGGGTGCTCACCGGCCTGGTACGCGACTGCCTCGTCCCGGCCGGACCGGACACGGGCGAGGCGGCCGGCGGCGAGCGGGGCCCGGCACGGCTGGTGCTGCCGACACTGCGCGGGGCTCGGCCGGAAGCGGACGCCCTGCTCGACACGCTGGCCGCGCTGCACGCCCACGGCGTGCCCGTCGACTGGCGGGCCGTGTTCGACGGGCGCGGCGGACGGCGCGGCGCACTGCCCACGTACGCCTTCCAGCGCCGCCGGTACTGGCTGGAGGCCACCCCGGAGCTTTCGCCCGTGCCCTCGACGGCTGAGCCCGCCCATCCGTTCCTCCGGTCGGTCACCCGCACGGCGGAGGACGACGGGCTGCTGCTGAGCGGGGTGCTCTCGGTGCGCGACCACCCATGGCTCGCCGACCATGTGGTGGCCGGGGAGATCCTGCTGCCGGGAACCGCCTTCGTCGACATGGCTCTGCACGCCGGTGGGTCGGTGGGCGCGGCCGTCCTGGACGAACTGGTCCTGACCGCGCCGCTGACCCTGCCCCCGGACGGTGCCGTCGCCCTGCAGGTGAAGGTGTCGGGGGCGGACCACGCGGGACGCCGGACCGTGCTCCTCCACTCCCGGCCGCACGATCCGCCGGGTGACCGGCCCTGGCTCCGGAACGCCGCCGGCACTCTTTCGCCCGCTCAGACGCCCCGGCCGCAGGAGTCGTGTCCGGAGGCGCCCTGGCCGCCCGAGGCGACGATTCCACTGCCTGCCGACGGCGCGGGGGCCGGTCCGTACGACCGGCTGGCCGCCGACGGACTGCGCTACGGCCCCGCCTTCCGGGGCATGCGCGCCGCCTGGCGGCACGGGGAGGAGCTGTACGCCGACGTCGAGCTTCCCGAAGCGGTCCGCGCGCCGCGCCCGGAGTCGGACGGTCCGGACTTCGTCCTGCATCCCGCGCTGCTCGACGCGGCGCTGCACGCCCTGGCCCTGGACAGCCTGGTCACGAACGGTTCCGGGACGGCCGGTCCGGAACCGGGCGGACTGTCCCTGCCGTTCGCCTTCGGCGGAGTGCGCGTGCACACCACACGCGTACGGCGCGTGCGGGTACGGCTGACTCCCGGGCCCGACGGTCGGGCCGGAGTGGAACTGACCGACGAGACGGGCTCGCCGGTGGCGACGATCCGTTCGCTGACGCTCCGGCCCCTGCCGCGTACCGGCCCGGCGACGGCGGACACGGTCACCGGTGCCCTTCACCGGACGGACTGGGTGCCGCTGGCCGAGCCGCCCGCGCCCGTGGCGATGCCCCGCTGGGGGGTTCTGGGCACGGCGGGCACACCGCTGGTGGACGCCCTCGCACCCCCGGGTTCCGGCGTCCCGGTGTACGCCGGCCCGGCGGCGTGCGACGCGTCGTCGGCCGTCGTCGTGGCACCGTGCCCGCCGCCCGGTGCGGCCGGGGACGCGCGGGACCAGGCTGACGGGATGCTGCGGGCAGCGGGCTGGGCGCTCGGGCTCGTACAGGAGTGGCTCGCCGAGCCTCGCCTGTCCCGCTCCCGGCTCGTCCTCGTGACGTCCGGCGCCGTCGCTCCGGCCGACGACGCTCTCCACGCGGACGACGTCGGCCACGGCGTTGACGGCCGGTCCGGCGAAGCGGGGTCCGTACCGTCGCACGCGCCGGTATGGGGACTGGTCCGCTCGGCCGTGCGGGAGAACCCGGGCCGCTTCGCCCTGATCGACGTGGACGGACGGCCCGGTTCCTGGAGTGCCCTGCCCGCCCTGCTGGCCGCGTCGGTACCGGAGGCGGCCGTACGCGCGGGGACGGCGTACGTGCCGGAGCTGGTGACACCGGCCGAGGCGGCACCGGAGCCGCGGAAGCGGCGCCCGCTCGACCCGGAGGGCACCGTCCTGGTCACCGGCGGCACCGGTTCCCTGGGCATGCTGGTGGCTCGGCACCTGGTCACCGCCCACGGAGTGCGGCGTCTGCTGCTCGCCGGCCGGCGCGGGCCCGGCGCTCCGGGGGCCCGGGAACTCGTCGCGGAGCTGCGTGCGGCGGGCGCGGAGGTGGCCGTTCACGCCTGTGACGTCGCCGACCGGACCGCGCTCGCCGCCCTGCTCGACGCCGTACCGGCGGCCCACCCGCTGACGGGTGTGGTGCACACCGCGGGGGTGCTGGACGACGGTGTCGTCACGGCGCTCACCACCGACCGTCTGCGGCAGGTGCTGCGCCCCAAGGCGGACGCCGCTCTCGCTCTGCACGAACTGACCCGGGGACACAACCTGGCCGTGTTCGCGCTGTTCTCCTCGGTGGCGGGCACCTTCGGCTCCGCCGGCCAGGCCAACTACGCCGCGGCCAACTGTGTGCTGGATGCCTTGGCACGACACCGCGGGCGGCTCGGACTGCCCGGGACGTCGATCGCCTGGGGCCCCTGGCGGCAGAACGACGGCATGATGGCGCAGCTCGGCGACGCGGACCGGCAGCGGATGGACCGCTCCGGGTTCGGCCCGCTCGGGCCGGAGGAAGGCCTGGCCCTCTTCGACGCCGCCGTGGCCGGGGACGAACCCGTGGTGGTGGCGGCGCGGCTCGCCCCGGCCGCTCTCCGCGGCGGCGAGCGGGCGGCGGGCCCGCTCCCGGCACCTGCGGCCGGCACGGACGACCGGGACGGGGAGCGGCGCGGCCCGGAACCGGCGGCCGCACCCTCCGGCGAGCAGGGCGAGGCGCTGCTCACCAAGGTCCGGACCCTGGCCGCCCGCGTCCTGGGCCACTGGGAGGGGGCGGGCGAGATCGGTGAGGAAACGGTGCTGGCGGACCTGGGGCTGGACTCCCTGGCCGCGGTCGATCTGCGCAATGAGCTCGCTGCGTGGACCGGACTGGCACTGCCGTCCACGCTGCTGTTCGACTTCCCGACCCCCCGGGCGCTCACCGCCGAGCTGACGCGACGGTATGCCGCCGAGGCACCTGACTCGGGCCCGGCGGGTGGCGCGGGCGTCGGCGCGGGGGACGACACGCAGGCGGGCACTCCGCCGGACGCCCGGGTGCGGGCCGTCGGCGCACCGCACGCCGGGGAAGCCCCGGACTCCCTGGGCGCGCTCTTCCGTACCGCGTGCGCCCGGGGCCGGAGCTGGGACGGCATGGCGCTCCTCACCATCGCCGGGCGCCTCCGCCCGGTCTTCGACAGGACGGGGGCGCCCGGTGCGGCGCACGCACCCGTCGTCCTCGCGACAGGTGGAACGGCGGCCCGGCTGGTCTGCTCGCCCGCGCTCAGCGCGCTGTCCGGTCCGCAGGAGTACGCGCGACTCGGCGCCGGACTGCGCGGGCTGCGGCCGGTCTCCGCGGTGCGGCACCCGGGGTTCGAGCCCCGTGAGGCTCTGCCCGCCACACTGGACGCCTTCGTCACCGCCCAGGCCGCCGCCGTCCGCGCAGCCGCCCCCGACGGCCCCCCGGTACTGCTGGGGCGGTCGGCCGGTGGCTGGGTGGCCCATGCCGTGGCCGAGCGTCTGGAGTCCGAGGGTGCCGCCCCGGCGGCCGTCGTCCTGCTGGACACCTATCCGCCCGGTCACGGCGACCGGGGGCGGGCGCTCTCCGCGATGACCTCGGACATGCTGCGCCGGGCGGCGGAGTTCGCCGCCGCCGAGCCCGACCGGCTCACCGCCATGGCGGGATACTTCGAGCTCTTCGGCGACTGGAAGCCCGCGCCGCTCGCCTGTCCCACCCTGTACGTACGGGCCCGGGACCTGCTGCCCGGCACCGGCCCCGCCCCGGACTGGAGCCTGCCGCACGCCGAGGTCACCGTGCCCGGGGACCACTTCACCATGCTGGAGGAACACGCCCGCACCACCGCACTCGCCATCCACCAGTGGCTCGGTGACCGGGCCTGAGGCGACAGGTACGAATGCGGGTGCGGGTGGAGTCTTCGTGCCGCGGCGGCGCTTCCGCGGGGCGGTGTGCCGGTCACAGCCACCCGGAGCGCTGTGCCTGCAGGGCCATCTGGAAACGGTTCGCGGCGCCCAGCTGGGCCATCAGGACCTGCAGGCGGCGGAACAGCGTACGGCGGCTGATTCCCAGCTCGCGGGCGATGATGTCGTCGCTCGCGCCGCCCGCCAGGAGCCACAGCAGCCGGCGGTCGGCCGGTGGCAGGCCGCCCGGTCGTGTGGTGCGGCCGTGGAACGGCAGGGCGTTCTGCCAGGACTGCTCGAAGAGCGCCACGAGTGCGGAGAGCAGGCCGCACGGCTGCACGACCAGCATGGTGTTGTGCACGTCGGCCTCTTTGATCGACAACGACACGAGGGCGTACGCCTCGTCGATGATCACGAGCTTGACGGGTACCGACGGCAGCACCCTGGCCTGTTCGCCCGCCTTGATGCACGGTTCGATGACGTCCTTCAGGTGACCTGGATACTCCAGTGACTCGCGCGAGTACACGACGCGCTGCGTCACACCGCGGGCGAGCGTGGCCAGCGCGTCGTCCGTGGCTCCCGCCAGGGGGAAGTAGGGCGGTGACTCGAACTGCCGGATCTGGTTCCGGGCACTCACCCAGGCGTGCCGAATCCTGGCGCCGATGGCCTCGCCCGTGACGACCTCGACGAGATTGTCGTTGTACGCGGCGAGCCGCTGCCGCCGGAACGACTCGAACGCGCCCCCGACGGCGATGCGCGACTCCTCGATCTCGGCGGCCCGGTGCCGGGCGAGGATCTCCAGCCCCGCGGTCGGCGGAACCGGGGCCACCACGTCCCCGCCCTCCTCGGCGGCGCTGGCCAGACCGGCGTCGACGAGCGCACCGTACGCCCTGGCCAGTTCCGCACCGCCCAGACCGGACGCGGCCTCGATCGCACTCAGCGGAGCGGGCGCCAGTTCGAGCAGCACAAGATAGACCCGGACCGCCGCGTGGTCGATGCCCAGAAGCCGCAGGGCCTCGCCGAGTTTCACGTTCGTCATGGGCCCGATTATCGATGGTGCCGTACAGCTCCGTGTCCGATCAGTGCCAGTGGCACTCCCGGGCACCACGCGCGCGCGGCAGCGGATACCGTCCGGGAGCCGCTGATGAACGGCGGCAGCGAGGAAGCCGGAGCCGTTCCCGGGAGCAGTCCCGCCCGTACGGTTCCCGCCGTCCCTCGCTGTTCTGGAAATCCACCCGGAAGAAGGTGTACGCCGTGGCGAAAGGCCGCCGCAAGAACGGTCTCTACTCGGAGATCTCCGAGGAACTGTCCGCGCTGATGCGGACGGGATGGGCGGACACCGAGCGGCACGACCTGCGGCCCGGCGAGCAGGCCCCGTACGCGGACCGCCGCCGCGCCGCGCTCTCCGCGCGCTTCCCCGGCGAGCGCCTCGTCATCCCCTCGGGGAACCTCAAGGTCCGTTCCAACGACGACACCTACCCGTTCCGGGCGTACACGGGCTATGTGCACATGACCGGCGACCAGGCCCGGGACGGCGCTCTCGTCCTCGAACCCCGCGCGGACGGTGGCCATGACGCCTTCTGCTACCAGCTGCCGCGGGACAGCCGGGACAACAACGATTTCTGGACCGGCCCCACGGCGGAGCTGTGGATGGGCCGGCGCCGCTCCCTCGCCGAGTCGCAGACCGTGCTCGGTCTGCCCTGCCGGGACGTCCGTACGGCGGCCGATGACCTGGCCGCCGCCTCCACGGCGCCGACCCGGATCGTCCGCGGGATCGACCCGTCCCTGGAGGCCGCCGTCACCACCGAGGAGGAGCGTGACATCGAGCTCGAAGAGGCGCTCAGCGATCTCCGCCTCGTCAAGGACGACTGGGAGATCGCCGAGCTCCGCAAGGCCGTGGACTCCACGGTGCGCGGATTCACCGATGTGATCGGTGAGCTCTCCCGCGCGGTCGCCTCGTCCGAGCGGTGGATCGAGGGCACGTTCTTCCGCCGCGCACGCCTGGAGGGCAACGCCCTGGGCTACGGCTCGATCTGCGCCGCGGGCGAGCACGCCACGATCATGCACTGGACCGACAACGACGGCCCGGTGCGCCCGGGAGACCTGCTCCTGCTCGACGCGGGCGTGGAGACACGCACCCTCTACACCGCTGATGTCACGCGCACGCTTCCGATCAACGGCACCTTCACTCCCCTGCAGCGCAAGGTCTACGACGCGGTGTACGAGGCGCAGGAGGCCGGTATCGCCGCGGTCAAGCCGGGTGCCGCGTACCGCGACTTCCACGAGGCGTCCCAGCGTCATCTGGCGGCCCGGCTGGTCGAGTGGGGCTTCATCGAGGGACCGGCCGACCGTGCGTACGAACTCGGCCTCCAGCGCCGGTTCACCATGGCGGGCACCGGTCACATGCTCGGTCTGGACGTCCACGACTGCGCGCAGGCCAGGAACGAGGAGTACGTCGACGGCGTGCTGGAGCCGGGCATGGTGCTCACCGTGGAGCCCGGCCTGTACTTCCAGCCGGACGACCTCACCGTTCCCGAGGAGTGGCGCGGCATCGGTGTCCGGATCGAGGACGACCTCGTCGTCACCGACGACGGCCACGAGAACCTGTCGGCGGGCCTGCCCAGGTCGGCCGACGACATCGAGGCGTGGATGGCCCGGTTCGCCGGCTGACGGCACGCGGCGACAGCCGGGCGTACGACCACGAGCGTGGTCGGCGCGAGGCCCTTCCCGGCGGGGCCTTGATCAGGACGGTGACCACCGCCGCCGCTCGTGCGGCGGTGGTCACCGGGCCGACCTCACGGTCACGGCAGCGTCAGGGTCGGAGGTTGTCCGCGAACACCCACCGGTTGCCCGCCGGCGCGTCGTTCTGCCCGGGCGACGGGCCGCGTCCGTGGTGACGGGTGAAGTCGAAGGGGTATGTACCGAGGTGGACCAGCCCTTGCCCGCAAGGTGACCGGCGGAATCCGGCCGCGTCCCCCTGTCGAATCCGGAGCCGGTGGGGAAGCCGCAGCCGAGCGGCGTGGACGCGCTTGACCGCCATGCAGACCTGCCCGCAGTGGCGGAACGCCGCCCAGAACAGGCGGTCCGCGATCCGCTCCGCATCCACGTCCTGGAGGCGGCCGGGGCCGACCTCGCACCGCTGCTCACCCGTCCTGGGGCGTCGAAGCGGCCCGTCCGTGGGTGAAGTCCGGGGGCCGGAAGGGCCCGCGCGCAGGATGCGGCGGATCAGTCCTCGTCCGCCCCGGACAGAGCTTCGGTGATCATGCGGGTGGCGAAGTCGGGGTCGTCGGTGATGCGGTTGATGTGCTCCGCGAGCAGGAAGGCCGTGGCTTCGAGGGGGGTCATCTCCTCCTGTGTCCAGTCGCCGTACTGCCGGCGCCACAGGTTGGGGCTCAGGCCGGTGCCCGCGGCGATGACCAGGCCTGCCATGGTGGGGATGGCCTCGGAAGGCACGCTTCTGGGCATCATGCGCATCGTGCCCACGAGGTTGGGCACCACGTACTCGATGACGTCCTTGTCGTGCTCCTCGTGGGCCTTCCGCAGCCACGTCATGAACATGAAGATGAGCGTGCACGCGCCGTCCAGCAGTTCACCGGCACCCTTGGGGCCCATTGACGCGGTGAACTGTTCGATCAGCAATTGTTGTTCGGGGTCGGTCTCGGTCTTGCCGGCGTGGATGCCCTTGAGCCGGGAGTCGATCAGCATGAGCGCCGCGCCGACATCACCGGCGGAAGCGTACTTGGGGTCGCAGGGCGATGACACAGAACTCCTCCTCGGGCGGCTGCGAAGGGCAGCGCGTTTGTCCGTACAGTAGACGGCCGACGAGGTGCGGGGTGGGCGACTTGTCACCTTTACGGCGGCACGGTAATGGGGCTGTCCGCGCGGCCCGTTCACGACGGCGCCGAAGCACGTTCCTCAGCTGTGCGAGGACAGGGAGGACGGGTACACGGCGAGGGAGAAGGAGTGCCCGGCGGGATCCGTGTAGACCCTGACATCGCGCGGGCCGCTGTTGTCCTTGGTGTCGACCGGTCTGGCACCCAGGCCGATCACCTCGCGCTCCGCTTCGTCCATGTCGCCCGCACGCACCAGGATGCGCAGATGGGCCTGCTGCGCGTCCTCCGGGCGCGGCCAGCTCGGCGGCGCATAGCCGTGGTCACGACGGACGGCCAGATGCACTCCCCGGCCCCCGACCACCTCCACGAAGTCCGGATCGCTCCCGATCCGGCTTTCGGCGTTGAGCAAATGGCAGTAGAACTCGGCCAGTTCCAGGGGTTCCGCGCAGTCCAGAACCAGGACACTCATCTTCTCGACAGTCATGTCTCCCGGGTACCCCGGGTACGGCCGCCCACTCCGGCCGGGACGGCGGCGGGGTCCGGCCCGCCCTCCGCGCATGCCCGAAGCGCCTCACATACGGGTCTTGACGCATCAATCTTTCGACCGAACGACGACCGCGCCCCCCATTGACGCACTAATCAGGAGTCCAAGTACGCGCAACGTCAGGAGTGTTGACGCATTAAGGGCTGGACCATACGGTGCAGACGCCGCCCCCCTCATCGAGCCGCCGTCGGAGCGTACCCATGAAGCGCCGCACCTTCCTTGCCGGAACCGCCGCCGCGTCCGTGCCCGTCACCACCGCCATCGCACCCCCCGCCGCCTCTGCCGCGCCGTCCGCCGACGCTGCCGGCACCGCCGCGACCGTGCGCCTCGTCCTCGACGGCGTACCGCACGATCTGCCGCCGACCACGCTGCACCGGACGACACTCGCGGCCACCGGCACGGCCGGACAGGCGCGGGTCACCATGACCGACGCCTACAGCGAGTTCTCCGTCGCGTTCCCGGCCCCGTACACGCCGCGCCTGAGCCGGGTGTCCGTGTGGCTCACCGGGGTGACGCCGAAGAAGGGCAACCTCTGGCTGAAGCTCTTCGACCACGAGAACGAGGAGTGGGGCACACTCACGAGCCGGATCGACCCGGCCGGATTCAACGGGCGGACCAGGGTCACGTTCGAGCCTCAGCGGTTGTCCCGGATGGCATGGAGCGGGAAGGGCGACGGACAGCTCACCTATCCCCTGCGCCGGCTCGTGCTCGTGTTCTTTCCCGACGACAAGCAGTCGGCGGAGCCGTTCGTGGTCGACATCGACTCCATAGAGGTGGCCGGCGACGGCGGGCCGGTGAACACCTGGAGCAGGGCCGGTGCGCTGGAACTGACCAGTGGCACGGACCGGGTGCTCATCGACAGCCGCGGCCGGCTGCTCGACTGGACGGCCGGCGGCCGGGTCCAGTCCCCCGGTGTGCTGCCGCTCGCGGTGTACTACGACAACGGCACCGGCGTCTTCTCCGACGAGGCCACGGCCGAGGTTTTCCGGGTCGCCGCCGATGAGGCGACCGTCAGGCTCACGGTGCCCGGATTCTATGTCGCCGACATGGCGGTACGACTCCGTTCAGGACATCTCGAACTGCGCCCGACCGCCATCCGGAACCTCTGGTCCCGTCCGATCCTGCGGGTCGCCTGCCCCGAAGTGGCCTACCGGGTCATCCCCTCCGAAGGCACCATGCTCGGCATCGCGCCGAAGTGGGGCGGGCTCGCCCATACCCGGTCGGTGCTCGCCGGCGGCTTCTACGCCAACTACGGTATGCCGACCGCGACCCACGACCTGATCCTGTTCGAGGAGGACGACTCCGCGCTCGGGGTGTACTCCGTGCAGCCCGCGAACGTGAAGCCCTACCGCCCGACCCAGTTCGGCTTCGTGGGCGGCCGCGCCCGCGCCGAATCCCTGACCGGGCTGATGCACCGCCTGGACGCCTGGATCGCGCCGGGCGAGTCCCACAGGCTTCCGGCGACCCGGCTCGCGACGGGCAGCACCGCCTTCGACCTGTTCGCGGCGTACCGGGCGGACAACAGGATGAACGCCTGGCGCGGGCTCCCGGACAAGCTCGGCCCGCGACTGCGCGCGGGGCTCGCCGAATCGGTGCACCTCAAGATGGACCTCTGGCAACCGACCGGCGGAACCTGGGCGACCGGACGGCCGGAAGCGGCCTTCGAGTACCTGCGGGCGGTACCCGGCGGACCGTACAGCGTCGAACTCGCCAGCTACTACTCCGACGGCCGGCACGACCACCACTACCCGGACTTCCTCTCGTTCGACTACCTCGGCGGGCCCGCGGAGTTCCAACGGCTCATCGACACCATCCACGACCGCGGGCACTATGCCAGCGCGTACACCAATCCGACCTGGTGGCACCCCGACAGCCGAGCGGTGGCGCTGCTCGGCGGCGTCGAACGGATCGGGATCCGGGACGGGCGCGGCAGGCTGGTCACCAAGACGCACACCAACAACCTCGGGTACCTCATCGGCGGCTGGCGGAAGGCACCCCGGGCCCTGATCCTCGACCAGCTCCGTACATTCCGCGACAGGTACGGCATGGACATGATGTTCCAGGACGAGATAGCGCGCCGGGAGTACGACTACTCGGCGGACTTCGGCGCCCCGCCGTACGCGTACTGCGAGGAGATCGTGGAGCAGACCGCGCAGTCGGCCGCGATTCTGCCGATCGGCACCGAGGGCGTGGGCGGTGACCGGCTCTTCCAGAACCTGACGTCGAGCCTCGGCTTCTACCTCAACACCATGCAGGGTGACCGGGCCAACACCTATGACGGGCCCAACCGCAACGGCGTCGTGATCCAGCAATGGCCGCTGGGTACAGCCGTCATGCACGACAAGATCGCGTTCTACCCCCACAACCTCGACCGCGGCATCGACACCACCGAGAACCTGAGCTGGTCGCTGGCGTTCGGCCTCAACATGCATTACCAGGCGCAGCACATGGAGAGGGACTTCAGAGCGGGGCGCGGATTCGAGATGCTCAAGGGGCTGTCGCTGGTCCAGAAGCGCGTCGCCGCCCGGTACTTCGGGCGGGCGATGACAGCGTTCCGGTATCTCACCGAGGACCTGAAGGTCTCACGCACCGCGTTCGACGGGGGTGTCGAGATCTTCGCCAGCCACGACCTCCAGCCCCGTGCGCTGTCGCTGCCCGGCACGCTCGGCACGGTGACGGTGGCCCCGCACGGCTTCGTCGCCTGCGAGAACGGAAGACCGACGTACGCGCTGATCAGCGACGCGCATCACCGGCCGGGCTACCTCGCACGATGGACGGGCGGCCGGTTCGTGCCCGAACTCGCCTGGTATCCGGCGGATCTGGCCGGGTACCGCTCGGACACGGTGCACGCCGATCTCCGGCTCACCGCCACGCCCGCCGAACTCCCCGCAGGGGGCACCGGCCGGGCGGCACTGTCCCTCGCGGCCTGGGACGGCACTCCGATCGACCTGACCGGTGCCGGGATCACCTGGGAACTCGACGGCCGCTCGATCGCGCGTCTGGAAACCGACGACGACGACAGCGTGTGGCTCGCGCCGGACTCCGGTGGAGGTGCCGGATGGGTGACGGTCCGCGCCGTCGTCACCCGCGACGGGGTTCGGGCGTACAGCGGCGTGCAACTGGTCAAGCTCATCGGCTGACACGGCGGTGCCGTACGGCGATCACTCCTCCCCGTACGGCACCGCTTCCTTCTACGCGAGGGCCGATGCCAGCAACGAGGCGGTCTCTGCCACGAGCGGGGAGTCGGCGGGGGCGTCCTCCTCGGCCCGGGTCGTCAGGACGGCCATCACGATGGGTACGCCGTTGGGCGGCCAGGTGACGCCGACGTCGTTGCTGCCGCCGTATCGCCCGCCGCCGGTCTTGTCGGCCAGGATCCAGTCCGCGGGAAGTCCCTTGCGGAACTCCTCACCGCTGGTGGTATTGGCGAGCAGCCAGCCGGTGAGACGGCTTCGGTCGCGGCGGGCGAGTGCGTCGCCGAGGATGAGGTTCTCGTAGGTCCGGCCGATGGCACGCGGGGTGGTGGTATCGGTCGGGCGCCAGGGTTCGGCAGAGTTGAGTTCGGGTTCCCAGCGGTCGAGCCGGGTCCGGCCGTCCCCGATGGAGCGGCAGAATCGGGTGATGGCGGTCGGGCCGCCCAGCTCGCGGAGCAGCAGGTTTCCCGCGGTGTTGTCGCTGTAGCGGATGGCCGCGTCACACAGCTGTGCGACCGTCATCCCGCGCGCGAGGTTCCCGGACTTCTCCGTGATCGGCGAGTAGCCCGACCTCCGGACGTGGTCCGCGGTGTACCGGATCCGACGGCCCAGGAACTCGCCGTCGCGGTCGAGATCGCGCAGCACACCCGCCGCTGCGATCGTCTTGAACAGTGAGGCCATGGGGAAGCGTTCGTCCGCACGGTATGCCACCGTCCGGCCGGTGCGTGTGTTGCGCGCGAACACTCCCAGGCGGGTGGAATGGTGCCGTTCGAGCGCCCTCAGCCGTGCGGTGACGCGCTCGCCGCGGGAGGCGGCGTGGGCGGTACCGCCCGAGGACAGGGCGGCGAGTACCGCGCCGGTGCCGATGGCGAGCGCCGTACGACGGGACGGGGATGATCCGGTGGCGGGCAAGAGGTTCCCTTCCGAGGGGCGAGCAGGTGCTGTGACGCTCCGGCCGGCGGGCGGACGGCCCGTGGCATCGGACGAGTCGAACGAGTCAAACCTGCGGTCCCGCGCCATGTCGAATACGCTCTCGGCATCGCTCCGATACGGAAGCCATATCACCGCACGCCAGGGGGCGGAGTGCTGACGGAACGGCATCTGGAAATCTTCATCGCGCTGGCAGAGGAGGAACACTTCGGGACCGCCGCTCAACGCGTGGGCATCACCCAGCCACCCCTCTCGCAGGGACTGCGCAGACTGGAAACGCTGCTCGGGGTGCGCCTGTTCGAGCGCGAGCGGGGGGTATCCCTCACAGAGGAAGGGGCGTTGCTGCTGCCCCACGCGCGCAGGGCGCTCGCCGCGATCACCGAGCTCCGGGAGTCCGGTGCCCGTGAACACGCCGACGGGCGCAGACTCAGGATCGGGCTGACACCCGAGGTACCCGCTTGGCTGGCCGCCGACGTGGCGGCCGCACCGGTCCGGACGGGAGCGCCGGTCAGGATCGGTGTGGCGATGGCACCGACCGCCACGCTGCTCTCCGACATCGCGGCCGGGCGCCTCGACATCGCGGTCGTCCGGCATCCGGCCGTGCTGCACGGCCTGGCCGCGGGTCAGGTGGTACGTCTGCCGACCTGGACCCTCACCCCGGCCGACTACGCGGAGCACACCCTGGCGGCGGTGCTCCGGGAGCTTCCCGTCGCGGTGCGCGCCCGTGGCGAGGCACCCGCGGCCCACGACCTCTTCGTCGACACGCTGGCGAGCCGCGGGCGGCGGGTGAGGACGGTCGTGGTCTCCGACGAGCGGGCCGGACTCGCTCTCGTAGCGGCGGGCCAGGCCGTACTGGTGACGGCGGACAACAGCCTGGCGGCCACCGGCGTCGTGCGGAGGCAGACGACGGACCCGCCGCTCCCCCTGCGGCTGCGCGTGGCGTGGGACCCGCGGCGCCGGGGTTCCGCGGAGTCCGCGGGGACGGCCCGGCTGCTGGCGGACACCCTTTCCGGCACGGCGGTGGCCGGATGAGCGGAACACCGCGCGGAAGCCGTGTGGAACGCACGATCCGCAAGATGTTCGACGACGCGGGGGTCCGCGGCTGGCTGCACGTGGCGGAACTGCATCACCCTTCGAGTCACGTCGCCGTCGACTCCGAAGAGCCCGTACCCATGGGCTCCGTCTACAAGCTGCCGCTGATGGTCGCCTTCTGGCGGCTGGTGGAAACCGGTGCGATCGACCCTGCCACGCAAGTGACCCTGCACCCCGGGGAGCGGGTCGCCGGTCCCACGGGAATCTCCATCCTGCGGGACCCCGTCACCCTGTCACTGCGCGACATGGTCGTGCTCATGATGAGCATCTCGGACAACACGGCAGCCCATGCGGTACTGCGCGCGGTCGGTCCCGGGGTGGTCGACGAGATGTGCGCCGGCCTCGGCATGCCCGACACGCATATCCACGGCGGGGTGGTCAGCACGTTCGCCCGTCTGGTCGCGGAGACCGGCAGTGAATCCTTGAGCGCCGCGATGGCACGGATCTCGGACAACGACGACATCGTCCCCGCGGGGGTCTACGACCCGGTCACGCAGGCGTCCACCACACCCGCGGACATGGCACGGCTCCTCAGGGCGATCTGGACCGACCGGGCCGCCTCCGGGGAACACTGCTCCGTGATGCGCGCGGTCATGAGCAGACAGCCGTGGACCCACCGGCTCGCGTCCGGATTCCCCTACGACGATGTCGCCGTGTACGGCAAGACCGGCACGTTCGGCGCGATGCGGCATGAGGCCGGGGTGGTCGAGTTCCCCGACGGCAGTACGTACACCGCCGTGGTCTTCACCCAGGCCGCCCGCGCCGACACCAGGCTGCCGCGCGCCGACGCGGTCATCGGCGAGGTGGCTCGTGAGGCCGTCGAGGAACTGCACGGAAATCAGGGCGTCCGAGGGGCCCCGCACGACACGGGGGCCTGAGGCCGACCTCCGGCGGACGGCATCTCTTCCGGCGGTACCCGGGTCGATTCGCCGCCCGACGACGTGACCGTTCCGGTTCGGGCGGGGCCGGGTCTCCTGCTGGAGAAGTCCGCCGACGACACCCGGATGTACCGAGCGGGCGACGAGGTGACGTACACATACACGGTCGCCCACACCGGAAACACGGCGTGGCCGATGTCGGGGTCACCGACGATCTCGTCGCGGACGTGATCTGTGAGGCCACGACGCGTACGGCGAACACTGCGAACCGAAGCCCAAGCCGTGCCGGGGCGAAAAGCCCTGCTACTCGAAGCAGGACGAACAAGCCCGACGGACTCAGGGGTACCGGCCACATGGTGGCGGGTACCCCTGAGTCCTTCTCTTTCGGCCAATCACGGTGCCGGGGGCCGCCCCGCGGACCGTGGAGGCCGGCCGGGCCCCGCCAGAACCTCATGGTTGCAGCAGCGCATCCGCCGGGGAGTCTCCCCCCGATACGGAGCCGGGCGCTTCGCCTCCGAGAATGCGGCGGAGCACGGCTCCACGCGGAGCGGCCCTGTTGTTCCACAGGCACCTGAATCATGAACTCGGCTTTTCGGCCTCATCGTTGGGATGCCGAAGCCTGAGGTCGGAAGGCGTGGGCGTCTCACCCCCCGCTCACCGCAAGGGGCTGTACCACCGGTCCGGAATGCCTGGTCGTGATCCAGCGGCCATGTGCCGGAGCGAACTCTCGGGCGCCGCCTCCCGCGTCGGCCCACGCGCTCTCCGGCCTTTCACACCATCGCGGACGGGTAAGCGGCGCAGCATCCCGAAGGCTCGTACAGCCTTCCGGACCAAGGCCGGATTTCGCCGTGGGGCCGGCAATTCCGAACCCCGCGATGCCCTTGTGGCGCCCGGCAGCCCGTGGCTAGGCTCCGGCTCGTTTCAATTCCTTTTCATTTTCAGCAATTTGTAGCTGATTGGTGAAGATCTTTCTTCATCGTCGCAGGAGGAGAGGGGGAGATGAATATGTCAGCGACGCCGGCTTCCAGGGCGAGCGACAGCCCGGCAGTTCCGACCGCGGCCGACCCTCTCGCCTCGCCCCGTGATGTACGCCTGTTCTGGTGGGCGAGCACCGCGGACGCTCTCGGGACCCAGACCTCGGGCATCGTGCTCCCGCTGTTGCTGCTCACGCTGGGGTACTCCCCTGCCGCGGTCGGTCTGATCGCGGGTGCGTCCGCGGCCTTCGGGCTGGTACTGGGACCACTGGCGGCGGTCCCCGCCGACCGGGGCGCCCGGAAGACGGTGATGCTCTGGTCCGCGGGTCTGGCCGCTCTGGCCATGGCGACCGTGTCCGTCATGGTGACCATGGGCCGGCCGCCCCTGGTCCTGCTGCTGTGCGCCGTGCTGGTGGAACGTCTCTGCACCGCCGCCTACGACGCCGCGGCCCGCGGGACGGTCGCCATTATCTGCCCGCCGGAGGGCTACCCCCGCCTCGTGGCCAGGCTGGAGGTGGGGGACAACGTCGCCCTGGTCCTGGGCCCCTTGCTCGGGGGCGCCCTCTACCAGTTGGGCCGCGCCTGGCCCTTCGTCGTCGATGCCCTGTCCTACGCGGTGACCGCCGTGTGCGTCGGGTTCATGCGTGCGGATCTGCGTGCGGCGGCAGGGGCCGGCCCCGCGGCCGCTCCCACGGACCGGCCCGCGGACGGGGAGCGCGGCACGGCTTGTACGGGCCCCTCCCGCGAGGGCCCGGACCGTCGCGCGCGCCGGCTTCGCCGCGAGGCTCTGCTCACCGAAGCGGGCGCGGGCCTGCGTCTGGTGGGTACCACTCGGCTGCTGCGCCTGGTCACGCTGTGGACCGCGGTCGTGAACGGGGCGCTGTCCGCCCTCTACTTCGGGGTGCTGTTCTCCCTGGAGCGCGACGGCCACAGCGGGACCGCGACCGGGCTGGTCCTGGCCGTGTCCGGGGCGGCCGGAATCGCGGGCGCGCTCGCGGCTCCCGCGCTGGCGGTACGGCTCGGCGCCGCCCGCGCGTTCCTCACGGTGACCTGGCTGCTCGTGCCGCTCGCCGCGGGGCTGGCCGCGGCCCGTTCGCCATGGGCCTTCGCCGCGCTGTTCGGCGGGGTCTGCCTGATCCTGCCCTGCGCCACCGTCGTGCTCCAGTCCAGAACCATCGCGACCACTCCCCCGCACCTCCAGGCCCGGGCCGGGGCAGTCCTGGCCGCCGCGGCGGGAGGCGCCGCGGCGGTGGGGCCCGCCGCGGCCGGGCTGCTCGCGGCACGGGCGGGATCGGCCGGACCCGCCCTCGGCTGCACAGCGGCCCTCATCGCCCTCGCCGCGTACACCGGCCTGGCCCATCCCCGTACGCTCAAGGACACCGGGAGCACCTCGTGACGGGCCCCTCCGCCGCCGATTCCGGGAGCACCCGCGCGGTGGGCGAAGCGCCCCCTCCCTTTCTGGTCTCCCGCGACGCGCTGCCCGAGGTGTGCGCGACGGATCCTCACCGGATGGTCTTCACCGCCGACGCGGGCGGCCGCTGCGAGGTCTTCACCTGGGACGCCACGACCGCCTCCGCCCGGCAGGTGACCGACCACCCGCTGGGCACCTTCCACGGTTCCATCGACACCCAGGCCCATGTGTGGTGGTTCGAGGAGGACGCCCGCGGTGTGGGCCGCTGGAAGTTCCGGCCCTTCGACGGCGGACCGGCCCGCGACGGCCTCCACGGCGTGCCGGCGGGTCTGGCACGCGGTCTCGGCGTGAGCCGCGACGGCACCGTCGCGGTCGCCCTGGGCGACCCGGAAGGCACCACCGTGTTCAGCGGCCCGCGCGGTGGTGGGGCCCACGCGGTGGCCCGTCTCCCCCATCACGCGAATCTGACCGGGATCACCGCCGCCGGTGACCTGCTGGCCGTCAGTGCGCAGGCCCGTTCCGCGAGCGCGGTCACCGTGTTCGGCACCGACGGCACCCGGCACGCCGTGCTGGAAGAACCCGAAGGAGCCCTGTGGTCCCTCGGGTTCGGGCCCCTTCCCGCTCAGCGGGACCTGCTGCTCGTACGGGAGTGGCAGGGCAGCTACCTCCTTGCCACCTGGTCCCCGGGCCAGCCGCTCATCACCCACCTGTGGTGCGCGTTCGACACGGAGATCACCGGCCGCTGGTGCCCCGACGGCCGCGCCGTACTGATCCGCCAGGACCGGCACGGCCGCAGTGTCCTGCACCGGGCCGACCTCACCGCCCGCCGGCTGACCGTACTGCCCACGGCCCCGGGCACCCTGCTGGACGCCTCCGAGCAGGTGAACGGCGACGTACACACGCTCTGGACCAGTACCGCCACCCCGCCGCGCGCACTCTCCACCGCCGGTACCGCGCTGCCCTCCCCTCCGCATCTCCCCCCGCGTGTACCCGGCGTACCGCGCGATCTGTGGACACCGGGCCCCGACGGGCCGGTGCACACCCTCGTCACCCTGCCCGAGGGGGTGTCCGCGCCGGCGCCCACGGTGTTCCTCGTCCACGGCGGTCCCGCCGACCACGACCGCGACGCCTACGACGGTGCCCTGCACTCCCTGGTGGCTTCCGGCTTCGCCGTCGCCCGGGTCAACTACCGCGGCTCCACCGGGTACGGGCCGGCCTGGCGCAACGCGATGACGGAGGGAGTCGGGCTCACCCAGGTCGCCGACCTCGCGTCGGTCCAAGCGGACCTGGTCGCGCGCGGCTGGGCGGACCCGCGGGCACTCGCCCTCTGGGGCACCTCCTGGGGCGCCTACCTCACCCTGCTGGCGCTGGGAACCCGCCCCGGCCTGTGGCAGGCGGGCGTCGCCGTGAAACCGGTCGCCCACCTCGCCCACGCGCACGCGACCACCACACCCGCCCTGCGCACACTGGACGAGCGGCTCTTCGGGGGGACTCCGCGGGAGTTCCCCGCGCGCTACGCGCGGAGCTCACCGCACACCTATGTCCCGGACCTCGACGCGCCGTTGCTGGTCGTCGCGGCGACGCACGACGCGAAGTGTCCACCCGGTCAGATCCGGGACTACCTGGACGAGCTGGTCACCCACCGCAAGCGCCACGAGGCGCTGTGGCTGGACACCGGCCACGACGGATACGACGGCCGGGACCACCTGAGCGTCCTGCGCGGCGCCCTCGTCTTCCTCGACCGCGAACTCCGCGGCCGTCCACGCGCCACCCCCGAAGCGCCCCCCTCCACCAGGCGGGGGGAGTCCGGCCGGCCGGCGAGCGATCCCGAACCGGCCGCGAACGGAACGGCTCAACGCCTCACGGAAAGGTAGACACATCATGCAGAAGGACATCATCAACAACGACCCGCTCGCGGGCGACGAGGAGAACCGCAAGCCGGGCATCAGCATCACCATCACGGTGCCCATCCGCAACGCCGAGGAAGCGGACATCGAGAACTAGGGCGTGTGTCGAAAGTAGCGCCGTCCGCCCGAAGGGCGGGGCTCACGGCGTCCGGTGCGTGCGATCGCACGGCGGAGGAGTGTCCTCGTACTGGACGTACGAGGACACTCCGACAACGCGGACAACGCCGACAACGCGGCGAGCGCGCGTGCCGGGCGTCGCGAGCCTGGCAGGACTTTCGACACACGCACTGGTCCCTCCCGGGGGCCGGTCCCGTGCCCGCGCACCGGGCCGGCCCTTCTCCTTCTCCCCGGACCCTCCCGATTCCTCCGGTGCCTTGTGCGCCCCTGCCCGCCGCACCACTGCCAAGGAGCCCCCGTGCGTGTTCTGCTGGTCAATATGCCCTGGTCACCCATCGACCTTCCGTCACTCGCCCTGGGAATCCTCAAGCGCAGCGTGGACGAGCGCGTTCCCGGTGCCACGGCGACGGTGCTCCACGCAAACCTGGAGTTCACCGACTGGGTCACGGCACGCACCGAGTTCACGCCGACCGACTACGAGTACTACTCCCTGTCCTCGTACTTCATGGGGTGCGGCGACTGGGTCTTCTCCTCGGCCCTCTACGACGACCCGTCGTGGCGCGAGGCGGAGTTCACCGAGGCGATGCGCACCAAGCTGAGCAAGACCCGGATGAAGATGTCCCATAAACTGCACCGGATGGCACCGGACTTCGTCGCGGAGATCGCTCGGCGGATCGTCGGCGAGGCACCGGACGTCGTCGGTTTCACGTCCACCTTCCAGCAGAACACCGCCGCGCTGGCGGCGGCCAGGCAGGTGAAGCGGCTCGCTCCGCACATCAGGACGGTCATCGGCGGCGCCAACTGCGACGCCGAGCAGGGCGCGGCGCTGCACCGCAACTTCCCCTTCCTCGACTACGTCGTACGGGGCGAGGGAGAGGCCGCGTTCCCCCAGTTGCTCAGCGCGCTCACCGCCGGGGAGAGCCTCTCCGGGGTCCCCGGGCTCTGCCACCGGACCGAAGACGGCTCCAGCACCGCGAATCCCATGGCATCGAGTCCGCTGCCGCCCGCGACGATCCTGTCGCCCGACTACAGCGGGTACTTCGAGCGCCTGGCCGCTTCCGTAGCCCGCAACTGGGTCGAGCCCAAACTCGTCGTCGAGGGAGCTCGCGGGTGCTGGTGGGGCGAGAAGCACCACTGCACCTTCTGCGGACTCAACGGCTCCTTCATGCAGTTCCGCAGCAAGAGCCCCGACGTCTTCTACGAGGAGATCATGGACCTGGCGCGCAAGCACCGGGTGCTCGACATGTACGTCGTCGACAACATCCTCGACATGGGCTATCTCTCCACCGTGCTGCCCCGCATCATCGACAGCGGGTACGACCTGCGGCTGCACGTCGAGATCAAGGCCAATATGCGGCGCAACCAGCTGCGTACCCTGGCCGAGGCCGGTCTCATCTATGTGCAGCCGGGCATCGAGAGCCTCAACAAACGGGTCCTGGACCTGATGGACAAGGGCGTCAGCGGCTGCCAGAACGTACGGATGCTCCGGGACGGGGCGGAGACGGGACTGTCCGTCTCGTGGAACTACCTCCACGGTTTTCCCGGCGAGAGCGCGAAGGACTACGAAGGGGTCATCGGTCAGATCCCGGCGCTGGAACATCTCGACCCGCCGGTCGATCTCTCCGCCCGGATCGCCATCGAACGTTTCAGCCCGTACTTCAACCAGCCGTCGCTGGGGTTCGACGGGCTGCGGCCGGAGGCGCACTACCGCTTCACCTACGACCTGCCGGAGGAGGAGCTGTACGACCTCGCCTACGTCTTCGAGGCCCCCGAGCGCGGCGTCGGGGAGGTCACCGTATCGGCTCTCAACGATGCCCTGGCGCTCTGGAAGGAGCACCACACCGACGCCCGTCTCACACATACCGACCTCGGTGACCGGATCGTCCTCGTCAGCGCTCGGCGCTCCTTCGCCTGGCGGGTGATGGAGCTCACCGACCCCTTCGAGACCGCGGTCTTCCGTCTCCTGGACCAGCCGCACGCACCGGCCTCGGTCCTCCGCAAGGCGACGGTCCGGATACCCGGCCACGGCCGTACCGGGGCGGACGTCGAAGCGTTGCTGGCCCACTGGCTGGAACTCGGGCTTCTCTTCACCGACGGCGGCCAGTACGTGCATCTCGCGCCGTCCGCCGTGAACGAGAACCTGCTGCGTCTGGACTTCATGCGTCATGCGCACGCGGCACCCGGGACCGCGTCCCCGAACCCGTCCGCGTCCCCGTCCGCGTCCCCGTCCGCGTCCGACAACGAAGCGGACACCGGCGCTCAGCCGGACCGTGACGCCGTACTCGCCTGAGGCCCCGCCCCGCTGTCGGCCGCGACGGCGTCCGCATCCCTCCAGTCCAACCCAACCCAGCCCAGCCCGATGCCAGCGAACCCCACGAGCCGGAGACTCCCTGCCATGGACTCAGCCCTCGACACCACCGCGGACACCCTGCGCGTCACGGCCTGGCGCGACTACGACGAAGCCGCCTGCGCCCTGCCCGGGATGTCTCTGGGCAGTCTCGACCTGACCGGCCCCGAGGCGTCCGAGAGCGACCGGCTCTGGGAACTCGGCGCACGCCGCGTGGCCCTGCCGGCCGCCGTGGACCTCACGGCGACGGGGGACCTCGCCGGAGCACGCCGCACCGCGCGGGCACTCAGCCTGGTCCGGGACCTCACCGCCCGCGCCGTACTGGTCGAATGGGACCTCCGGCTGGACCCGGCACGTCCGGATGACTGGCAGGCCCTCAGCCATCTCCAGCCGCCCCGGACCCTGCGCGGAGCCTCCGAGCCCGACTCCGCACTCTCCACCTGGCGGAACGGCCACTACCTGGGCAAGTGCCTGTGGCGCAACGGCCCCGGCTTCCTCCAGATCCGCGACCGCCGCTGGGGCAACCTCCAGCGCTTCACGGCGGACGAACCGCACTACCGCCACGCTGTCGGGGAGCTCTCCTACGGGGCCCCGCAGGACTCCGTGGCCAAGGACGCCCTGGACGACTTCACCGAGGAGAAGCTCGTCCTCCATCTCGGCCCCCTGGCCTGGTGGGTCCCCTACCGTGTGAGCCGGTGGACCCAGGAAGCGATGGCGGTCTGAGCCCCGCTCCACCGCGGTCCCCGTCCGCCTCACCGCCTCCGGTCCGCGTCAGCGGGAGGGTTCGACGCCCCAGGCGACGGCTCGGGCGGCGGCCGCCGAGCGGTTGGGGAGGTCGAGCTTGGCGAGGATGTGCTCGATGTGGGTCCCCACGGTGCGCGGGGTGATGTAGAGCCGCTCGGCGATCTCCCGGTTGGTACGGCCGACCGTCAGTTCGGCCAGCACCTGGAGCTCCCGGGGCGAGAGCCCGCCGAACCGCCGCGCTTCCGGGGGCCGCGCGCCCGCCGCGGGCTCGGCCGCGGCGGTCTCCTCGGGCGACGGGCCCGCGCCGGTGGCGACCGCGGCGGCGAGTGCCTCGGTGAGCAGTGTGACCACGGCGCGCGCCGGATCCGGGGCGCGCCGTGGTCTGCGGGTGCTGACGTTCAGCATGCCGACGTACCGGCCGTCGGCGGCGAAGAGGCACTGGGCCACGCCGTCCTCGATGCCGAGGGGGCACAGCACGTCCTGGAAGCCCGGCGATGCCACCAGCAACTGCCCGGGGACGTCCCCGAGCCAGAGCCCGCCCCGGTCCGGGCTGCGGAGCACGGGGAACACCGGGTCCCGGTGGAGGCGGGTCTCGATGTAGGACGTGGCGTCCTCCGGGTAGCTCCCGGCCAGCGTGGTGTGGCGCCGGCGCAGTGGATCCCACCGGGCCAGGGAGGCATGGTCGTACGCCACCACGTCCGACAGCGCCGCCAGAACCGTGTCGACGCCCGCCGCGCCGGCCGTGGCGCTCCTGGCGGCCTCACGGACGTGGACGGCCGCGTCCAGGATGTCGCCACTGCTCCGCTCCGCTGCCATCCGTCAAGGATGGTCATGCGCCCGGAATACGTCAATCTCGAAGGGTTTCGTGCACGATCCGCCCGTCCATGACGGTGAGGACGACGGGCATCTCCGGGATGTCGTGCGGGTCGGCGGTGAGCAGATCCCCGTCGAGCACACACAGGTCGGCGACCTTGCCCGGTTCCAGGGAACCCTTCCAGTCGTCGGCGAAGTCCTGCCAGGCCGCGTCGATCGTGTACGTACGGATGGCCTCGGCCAGGCCGATGCGCTGCTCGGGCCCGCTGACCCGGCCGGCGGCCTTCGACTCGCGCAGCACCATGGTGGCGATGCCCTGGCGCCAGTCCGGGTAGGTGACGGGGGCGTCGGACCCGCTCGCGACCCGTACTCCGGCGTCGATGGCATCGCGGTAGGGCCATGCGTAGGCGGCCCGCTCGGCGCCGACGAACTCCTCTTCCATGTCGGCGACGGTCCACTTGATGGTGGGGTTCATGTTGACGCCGAAGTCGTGCGCGGCCAGCACCTTCATGCTGTGCGCGGTGAGGAAGTCGCCGTGGATGACGTAGTGGCGGGCATCGGGCCGCGGATGCTCGGCCATGGCCGCGGCGAACGCGTCCGCGACGGCGTCGCAGGCCCGGTCGCCGGTGACGTGGACGCCCAGCTGGTGCCCGGCGGTGTGGGCGTGCCGGATCATGGCGTCGATCCCGGCGGTCCGCTCGCTGTCGGTCTCACCGCCGACACACAGGGAGCCGCAGCCGCCGCCGACGTACGGCTCATGCATCCAGGACGTCTTGTTGGGGACGATGCCGTCCGCGAAGATCTTGACCCCGAGGATCGCGAGGCGGCGGGGATCGGTCTCGTCGGGCTTGCCGAGGGCGGTGAGGGTGCGGGCGAACTCCTCGGCGGTGCCGGCCATTCCGGTGGGCAGGAGCAGGACGCCGAGGCGGGCGGTCAGTTCGCCGTCGGCAAGCAGTCGGCGGTAGACGTCGAGGGTTTCGGCGCCGAGCGCGCCCCGCATGATGCCGTCGCCGCCGGGGCCGAGTCCGGGCTCGGTGTAGCTGGTCACGCCGAGCGTGGCGAACGTGGCGAGTGCCGACCTGATCGCGTCGGTCCGTTCCTGTCGGCTGAGCGGCGGCAGCGCGTTCTGGATGAGGGCCTGGGCCCCCTCGTGGAGCAGCCCGGTCGGCTCCCCCGTTCCGTCCACGACTATGGCTCCGCCGGGCGGCGCGACGGTGTGCCGGTCGATCCCGATGAGCTCCAGTGCCTTGGAGTTGACCCAGGTGGCGTGCCCGGAGAAGGAGTACAGAACGACCGGATGGTCCGGGCTCACGGCGTCCAGGTCGTGCCGCGACGGCTGCCGCGAGGGGTCGGAGACGCACTCGTCGAGGAAGCCGGTGTCCCAGCCGTGCCCGGTGATCCACTGTCCCTCCGGAAGCCGTCCCACGGCCTCCCGTACCACCTCGGCCACGCCCGCGAGGGAGGACACGGCGGGATGGCCGAGCTCGAGGGAGAGCGGCGGCGTCGCCATGCCGAAGGCGCATCCGTGCAGATGGGAATCGTTGATTCCGGGAAGCAGTGTCGCGCCCCGCAGCTCGACGACACGGGTGCCGGGTCCGATGAGCGGCGCGACGTCCTCCCGGCCGCCGACGGCGCTGATGACCCCACCGGTCACCGCCAGGGCCGAGGCGACGGAGAACTCCGCATCGACCGTGACCACCCGACCGCCGAGAAACACCAGATCCGCATACGTGTCCACAGAAGGGTCCTTTCAAGAACTGGGCGCATCACAGCCGCCCACGAACGATCTCCCCAGGACTATGGCCGCGCCCCCACCGCCCGCACATCGGTCATCCCACCGATACGCGCTCCCGCGCTGGCTGCCCGACGAAGCCGGGCCCGTGAAAGTTCTCTCCATGACAGCAACTGGACCAACCGTGCAGGAGCACCTCACGCGGAAGATCATCGCCGGTCTGTTCTCGCCTCTGGACGGTGTGGTGGAGGCCCCCGAAACGTGGAACATGCCGTACAACAGGGCTGAGTCCGGGGCGGCCCTGCGACGGCTTTCCGAGAACGCGGACATGGCTCTGCCGGGCCGCAAACACCTATCAGGAGTGGAGCCCCTTCTTCCCCATGCCACCAACGAGCAGGTGCCCACGGCCGACTGGATGAACTCCTCCCCCGCGTACGTCGTCTCCTCCACGCTCACCGACCGCGACGCCCCATCAGGTGGGGCGTCGCCGTCCGGCCGGATCAGTCGCGCAGGAACGTCTCGATCGCCGTCGCCAGCACCACCGGTGTCTCGTGCATCGGGTAGTGGCCGCTGTTGGCGATCTCCTCCAGCTCCGCGTTCGGGTAGAGGCTGAGCCATGTACCGCGCATGACGTCGGCCGTGAGGGCCAGATCGTGCTCACCGACGATGACCTTGACCGGAACGGGATTGCCGACGATCCGGTGCGTCAGATCGGCGGTGACCCAGTCCTGGACGTAGCCGCCGAACGCCTCGCGGGTCGAGAGCTCCAGGGAGCGGTCGACCATCAGGTCGACCCACACTCGGCTCGCCCGTTGCCCGGTGACCAGGTCCACGATGGCCAGCCGCCGGTCGCGGTCCTGCGCGGCGCCGTAGAAGAGCGCCTCGCCGTCGGCGTCCAGCGGGTAGGGCCCGGCGGGGACCGGGGCCAGACCGACCAGCTTGCGCACGCGTCGCGGAGCCTGTGCCAGCACTTGTTGCACGGCCTTGCCGCCCATGGAATGGCCGAGGAGGGAGAAACGCTCCCAGCCGAGCTCGTCGGCCAGGGCGAGGGCGTCGCCCGCGATCTCGGCGAGTGTGTACTCGCCGGTGACGTCCTTGCGGTCACCGTAGCCGCGGTAGTCCAGGAAGGCGTAGCTGAAGGTGTCGCCGTCCAGGTAGTCCAGGAAGGACCCCCACCCGGCGCTCGTGCCGAACCAGTCGTGAAGCACCAGGACCTTGTGGTCGCCGGAACCGATCAGACGGTGCGGAATGCTCATGACGTGGGTCCTCCCGTGCGTGGTGGTGGTCACCGAACGGCCTGACGAAGGGGCGCCAACCGTCAACACATCGTTCCTCTCCGGCACTTCCGCAGATTACGCCGAAGGGTCGTGAAGCGCCCGACACCCCGCCACGCGATGAGGTTACGCGGGTTCACACACCCGTCGGCCGGCACGGGGACGGAACGCTGGATGGCACCCCACGCGCGCGGGCCTCCCACCGAGCCGGGCCTGCCCGGGGGTGGTCTCCCGATGTCCGCGTGTCGGAATTGGGTGTGTCTCGTTGACGGGATGCGGTCCGGGTCCGTCCGGGCCGGGTCGGATCTTGCGGGCACCGGGGCGGTCCCGGGTGGAGGAGTGGCGTGATGGGTACGGAGACGTGGGGTACGGGTGGTGGCGCGGGGCGTGTGGGTGTGCGGGCGGCGGTGCTGGGTGCGGTGGCGGGGGCGGCGTTGCTTCCGGCCGGTGCCGCTCACGCGAATGTGCTCGGGATCGGGAACGCGGTGTTCGGCAACACGTGTGTCAGCCAGGGCGGTGCTCGGGCCGAGGGCGCCACGGTCGCCGGGAGCGGTGTGGGCAGCGGGAATCGGGCCGGTCTGCCGTTGAGTCTGCCGCGCAACCACTGCGGCAACAGCGGCATCGTCTGCACGGCCCTGTTCCGCCCCAGCGAGTGAACGGGCCGGTGGGCGGGACGTGACCGGGCCGACGGTGGTGGGCGTGGCAGTGCCGGATGTGCCGGTGGAGGAGCGGGCGGTGGAGGCGTTGCTGTCCCTGAGCGGGCGGACGCTGCCTCTGCTGCGCCGGTGGGTGGGTTCGGATCCGGGCTGTGGTGTGGCGCGGGCGCTGCTGTCGCTGGTGGCCGGTGACCGCTGGGACGACACCGTACTGAAGGAACAGCTCGTGATCGCGCACCGGGACGCGCTGGCCGTCGGTGAGCGGGAGGCCAGTCTGGTGTACGGGGTGTTCCTTCATACGCACCGGCAGTACCGGCTGACGGCCGACCATCTGGCGGGGCATTTCGGGCGGTGGCCTGCCGATGTGCTGGCCGGTCTGATGATGGGCGCGTTCTTCGCCTGTGGGGATGCCGCCTACCGGGTGCGCGGCGATGCCCTGATGGAGGAGCAGGCGACGGTGGCGGGCCCGGAGAGCTGGCCGTGGATGAGCTGGCTGGCCTCGGCCAGGGCGGAGCAGGGACGTGTACGGGAGGCGCATGGACTGGCCGGGCGTGCGCTGGGTCTGTACCCGCGCTCGGGGGTGGCCGCTCACGCCCTCGCGCACGCCGAACACGAACTCGGGGCCGGCCGTGCCTGTGCCGTTTTCCTGGACCAGTGGCTCCTGGCGGACCCGCGGGCGATGCAGTCACGGCACCTGAACTGGCATGCCGCACTGCAGTCCATCGCCTGCGGCGACTTCGAGGACGCGCGTCGGCGGGCGGATGCGGCACTGGCGCGTACGGATGTCGGTATGAGGGCCGCGACGAACTGGCGCCTGCTCCTGGCAGGGCAGTCACCGGCCGGCCTCAGCGATCCGGATCACGTCCGGGAACTGCTCTCCGCACCGGGCGGGATGGCGGAGGTCTTCCATACCTTCAACCTCGCCCTGGCCCTGGCCGTGGAGTCCGCGGCCGACGACCTGAACATCCTGGCCCGCAGGGCCGCCGCCGACGAACGCCCCGACTTCCGGGAGGTTCTGGCACCCGTGGTGCGGGCCCTGGCCGAAGTCACCGCGGGCCGCCCCCGCGCCGCGGTGGACCTGCTGGCCGGCCTGGGCGAGAAAGCCGAACGGATCGGCGGAGTGCGGGTCGAGCGCGAGATCATCCAGGACACCCTCGCCCGCGCCCTCATCGACGCCGGCCAGCACACCCGCGCGGCCGCCCTGCTCCACCACCGCACCACCACCCGCCACCACCACACCTACGAAAACCTCCTCCTGGCCCCACGTACACCGGCCACCCAGACCCGCCCCCGCTGAGAACGTGGGGGATGCCCCGGCGGCACATGCCACTGTCCGGCCCGCGTGAAAGGGTCCCGCCCATGATCGAGCTGGAGAACGCACAGAACGACGAGTACCCCGACGAGGACACCGTGCCCCTCGACGACGCGTTCCGGATCGTCCGCCACGTCATCTCCCACAGCACCCCGCCCCCGGACACGGCATGGACCATCGATCGCTGACCCACGTGCCGCTCGCAAAACCTTGTTCCTCGGTGTCAGGTCATCGGGCTGTAGCCTGCAAAAATGGTTGACTCGTTCGGGGTGAAGCTCGGCGCCAGGGCGGCACGTCTGCTGGCCAGGCTCGGACGGACCCACATCCTTCCGGGTCTGACGGAGCAGGAACTGACCGGTATCGAAGCGCGGTTCGGGTTCGCGTTCGCCGAGGACCACCGCGCCTTCCTCTCGGTGGGGCTGCCCACCGGACCGGGGTGGCCCGACTGGCGCTACGGCAAGGCCGTCCAGCTCCGTTCCTGGCTCGACAAGCCGGTCGAGGGCGTGCTGTTCGCCGTGGCGGAGGCGGCCTTCTGGCATCCGGCCTGGGGCACGCGTCCCGCCCGGCGGACGGACGCGGTATCCGGCGCGAGGGTGCACCTGGCGTCAGTGCCGCAGCTGATCCCCGTCCACTCCCATCGCTATCTGCCGGCCGGCCCGGGAGCAATCGCTCACCCGGTGCTGTCGATCCGGGGCGCCGACATCATCCCCTACGGATACGACCTCATCGACTACGTGGGCAAGGAGTTCGGCGGCCCGCGGGACAGCACCGAGAACGGGCAGCGGGTCGTTGCCGTCACCACAGCATTCTGGGCGGACTACCTGACCTGGTCGAACTGGGAAGGGTGAGCGGACCGGTATCGGTGGGGCGAAATTCCAGAGGGTGGTCACTGTCTGACCCGCTGTCAAGATCAGCGCGATTTCAATAAGAAAAGGAAAGAAAGCGATCAACGCTTTCGTGTTTTGGTCGCTCCTCACACCCGACGAGTCGGCCACGTGTTCGGAATTCCGACCTCGTCGGCTTTTCGTGTCCCGTTCCGGGTACACATATCGGATTACGGCATGAGTACGTGGCCAAGGAGAGGCCGTCCCGGCTAGTGTCCCGTCTGAGAGGGGGGCCTGGGCCGAGCCTGTGAACCTGGGAACCACGCCCCCCCTTTTCTTCAGCATTCCGACCGTCACAAGATTCCCTGGGGGAAGCCCATGCCTTCTCGATATGCGCTCCGAAGCGCCGCAACGTCTCGGAGTACTGATGACGGTAGCGGCACGAGGGCTGGTTTCGCACGGCCGCGTGCCTGCACTGTCACGCTTCATCCCGGTGACGTATGCGCTCCGTGCGGTCCTTCCACCAGTCCCGCGGACGGCGCGTGGGCGGGGCTGTGCGGGCCGGGTATTTCGGGAGTACCCGCGTGGGCGTCCCGCGTCCCGCGCTGCTCCCGGCCGCGGGCCCGAATGGACCGGATGCTCCGTGAACCACAGGGCGTCCGCCTGGCCATCAGGGGTGCGTGACACCCGTTTCGCGCACCGGAACGCACCCCCGCCCGAAGTGGAGTAATCGGCTCCGCACAGCCGTCTCCCCCGCATCGGTGCGGGACGGCCGGGCGGTGCGAGGAGGAACGACATGCCGCGAGACGACGCGAAGCGGACCTGTGGCTTCTGCGGCGCCGAACTGCCCGAACCGAAGGGTCCCGGGCGCCGGCGCGTCTACTGCGACGCCGGCCACCGGCGCCAGGCCCAGCGCCGCAGGGAACGTGAACGCCCGTCCGCGGGCGAGGGCCGGCGGTCGCTCGGGCAGGAGATCGCCGCGGAACTGCACAGGCTGGCCGGCGCGTTGCTGGAGGCCACGTACGCGGGCGAGGACCTGGCCGAACTCGTACAGCGCGCGCGGGCTGTGCAGAACGAGATCGACTGCTTCCTCGCCGCGGAGGTACTCGCCGGCCGGGCACGGGGGGCCCGGTGGGACGACATCGGCCGGGCGGTGAATGTGACGGCGGAGACGGCCAGGTCGAAATGGCAGGCGGACCGTGTCCGGCGGCAGTTGGACCACCGGGCGCTCTCGCAGCGGGCCGCGCCGCTGCCGGCCCCCCGGACGCTGGCCTCCATACAGCCGAGCAAGACCGCGGTTCCTGCTGACGGACCGGCGCCGGGGACCCCGGTGACCGCCCGTCAGCGGCTCGCCGCCGCCCTGTCCCAGGCACAGCGGGAGAGCGGGTTCAGCATCCGCAGGATCGCCGACCTCACCATGCTGTCCCCCTCCTTCATCTCCCGGGTCCTGTCGGGAGAGCGGCTGCCGTCATGGGACCTGGTGTGCCATCTGTGCACCATCGTGGGCCAGGAGCCCCGGGAGCTGCGTCTGCTGTGCGAGGTCGCCCACGGCATCACCCAGCCGGCCCGGCAGACGGTCACCGAGTACATCGCCTCGCTGAAAGCGGCACTGCGCGGGCTGCATCTGGCCGCCGCGCGTCCTTCACCCCAGCAGATCCACCGGCGCAGCAACGGGCGGGTACCGGCGTGGCTCGTCGCCCAGGTGCTGAACGGGGACGCGGTGCCCGAGTGGGAGATCCTCGGTGCGACCGTCACCGCGCTGGGCGGTCAGGCGGCCGATTTCAAGCCGCTGTGGGAGGCGATTCACTACAGCGTTCTCATGGCGGACGACTCCCGTGTTTCCGGCCTGGTCACTGATCCGACAACTTGACGGCGGTGCGGATGACATGACGACCACATGGTTGCCCCACTCTGCGCAGACCGGCCGTATGCCGGTGCGCGTCACGGACGGCAGGACCGCTCTGATCGCCTTCCACGCCTTCCGTGCCCTCTACCGGGAGGGCTATCTCGCCTATGCCACGGCGAGACTCGGTGCGGGCGGCCCCGCCGAGCAGGCGGTCGAGGACACGCTCACCGCACTCGCGGTGCGCTGGTCCACCACCCTGGGCTGCTCGCACCCGGCGGCGGTCGCCTGGCGGATGCTCTCGGAGAGCGTGGACCACGTCGACGGGACCGGTCGCGCGTGTTCCTGCCGTCGGCGCTGCGTGAGCGACGCGCTCGTGCTCCGTGCCGACCTGCGGATGGAGACCACCAGGGCGGCCGAGCTCATGGGACTGCCCCACGGAGAGTTCCTCGTGGCCCTGCACACCGCGGGTGCCGAGGGCCCGGTCCCCTGTTCCTGCAGGCCGCCGCGACCGCGGACCGGAGTGTGAAACACGCGCCTCTCACCACTCCTCCGTGCTCCCCCTCGTCCGAGGAACACCTTGGTCAGCCGTTCGTGGTCTCGTGCCACCGCTGAAATTTCACTACGCTTTCCCCTCCGGGCGCGCCGACCGGGGCGCGCCGCACAGTCATCCGGGGGATGCGATGCAGGCTGATGACCGGCTTCCGTACGGGGTGGATGTGCGGACACCGAGCGTCGCTCGGATGTACGACCATCTGCTGGACGGCAAGGACAACTTCGCCGCGGACCGTGCCGCGTGCGATGATCTCTTACGCCAGGTGCCGAGCATGAAACTGCTCGCACTGAACAACAGGGCGTTCCTGCGGCGCGTGGTGCATTCCCTCGCCCAGGACTACGGCATCCGTCAGTTCATCGATCACGGGTCCGGTCTTCCCACCCAGGACAATGTGCACCAGATCGCACAGCGTGTCAGGCCCGCCTCGCGGGTGGTGTATGTCGATACCGATCCGATCGTCCGCACCGTCGGCGGCGCGCTCCTGGAGACCAATGAGCGGACCGCGGTGCTGCAGGCGGACATGCGGGACACCGAGGCGATCTTCGAGAGCGAACAGGTCGCGCGCCTGATCGACTTCCGTGAGCCCGTCGCCGCGCTCTTCGTCTCGGTTCTGCACTGCATCCCCGACGCGGACCGCCCGCTGGAGCTCATCCGCAGGGTGAAGAGCCGGCTGGCGAGCGGCAGCATCATGGTCATCTGCCAGCTGGTCAGCGAGAGCGCGGAGGTCCGTGACGGCGTCTCCGACTTCATGGACCGCGAGACTCACGGGCACTGGGGCCGTGTGAGGACGCGTGCCGACGTCGATGCCTACTTCCGGGAGAACGACCTCGGCATCCTGGAACCCGGGCTCGTCGAGGTGTCCCGGTGGCGGCCCCCGGAGACCGCGGACGCCCCCGCGCAGAGCAGTTTCGAGTGGGAGGAGTTCGGCGGCGCCGGGATCGTCCGCTGACGGCCCGGCGCGCGGTGTTCAGGACAGGGTGACGGCCAGCTCGTCGAGCCGGTCCTCCAGCTGGGTGAGGGTCTGATCGGCCGGGTGGGACATGCAGGAGAGGCTGAAGATCCTCGACTGGTAGCGCTCGGCCTCGCCCTCGCCCTCGACGCACCGGGCACTCTCGCTCTGCTCCAGATAGACGAAGTCGGACAGGAGCGCGTCCGCGAACCGCAGGTGCACGATCGGATGTCCCACAGCTCCGGTCATCCCCATCGACAGCGGGGCGATGTGCAGGCTGATGCGGTGCCGCAGGTCGCCCTTGAGAAGGGCGATCAGGTGCTCGATCTGCCGGTACATCACTCCGGGGCTGCCGGCCGGGCGCCGCAGCACGTCCTCGTCCATGACCGCGACGAGTGCGGGCGGGTCCTGGGCGCGCAGGAACATCTTCAGCCGGCTGACCCGGGCCGCGGCCCGGTCCTCGATCTCCTTCTGCGACGCGTCGGGAAAGCCCGCACGCATCACCAGCTGGGCGTACTCGGGTGTCTGCAGCCAGCCGGGAACCAACTGCGGCTCGTAGGACATGATGCGCTGCGCCGCCGGCTCCAGGGCGAGCAGCGGCTGCACCCAGCGGGCCACTGAGCCGCCGAACGGCTCCCAGACATCAGGGCGCTCTCCCTGCGCCGCGATGGACAGCGCGTGGGAGAGCTCCCGTCGATCGGTGATCCCGCACAGCCCGAGCAGGGCCGTGGCATGACGGCCCGCGTGTTCCGTGCGCTCGCCCTTCTCCAGCCGGCTCACCGTCGGTGCCGATGTGCCGATCCTCCGGGCCGCGTACTTGCCGGTGAGGTTCGCGCCGATGCGGCACTGGCGGAGATGTTCGCCCAGAGCCCTGCGGTGGGCCGCCGCGCCCAGGTGGGGGCGGGGTGCGAACCCGCGTATGGAGAGGGTCTCCACGTGCTTGCCGGTCATGGCGATACCTCCCCTGGGAGCCGGTCACTGGGGAGTCAGTATGGCAGCGCCGGTCCCGGGAATCACCCATTGGCCATAAATCTGGCAGCCCTTACAGGGCGAAGTCGAAATCACCGTCCTTCACGCCGAGAAGGAACGCCTGCATCTCCGCCGGCGTGTAGACCAGGGCGGGCCCCGCCGGGAAACGGGAGTTCCTCATCGCGATTTCTCCCCCCTCCAGACGGGCTACTTCCACACAGTTCCCCCCGGCATTGCTCCGGATGCTCTTGTGCCATACCGCACCCGGGATCGCCTCGGCACTCACGCCGTTGACCTGCGTCATCACGCTCACTCCTGTTCCTGTATCCACCCCGCCACACCTTCTCCCCACCCCCGAAAGGGAAAGAATGTGCGATCAGGGGCGTCCTGAAATTTCAGCCGCACTTTCAAAACGAGCATCACGGCGCCAGGTAGCGGGACAAAATGCGGTGAGCGTGCCGCACACGCTCACGACGGGGGGAGACACACATGCCGGAGACCCACCACCTGCAGCACACCGCCCCGGTCCGCGCCCCCCGCGGCCGGACCCCCGGCCCCCAGGACCTGACCGCCCATCTCAGCCTCGGCGCGCCCCCGTTCGCCGCGTACCGGATCGGGGAAACGACCTCCTGCCTCCACGAGGCGCGAAGGTTCGCCTCCGACGTCCTGCGCAGATGGGGCCTGGAAGCCGTGCGCGAGGATGCCGTGCAGGTCGCCTCCGAACTCGTCGCCAACGCGGTGCGCCACGGCCGCCGCACTCCCCCGTACGCGACGGACGCCCACGTCGTCTGGCTCGCCCTCACCCGGCGCCCCCACAGCCTGCTCTGCGTCGTCTACGACCCCAGCGGCCGGCGCCCATGTCTCACCCGGCCGGCACCCCTGGCCGAACACCACCGCGGACTCCCCATCGTCAACGCGCTCAGTGAGGACTGGGGCTGGAAACCCGCCGGCGAGTCCGGCAAGGCCGTATGGGCCCGGTTCCCCCTGCCCGCCTGAACAGGGCCGACCGGTAGGGGCACCGGGTGCCTCCTACCGCGGCCGGCCGGCGATCAGGACTCCGTCGTCCGGCCGGGCCGGCGCCCCCGGTCTGCGGGACGAGCACCGGCTCTGACGCGTACCCAGGCAGGCAGATCGCTGCCCCACTCGGTGGGCGGACGGCTCCAGTTGCGAGGTGCCCCGTCGTAGTGCACGGGCGGCAGCGCGTGGTCGAGCATGCCGTAGGGCGATGCGGTCCTGGACAGCCAGGGCCGCGGGGCGTGGGCTTCGCCGTCGAGCGGTGCCGGAACGATGCCGTGCAGCAGCCAGGACGCGGTACCGGCGAGGGACAGCCGCAGATGCCTCCCACCGCCGGACGTCTGCCGGTCGGTCAGGGCACGCAGCACCGCGGCCGCGAGAAGGTACCCGGTGCCATGGTCCAGCGCCTGTGCGGGCAGCGCTCCCGGGGAGCCGTCGGCCGACGCCTCGACCGAGGCGATACCGCTCGCCGCCTGGACCAGGCTGTCGAAACCACGCCGCGACGCCCAGGGTCCCGACCACCCCCAGGCACACAGCTGGGCGACGATCAGGTGGGGGCGCCCGGCGAGGAGTGCGTCCGGGGCCAGCCCGTACCGGTCCAGTGCGCCGGGCCGGTACCCGGTGAGGACGACATCTGCGGAGCCGAGAAGCTCCTCGAAGACCCGCCGGTCCTCGGGGCCGGAGAGGTTCAGCAGTGTCGACCGCTTCCCGAATCCGGTGTCGGCGTGGGCGTCCCCGTCCTCCATGAGCTGAGGCGGGTCCACACGCAGTACGTCCGCTCCCAGCAGGGCGAGTGTGCGCGACGCGACCGGACCGGCGATGACCCGCGTCAGATCGAGGACCCGCACACCGCTGGCCGGCAGCGGGGCCGGCGGGAGTGCCCGCGGACCGCTCTCCCCGAGGAGCCGTGTCTCGGCCAGCGGGATTCCGGCCCGGATCGGGGTCCGGGCCACCGCCACGGCAAGGCCGCCCGCCGCGTGGACGGCCTCCTGTACGGACCGTGCCGGGCGCGCGGCCAGTTCGTCCGACAGCAGCCCGGTCATCGTCCGGTCATCGCCGGAGTCGGGCAGGCCCAGTGCGCTCAGCAGGCGGGACCGGTGGTGCGGGTAGTTGGCATGGGTGCGTACCCAGCCGTCCGCCGCACGCCAGAAGCCGGACAGCGGTGCGAACGATGCCGGTGCCCGGCCGTCGATGCGCAGGTGTCGCTCGCTGACGAACGACGTGGCCACCGCGGCCTCGTGCACCCGTACCGCCGGAACGGCTCCCGCGCTCCGCCGCGCGAGCAGTTCCGCGGCTGCCAGCGAGCACACGCCCACGGTGGCCCGTGCTAGTTCCCGCACCGGCAGCCGGGCGGGCAGGACCCCGCTCGCCCCCGCGTACGACACTCCCCCGACCAGTTCGGCCCGCCCGCCGAGAGCGTTCCAGGCGTAGGCAGTCGCCTCATCTTCGGTATGCGTCATCAGGCCATCCTGCTGGCAGCCCCTGGGGCGGCGATGCCGGGGGGGGGCCTCGCTGGGTGCCGCACTCTCCTGCCCGCACCTCGACCGCCGCGCCGGGACCTCGCTCACCGGCCCCGGCAGTTGTCCGAAGGACACGGCGGACCGAGCCGCGAAGCAGGCCGGGCCCGGTGTGCCGAGGGATCGGCTCACCGGGCCCGGCCTGATACTCCGTACGGCCCTCATCCCATGACGGTCACGCCGGATCGATACGGGAGACGCTGCCGCCGATGGCGAGCACGTACAGCGCGCCGTCGCCGCCCTCCACGAACGAGATGACCTCGCCGCCGTTGACTCCGAGGTCGCTCTCGCCCGTCACCTCGCCGTTCTCGATCCGCAGCGCGCGGATGGTGCCGTCGCAGTAGTCGCTGAACACGTACTGTCCCTCAAGGGCCGAGATGGCGTCCCCGCGGTAGACGTATCCACCGGTCACCGAGCAGCCCAGCCCGTTGCGGTCGTACTCGTGGACCGGCGGGACGTGGTTCGCGGGCTCGGTGCCGCCCCGGAAGGCGTGGTTGCCCTCCATCTCGGACCAGCCGTAGTTCTCCCCGCCCTCGCTGTCCGCCGGGGCCCAGTCGATCTCCTCCCAGGCGCTCTGGCCCACGTCGCCGATGAGCAGGTCGCCCGTGCCCGCGTCGAAGGAGAACCGCCACGGGTTGCGCAGCCCGTACGCCCAGATCTCGCCCTTCGCGTTCGGTACGCCGACGAAGGGGTTGTCCTCCGGGATCGCGTACGGCTCGCCGCCGGCCGGGTCGATCCGCAGCAGCTTGCCGAGCAGCGTGCCGAGGTTCTGCCCGTTGCCCTCCGGGTCGCCGCCCCCGCCGCCGTCGCCGAACGCGATGTAGAGATAACCGTCGGGGCCGAACCTGATGTCGCCGCCGTTGTGGTTGGAGTACGGCTGTGTCTGCGTCAGGACGGTGCGCCGGGTCTCCGGCTGGAGCTTGCCGTCCCGCACACCGAACTCGTCCACGGTGCTGGTGCCTTCACGGTCCGTGAACGAGATGTAGAAGTGCGCGAACTCCTTGTCGAACGCGATGCCCAGCAGGCCGCGTTCGCCGTCGGTGGTGGTCTCGTCGGAGATGTCGAGGACCGGCTCGCCGAGGTTCTGACCGTCCAGGACGCGTACGGTGCCGGCGCGTTCGGCGATCCAGACCGTGTCGCCCGGTCCGGCGGCACCGGCGGTCGGGCTCTGGGCCGTGGCCACTTTCGTGAGCGCGACCTTCGCCGCCCGATCCGCCGGGGCGGGCTCGTCGGCGGACGCCGTGGCTAGGGCGAGGGAGGCGATGAGGCAGATGGTGCCGATGATGGCCGTGCTTCTGGTACGAACGTTCACCGTGACCTCCTGGAGGCGGCGAATGGGGGGACCCGGCTGCTTGGGGCAGAGTTCTGCGGGTGTTGCCCGTGCCGGCACGCAACCTGGGTGGGGGGATGCTGTGCTGTTGGCCACTGATGAGAATACAGGGACGGATGCTCTTGGCGTAGACCAATGCCCCATCCGTACGCGCCTGTTGCTCCTTTCGCATGTCTCCTCCCCATCGGCGCGGAGTGCGCGGGTCCGGGGCGCGGCCCGCGCGCTGCCGCGTCCCGGAGGTGCTCAGAGGTACGTGGCGGCGGTGACGCAGAAGCCGCCGAGGGCGACGGCCCAGACGTACGGGAGGGTGCGCAGCATGACCTGTTGCGGGGTGACCCCCGCGTACTGGGCGCTCCACACGGTCTGGGTGCTGGTGGGGTCGGCGACGCCGAAGACCTGGTTGTACGAGGTGGCGAGGCCGAGGACGGCGGTGGCGGGGTAGATCCCGGCAGCGATGAGGACGCCCGCGATGCCCGCGCCGAGACCGAAGACGTTGAGCGGGCCCCGGTAGAGGCAGAGCGGGACGAGCAGGGTGAACACCAGGACGAACAGCACGGCGTTCTGCGGGCTGACCGCCTTGACCAGGGGTTCGAGTGCCTCGACGGCGCCCGGCAGCTTCACCGCGGCGAGCAGGATGCCGATGGCGATGAAGAGGGCGATCGGCGGGGCGGCGACCTCGAAGGCCCCGTAGAGCGTGCGCAGCAGCCGTTTGTTCATTCCGCCGGGGCGGGTGGTGGTGACCAGCGCGTAGAGCACGCCCGCCAGGAGCGAGGGGATGATCGGCACGTCGAGGCCGAGGGCCAGGACCAGCGGGACGACCGGGGTGAGCAGGGCGTACCAGGGGGCGTCGCCGAGCTTCGCGCGCCGTGAGGCGGGCCTGGCCGTCGCGGGCCTGAAGGCCCAGGCGTGTTCGACGCCGCGGCGGCGGGACTCCACGAGGACGAAGAGGACCGCGGCGACGAGCGCGAAGGGGAACAGCTTGATCATGAAACCGCGGACGGTCGGGATCGGCAGTTCCAGGGCGGTGGAGAAGAACTGCCACACGGGGAGTTCGAAGGGGATGCCGACGGCGATGCCCATGAGGATGGTGCCGGCCGCGGTGGTCCTGGGGATGCCGACCGCGACCATGGCGGGGATGCCGATGATTCCGGCGAGCATCGCGGCGGGTGCGGAGCCGGTGACCGTGCCGACGAGGGCGGAGACCGCCAGCACTCCGAGTGCGACCACGGTGGGGCGGTCGCCGCCGAATTCGATGATCTTCCGGACGAGGGTTCCGGCGATGCCGGTCTCGTCGAGGAGCTTGCCGAGCCAGGAGCCGAGCAGTACGGCGATCATGGTGGCGGCGAGGGCGGGAGCGCCGTCCTGGAGGACGGTCTGCAGCACGCTCTCCTTGCCGGTGAGCGGGGCGCCGGAGACGAGGGCGATGGCGACGGCGAGCAGCACCAGGGCGAAGGCGGTGGGGAGTCTGCGGGTGAGCATCGCGGCGACTCCGGCCGCCATGATGAGCAGGATGACGAGACCCATGACGGTCAGTTCTCTCTTCCGTGCGGGGCGGGAGCGGTACCGGCTCCGGCGAGCGCGGCGGTGATCAGGAGGGGGCTGCGGCCGAGTCCGCAGACGGTCCGGGCGTGGGCGTGGGCGGCGATCTCCTCGGCGCCCACGACATGGCCGAGCAGCCGGTGGCGGCCCAGCCGGAGGACGGTGTGGCCGAGCGCCTGTTTGAGGGCGGCCCGTGCCGGGCCGTGGTGGAGCTGTTCGTGGACGGCCTCGTGGGCGAGGGCGGCGGCGCGGAGGGAACCGGCGGGGAACCAGTGACGCCAGCCGCGCGCCTCGACGATCTCCTCCGCGCGGGCGAAGGAGTCGGTGAAGACCTCGATCGTGGGTTCGGGCCGGGTGGTGTAGCGGGCGAGCAGACCGAGGTCCAGCCCGCCGTCGGACTCCACGACGCGTGCCCGGTGCCGTACGGCGGGCAGCCGCGTCCCGAACTCCTCGGCCGTCCGGGCCCATTGGCGCAGCAGGGCCCGGTCGCGGCCTTCGTGGGTGGGGGTGCCGGCGAGCAGATCGACCGCGAGTTCGAGGTCGTCGGCGGTGTGCGGAGACGTCCTTCGCCCCTTGCCCGTCGCGTTGTTCATGTCCGTACCTCCAGTACTGCCACGACCGGCTCGTCGGCGGCTCGCGCCTTGAGTTCGCTGCGGGCGAGGGCGAGCAGCGGCTCGGGGTCGAGTACGCCGGAGAGGTCGGCGATCCGGGAGCCGATGAGCAGCCGTACGGCGGGGGCGCGGACGCCGCCGTCCCCGTACGAGGTGGTGTCCCGTACGAGTGCGGCGAGCACTTCGGGCGCACGGCCCACCGTGGTCGTCTCCACCTGGGCGTCCGCCGCGTGGAGTCGGATCACGCCGTCGCTGTCGATGACCCGGACCGGGCGGCGGACGGCGCGGAGGCGTCGGCGTATCTCGGTCCCGTACACGGTGTGCGCCGAGGTGCCCGCCAGTACCTCGACATGTGCCGGTGCGGTTCCGAGGCTGGCGGCGGCGGTGCGCAGGCGTTCGTCCTCGCCGGTGCGGTGGGCCCGGTCCTGGGTGCGCAGTTCGGTGGCGCCGGTGGCCACGGCCCGTACCGTGCTGGTCTGCGGGTCGACGGTCACTTCGACCTCGACGCCGTCGGGCGAGGCGCCCTGGGCGACGACGGCGGCCTCCGCCTCGGCGCGGACGGCCAGTATCTGTTCCTCTCCCGCGCCGGGGATGATCCGCTCGATCTGTTCGCGGACGAGGGCCAGGGCGACGCCGATCGGGCTGATGACCTCGCTGTTGCGGGCGATCCGGCCCTCCATGCCGCTGGTGGCGGCGAGGTGCGGGGTGACGGAGGCCGCGCCGCCTCCCCCGCCGACGAGCACGGCGGCGTCCGTGTCGAGCCGGTAGTCCTTGACCATGGCATCGACGACGGTCTTCACCTGTGCGGTGCCGGCGTCCAGGATCCTGGACGCGGCCGTCGGTACGTCGACGCCGAGGTGTGCGGCGAGCGGGGCGATCGCGGCACGGGCCACGGCCGGGTCGCAGCGGGCGAAGTCGCCCTCGGGCACCCGGCCGAGCGCGTTGGCGGCGCAGGTCATGGTGAGGGCGTAGCGGCCGCCCGCCGCCTCGATGACGGCGTAGTCGGCCGGGTCGTCGTCCAGCGGCCGGATGGTGGTGACGGTGGCGTCGCGCAGGTCGTCGGGGGAGGCGAAGCAGGCGTACGGCAGCCCGGCGATGTGCGCGCTGCGCGGTCCGACGCCGATGATCCTGCCGCCATCGACGCGCGCCATGGAGCCGCCGCCGACGCCGACGGTGCGTACGTCCAGGGCGTTGAGGTAGGAGGTGCGGCCGAGGATGACGGCGTGCCGGACGGCGACCTTGCCGCGCCGCACGACGCTGATGTCGGTGGACGTGCCGCCGGTCTCCAGGAACAGGCCTTCGCTGATCCTCTCCTGCATGAGCGCGCCCGCGACGCCGGCCGCCGGGCCGGACAGGACGGTCAGCAGTGGTCTGCGCCGCATCTCGTCCAGGGACATCACTCCGCCGTCGCAGCGCATCACCATCAGGGGCGCGGTGACGCCCGCCTTGACGATGGAGGCGTCGACGAGATCGGCGGTGGCCAGCATGCGGGGCAGGATGGCCGCGTTGATCACGGCGGTACGGGTCCGTTTGTGCAGGCCGTAGAGCGAGGTGATCCGGTGGGCGGCTGTCGCGGGGAGCCCGGCCGCCCGTGCGGCGGCGGTGACGGCTTCCTCCCCTTCCGGACGGTCGACTCCGAACGGCTCGCTGGCGACCAGGACTTCCGCGCCCTC